>NZ_QEOB01000014.1:0-265155 GCF_003096875.1 Paraburkholderia unamae
TCGCCGTGCGCGAAGTTGATGATGCCCAGAATCCCGTACACCATGGTGTAGCCCAGTGCAATGATGGCGTAGATGCTGCCAAGCACCAGCCCATTCAGGATCTGCTGGATGAAAATATCCATTTAACGCTCCTTAGCCCGTGCAACCGGATTCGCGCTCGTCATCGGCCGGTGGGCGATGTTTTACGGAACCGCAACGACACTTTCGGGTATTGAAGTAAAAACCGGTAACGGTTGGCCACCCCGGTTCGCGTTGCCGCTGTGTTGCAGCGGCAGGCTCGCCAGAAGCGGATGCAAAAACGGCACCGTCGGATGGTTCGGTGCCGTCGGGTTCAATCAACTACGCGTCACGTTCGCAGTGACGGATTCGCGGCAGACCTCGCGGCCGACAATCGTGAATGCGTCAAACGTCATGACTCCCTCTCCTGGGCCGCTCTTGCGCTCCGTGATCTCGCCGGCGAGATCCGTCACGCCGCTGCGGCGAACCGGCACAACAACACCGGTGCATGCAAAAGCAATCTGCATGCCAGGATTGATCGATGTTGCACTCATACCCGCCTCGACACCGCCGTCGGGCCACGCGTCGCGCGGCGCAACCGCAGCCGCCGAAGGCGCGGCAAAAGCAAACTCGAGTTGCATTAATCAGGTCTCCTGCGCCTTCCGAAATGCTTGCCTGACGGCCTTATCAGAGAGATTCAGCCCCCAGAACGCGCGCATTGTAACGCCAATTATGCGACGGGCAATATTGTTGAACCGGCAGGGTTTTCCTGCATTGCAACCACAATTCAGGATATCGGCCGCAATGAGGTTGCACCTTAGGTTGCGCCGTATTTTCGTGCATCAGTTGCACCAAAAATCGGCGCGGTTCGCATCATGTGTTGCAGGCCGTGACCGCAATGCCTTGTCGGGCGGGCTTCGGGTCAAAAAGAGGATATTTAAGGGGTGACATAAAAATCACGCCCTGACGTGGTGCGCTGTCGCTGGAAACGCTTCAACGAGATCAAAAATTTGGGGTCACACCACGTGATTTGATGTCGCACTCTAGCGAAAACACTAATACGAACACCGGGTCGGCGCACGGTTAACCCGCACTTTTCTTTAATATGACCCTTATTTAAATCGCGCTGCTTAGGCGACAGGCGTAAAAAAACGCGCCCATTGGGCGCGTTTTTCGCAGACATGCAGACCGGCGTGGATGTCAGGCCGGCTGACCCAGCCCTCGCGGCAGCGGGAACGCAATGTTCTCCTCGATGCCTTCGAGCGCGCGCACGTTGCGCGCACCGAGTTCGTGCAGACGGCGAATGATCTCCTGCGCGAGCGCTTCGGGCGCCGACGCCCCGGCCGTGAGGCCGATGCGGCGCTTGCCCTCGAGCCAGCGCGGGTCGATCTGCTCGGGCGCGTCCACCATATAGGCGGGAATGCCGCGCTTCTCGGCCACTTCGCGCAGCCGGTTCGAGTTGGAACTGTTCGGACTGCCCACCACGATCACGATGTCGCACTGCGGGGCCATGAACTTCACGGCGTCCTGGCGATTCTGCGTGGCGTAGCAGATGTCCTGCTTCTTCGGCTCGCGAATGCCGGGAAAGCGCGCCTTGAGCGCGGTGATGATCTCGGCCGCGTCATCCACCGACAGCGTGGTTTGC
Organism: Paraburkholderia unamae; assembly: GCF_003096875.1. NCBI lineage: Bacteria > Pseudomonadati > Pseudomonadota > Betaproteobacteria > Burkholderiales > Burkholderiaceae > Paraburkholderia > Paraburkholderia unamae. Next base: position 1,643 of record NZ_QEOB01000014.1, read on the forward strand.
GTGACGAACGCCACGCGCTGCGGATCGCGCAGCTTGAGGGCCTCGACGTCGGCGATGTCTTCGACGAGGTACATGCCCTCGGCCGCCTGCCCCATCGTGCCTTCCACTTCCGGATGGCCCTTGTGCCCGATCATGACGATGTCGAGCCCTTCATCGCGCATCTTCGCGACTTCCACGTGCACCTTGGTCACAAGCGGACAAGTCGCGTCGTACACGCGCAGGCCGCGCGACTCGGCGTCGGCGCGCACCGACTTGGAGACGCCGTGCGCGCTGAAGATCACCGTGTTGCCGGACGGCACTTCATCGAGCTGCTCGATGAAGATCGCCCCTTTCTTGCGCAGATCTTCGACGACATAAGCATTGTGGACGATCTCGTGCCGCACGTAGATCGGTGCGCCGTGAAGCTGGATGGCGCGCTCGACGATCTCGATGGCCCGATCGACGCCGGCGCAGAAACCGCGCGGCTGGGCGAGCAGGATTTCCGCTTCGGCCAGGTCGGCAATGGGGGACGTGTCCGTGATGGTCATGGGCTTTAGAGGATTCCGATGATTTGCACTTCGAACGCAACCGCCTGGCCGGCGAGCGGATGGTTGAAATCGAACAGCGCGGAAGTCTCGTTGACTTCCTTGAGCACGCCGGCGTAGCGGCCGCCGTCGGGCGCATTGAACTCGATCAGGTCACCCGGGTTGAACTCCTCGCCGATCATGCCGTTGTCACGCAGGGTCTTGAGCGAGACGCGCTGGATCAGGTCGGGGTTGCGCTGGCCGAAGGCCACGCCCGGTTCTAGCTGAAAGGTCGAGTGGTGGCCCACCTTCAGGCCCTGCAAAATGTCTTCCAGCGGCGGCGCGAGCTGGCCGGCGCCCATCAGGAGGGTGGCGGGACGGTCGACAAAGGTATTGACGATTTCGGTGCCATCGGCAAGCGAAAGCCGGTAGTGCAGCGTCACGTGGGAACCGGGTTTCACTTCGGAGATGTCGATGATGCTCATGCGTAACTCTTTTCGTCGGGACGCGCGCTTCGCGCGTGCGCGCCGCAAGGCGCCGGCCCAGCCTCCGTCGGGTGGCTGGAAAACATCTATTGTAAGCCACTTGGCCGGGGCGGTCTCGGCACGATTGTGCACCGCCGCCGCCAAAGCACGCCCGCGCGGCGCGCTCCGGCTCGCCCTATGGAGATTGTCATGACGGAACTTGCCTGCATGCCGGCGTCGCCCTATATGGCGACGCGCCGCGACGTCGCCCGGCCCGCTGCCGGCTGCGCCGAGCGCGGCCCCGGGCGCGATGGGCCGCCCGCGACTACGCTGCGCGAGCCGCCGCTTGCCGTGCTCGCCAGCGACAGCGAAGCGCCTGCGGCGCGCCCGCGCGACATGCCGCGCGAACGTCTGCGCGCGGCCGGCCCAACCGCGCTTTCCGATGTGGAACTGATCGCGATCCTGCTGGGCTCGGGATTGCCGGGCTACGACGTCTTCGAGGTCGCCCGCTCGCTGCTCGCGCATTTCGGGTCGCTGCGCGCCATGCTCGACGCGCAGCGCGAGGAATTCGAGAGTCTGCGCGGCATCGGGCCCGCAAAGGCCTCGGTGTTGCAGGCCGTCACCGAGCTTGCGCGGCGCGCGCTCGCCGAGGCGCTGGACGACAAGCCGCTCGTCGACTCCCCCGGCGCGGTCGAGGACTATTTGCGGCTTTTGATCGGCGGGCGGCCGCACGAGGTGTTCGTGTGCCTATTTCTCGACGCGCGCCACCGGCTGATCCGCTCGGAGGAAAGCTCGCGCGGCTCGCTCACGCGCATGGCGGTGTATCCTCGGGAAATCGTGCGGCGCGCGCTCATGCTCAACGCCGCGAGCCTGATCGTCGCGCATAATCATCCTTCGGGCGCGGTGCAGCCCAGCGCGAGTGACCGGCGTCTCACGCGGGTGCTGCGCGAAACGCTCGCGCTCGTGGAAGTCCAGCTCATCGATCATCTCGTGATCGGCGCGCGCGAAACGTTTTCATTCGCACGCCACGGCTGGAACTGAGCCCGCGGACGGCTTCGCGGATGGCCTGCTGGACGGTCTGCATAGAGTCCGCGCACCGCTTGCGCCCCCACCCGGGCGCGGCGGCGCACAACAACATCCGCAAATCGTGTTTGATTTTCCTGGATTTTTTCTGCTAGAATTGCGGTTTGCCTATTTCCAACCCTGTTCCGAAGCCTTTGAGGTCTTCCAGGGGAAATACGGCCTGGGTTCGAGGTTGTCTCTCATCCATACGTGAGCGCGCTCTTATTCCGGCCATTTCTCGCCTGGGAAACTTAAGCGGCTCTCGAACTCAGAATTTCCGTAGGAGTGCACTCATGGCACGTGTATGCCAAGTCACTGGGAAAGCGCCGATGAGCGGCAACAACGTTTCCCACGCTAACAACAAGACCAAGCGCCGTTTCCTCCCGAATCTGCAAAACCGCCGTTTCTGGGTTGAAAGCGAAAACCGTTGGGTGCGTCTGCGCATCTCGAACGCAGGCCTGCGCCTGATCGACAAGAACGGCATCGATTCCGTGCTCGCAGACCTGCGCGCACGCGGCGAACTGTAAGGAGTAAATCATGGCCAAGGGTATTCGCGACAAGATCAAGCTCGAGTCGACCGCAGGCACGGGTCACTTCTACACGACGACGAAGAACAAGCGCAACATGCCGGAAAAAATGTCGATCAAGAAGTTCGACCCGGTTGTTCGCAAGCACGTCGAGTACAAGGAAACCAAGATCAAGTAATTGATCGGGTTCCGAGCCTGACGAAGACCGAAAACCCCGCTTTTTAGCGGGGTTTTTCGTTTTGGGCTCCGCCTCGAGCCCCGCCACGTCGCCCCTCGCGGCACGCAACGGTGTTTTACCCGCCGCGCCCACACTGCGGCTATCCCTCCACTCCTCTCTCGGAGTATGCTTCCCGCTTCACCGCCGCCACACGTTTGTCATCCATTCCTGACAGTGCGAGAGGACGGCAAAAAGCGCAGAACAAGAGAGACGGAGAAGCAGGATCATGAATTTCGATGTAGCGATCGTCGGCAGCGGCCTCGCCGGACTGAGCGTCGCGCTGAATCTCGCCGACACGCGTCGCGTCGTGGTCATCGCCAAGCGCGCGATGACCGAGGGCGCGAGCGACCGCGCGCAAGGCGGCATTGCCGCCGTGCTCGATTCGGCCGACAGCGTGGAGAACCACGTGGACGATACGCTCGTGGCAGGCGGCGGCCTGTGCGACGAGGCGGCCACACGCTACATCGTCGAGCATGGCCGCGAGGCCATCGAATGGCTGATCGCCCAGGACGTGCCGTTCACGAAGGACGCCGCAGCCGAACTCGGCTTCCACCTCACACGCGAAGGCGGCCACAGCCACCGCCGCATCATCCACGCCGCCGACGCCACCGGCCACGCCGTCGTGCAGACGCTGCTGGAGCGCGCGCGCTCGCACCCGAACATCACGATCCTAGAAGACCACCAGGCAATCGACGTCATCACGTCCGATCGCCTCGGCCTGCCGGGCCGGCGCTGCCACGGCCTCTACGCGCTCGATCTGAAGAACGACCGCACGGTGACGATCCAGGCGCCGCACACGGTGCTCGCCACGGGCGGCGCGGGCAAGGTCTACCTCTACACGACGAACCCCGACACGGCCACGGGTGACGGCATCGCCATGGCCTGGCGCGCGGGCTGCCGCGTGGCGAACATGGAGTTCATCCAGTTCCACCCCACCTGCCTCTTCCACCCGCACGCCAAATCGTTCCTGATCTCCGAGGCGGTGCGCGGCGAGGGCGGCGTGCTGCGCCTGCCCGACGGCACGCGCTTCATGCCCGACCACGACGCGCGCGCGGAGCTCGCGCCGCGCGACATCGTCGCTCGCGCGATCGACTTCGAGATCAAGAAGCACGGCATCGACTGCGTGCACCTCGACATCAGCCATCAACCGCCGGCGTTCCTCGAAGAGCACTTCCCGACCATTCTCGCGCGCTGCCGCGAATTCGGCATCGACATCACGAAGGAGCCGATTCCGGTCGTGCCCGCCGCGCATTACACGTGCGGCGGCGTCGTCACGGATCTGGCCGGACGCACCGACCTCGCGGGACTCTACGCCGTAGGCGAAACCTCGTACACAGGCCTGCATGGCGCCAACCGGCTTGCGAGCAATTCGCTGCTGGAGTGCCTCGTGATCGGCCGTTCGGCCGCCGAAGCGATCGAGGCGGAGGGCTTCGGCGCGGGCGCGCACGCCCCGCTGCCCGACTGGGACGAAAGCCGCGTTTCGGACTCCGACGAGGAAGTCGTGGTCGCCCACAACTGGGACGAGCTGCGCCGCCTGATGTGGAACTATGTCGGCATCGTGCGCACCGATAAGCGGCTCGAACGCGCGCAGCATCGCCTCTCGCTCCTGCGCGACGAAATTCTCGAGTACTACGCGAATTTCCGCGTCACGCGCGACCTGCTGGAACTGCGCAACCTCGTCGAGGTGGCTTCGCTGATCGTGGAAAGCGCGCGCTCGCGCCGCGAAAGCCGCGGTCTGCACTACAGCCGCGACTGGCCGAATTCGCTGCCCAAGGCATTGCCGACGGTGCTATCGCCCGAGCGCGTGCGCAATCGCACGGTTGCGTAACTCGACCTGCCTGGTAGCGCCCCAAAAAACAAAGGCCGCCTCACTCCGAGGCGGCCTTTTTGATGGTGCCAGGGCAGCGAGAATGCGCCGCTTCAGACGATACGCATCGAGAAGTCCGTCGCGCGCACATCCTTCGTCAACGCGCCAATCGATACGCGGTCCACGCCCGTTTCCGCGATCGTGCGCACCGTGTCGAAGTTCACGCCGCCCGAAACCTCGAGCACCGCGCGTCCTGCCGTGAGCTTCACCGCCTCGCGCATCATGTCGAACGAGAAGTTGTCGAGCAGCACCGATGTCGCGCCGTGCGCGAGCGCCGTTTCGAGCTGTTCGAGCGTTTCCACTTCGATCTGGATGGGCACGCCCGCATCGAGCGCAAGCGCCGCGTCCATCGCCGCCCCCACGCCGCCCGCTGCCGCGATGTGGTTTTCCTTGATCAGAATGCCGTCGTACAGCGCGAGACGCTGGTTCGCGCCGCCGCCCACGCGCACAGCGTACTTCTGCGCGAGGCGCAGGCCGGGCAGCGTCTTGCGCGTGTCCAGAATGCGCGTGCTGGTATGCGCGATCGTGTCGACGTAACGGCGCGTCACGCTCGCCACGCCCGAAAGCAGTTGCAGGAAGTTCATCGCGTTGCGCTCGGCCGTGAGCAGCGAGCGCGCCGGGCCGCGCAGCGAGCACACGGTCGTATCGGCAGCCATGCGGTCGCCTTCGCGATAGTGCCAGCGCACCTCGATGCGCGGATCGACCTGCTTCGCCACCCCGTCGAACCACAGTACGCCGCACAGCACGGCGTCTTCGCGCACGATGATGCGCGCGTTGCGCATTTCGTCGGCAGGCACGAGGCGGCCGGTCTGGTCGCCGGGGCCCACGTCCTCTTCGAGCGCGTCGGCGACGTTGCGGGAAATCGCGTCGTCGAACGCCGCGCCGTACTGAGCGCGCACGGCGTCCAGCACGGGCGAAACAGCATCGACTGCGAGCAATTCAAGTGCGCCCATTTACGCCGCCCCCACTTGCGAGAACAGCGCGGTGTCCCGCGCGAGGTCGCCGCTCGCCTGCACGCGGCGCTTGTGCTCCGCGGCGAACGTCAGCATGCGGTCGATCGGCAGGCGGGCGCGCTCGCCGAGCGCGGTATCGACATGAATCTCGTTGTGACCGCGCTCCAGCACGTCGGCGAGATTCGCGAGGCCGTTCATGGCCATCCACGGGCAATGCGCGCAGCTCTTGCAGGTCGCGCTGTTGCCGGCCGTGGGGGCTTCGATGAAGGTCTTGCCCGGCGCGGCGAGGCGCATCTTGTGGAGGATGCCGAGGTCGGTCGCGACGATGAACCGTTGTGCGTCGAGCTTCACGGCCGCGTCGATCAGTTGCGTGGTCGAGCCGACCACGTCCGCGAGCGCGACCACGCCTTCCGGCGATTCGGGGTGGACGAGAATCTTGGCGTCCGGATATTCGGCGCGCAGCAGGTCGAGCTCGATCCCCTTGAACTCGTCATGCACGAGGCACGAGCCCTGCCACAGCAGCATGTCCGCGCCGGTCTTCTTCTGGATGTAGCCGCCCAGGTGCCGGTCGGGCGCCCAGAGGATTTTTTCGCCCTTGGCGTGCAGGTCGGCGACGATCTCGAGGCCGATGGACGACGTGACCATCCAGTCCGCGCGCGCCTTCACGGCCGCGCTCGTATTGGCGTAGACGACCACGGTGCGGTCCGGATGCTCGTCGCAAAACGCCGAAAACTCGTCGATGGGGCAGCCGAGGTCGAGCGAACAGGTCGCGTCGAGGTCGGGCATGAGAATGCGCTTGTTCGGGCTCAGGATCTTCGCGGTCTCGCCCATGAAGCGTACGCCCGCCACGACGAGCGTCTGCGCCTCATGATCGCGGCCAAAGCGCGCCATCTCCAGCGAATCGGCCACGCAGCCGCCGGTTTCGTCGGCAAGCTCCTGCAATTCGGGATCCACATAATAGTGCGCGACGAGCACCGCCTTCTCGCGCTTGAGCAACGCGCGAATCCGCTCCTTCAATGCCGCGCGCTCCGCCGTGGACGGCGCATCGGGCACGCGCGCCCACGCCTGTCCAACGCTACAGACGGCACCCTGCGGCCGGTCATATTCGACCTTCCTGATTGCCTGACTCATCATCTCCTGCCCCTACCGATCGCCGCGCCATTGAAGCCATTGTGGGGACTCCGGCTTTTTTTGCGGCCCAAAAAGAAAAACCCCGCCAGCGCGGGGTTTTGTGACGTCTCGTCATTCTAAAGGATTTTCCTACGCCTCACTGAGGGGCCCGAAATCCTTGCGGACCGATCAAGCGTAGCGACGCAGGCGCGACGCGAATTCCTGGAGCGCCTTGATCCCGCTTTGCTCAGCGCGATGGCACCAATCCTGGAGCTGCGTGAGCAATTGTTCGCGCGACGCGCTCGAACGTTCCCAGATCGCGGCCAGTTCGTTGCGCAGCTCGATGTAGGTGCGCAGCTTCTGGCTGTTCGCAAAAATTTGCGGCAACTGGCGCTTCTGCGGCTCGTTCAGGCTGGCCTCTTCCTTGTCGAACCACGTGCGAGCGCCACGCATGACCTTGTACTTCTCGCGCTCGCCCACTTCCTTCAGGTGCGCCAGCTCCTGGCGATACGCCTGCTTCACGGCCTTCGCGTAGCGCGCCATCACTTCGTAGCGGTTGGACAGCACGGCCTGAAGCGTTTCGTGGTCGGGCACGAGCTTGCCCTGGGTGAGGCGCGGCGTGGGCGCGACCTTCTTCACCTTGGCGAGGCCCACGGCCTGCATCATGCGGATGTACATCCAGCCGATGTCGAACTCGTACCACTTGTTCGAAAGCTTCGCGGAAGTCGCGAACGTATGGTGGTTGTTGTGCAGTTCTTCACCGCCGATGATGATGCCGAGCGGGAAGAGGTTCGTGCTCGCGTCGGACGAGTTGAAGTTGCGATAGCCCCAGAAGTGGCCAAGGCCGTTCACGACGCCCGCCGCCCAGAAGGGGATCCACGCCATCTGCACGGCCCACACGGTGAGGCCGACCGCGCCGAACAGCGCGACGTCGATCACCATCATGATGCTCACGCCGAGAATGGGATAGCGCGTGTAGACGTTGCGCTCCATCCAGTCGTTGGGCGTGCCGTGGCTGAAGCGGCGCAGCGTTTCTTCGTTCTTCGCTTCCGCGCGATAGAGTTCGGCGCCTTCGAGCAGCACCTTCCAGATGCCGCGCGTTTGCGGGCTGTGCGGATCTTCCTCGGTCTCGCACTTGGCGTGGTGCTTGCGGTGAATCGCCGCCCACTGGCCCGTGAGCATGCCCGTGGTCATCCACAGCCAGAACCGGAAGAAGTGGCTCGCGATGGGATGCATGTCGAGCGCGCGGTGCGCCTGGCAGCGGTGCAGATACACCGTCACGCCAATGATCGTGATGTGCGTCACCACCGCCGCGAACAGCAGGATTTGCCACCACGAGAAATGCAGCACACCGTGGGCAAGGAAATCAAGCAGGGAGTTCAACAAGGTTTTTACCTGTGAAACAAAGCGCGTCGGCCTTTCAGCCCGGCGCCGGTGTCAAGAAAGTGAAAGCGACTAGATGCGGTTGGACGGCATTCTACTAGAACCGTTCCAAGTGTTTGTAACAAAGGAAGATTTTTTTCTTTAATGGTGACGGCGTCAATGTCTGAAAGCCGTTTCGAGGCGCTTTGCCGCACCCGCTCCGACGTTTTTCGTGCGATCCGCCCCCATCTATTCTTTCACCGACGATCCGCACCTCACGCTGCGCGGGCGCAATCGCGAATCTGTGTGCTTCGAAGAGCCTCCGTACATTCTGGTTCACGTCCGAGCGTACCCCCGTGGCGCCGATCGCCGCGTCCTCTATCTGGATAGCTTGGTTCGAGTTGCGCGCCGTCGCAAGAAAATTCGACGAGATACGGCGCTGGCGCGCAGCCGCCGCAGACGCGCGTGAGATACGACGAATGGTTCTGCGAAACGCCCGAGATGAGCTTTTCGTTAGGAATCAAGGGCTCGATGCCGTCGAGGCGACGCACGACGGCATGGCGTCGGCGAATCTGCGCCATCTGGCCCTGAATACCGTCCAGCGAAATTGTGTCGCCAATACGCAACGAGCGATCGGCCACGAGAATGGCCGCAGGGTCACGCGCACGAGCGAGATCTGCATCGTGGCAAGGAGCCACAAGATCGCGCGAGGAAGGCGAGCACCCATGCGACCGCGATCAAGGTGGCGAGGATGACGAGTTGCCAGCGTAACCGCTCGCCCTCGCGCGCCGCCACGCATGCGGCTCAAGGATTGCCGCAAAAAGCCAGCAGAAACAATGCGGCATGACCGGCGCGCACACTTTCGCGGGCCGCCCGGCACCTACGCCGGCCGGACGGCCCCGCAAACTCGCGCGCCGCGCGCTTACTCCAGCGCGGCGTCCGGCTCGGCCGCTTCGCTCACCTGCGCCTTGGCGATCGCGTCCGCGGTTTCCTGCTCGGCCGCGGCTTCTTCCGGCGTCGTTTGCGCACCGGCCGCCTTCGTCTTCGGCTTCGGATCGCCACGGCGCTCCAGCACGGCGGCGAAGAAGCCGTCGGTAGCGTGGCGGTGCGGCCACAGCGAAAGGTAATCGCCCGTGTCGAGGCCCACGCGCTGTTCGGCGAGCACGTCGCGCGCGCTCACCAGCACGAACTCGGGGTGTGCTTCGAGGAACTGCTTCACGACCGCTTCGTTCTCGGCTTCGAGAATGCTGCACGTCGCGTAGACGAGGCGGCCGCCGCGCTTGAGCAGGCGCGCGGCGCTCGTGAGAATCGAAAGCTGCTTGGGCGCGAGTTCCGTGATCGATTCCGGCGACTGGCGCCACTTCAGATCGGGGTTGCGGCGCAGCGTGCCGAGACCCGAGCACGGCGCGTCCACCAGCACACGGTCGATCTTGCCGATCAGGCGCTTGATCTTGGCGTCATGCTCGCTGTCGATCAGCACGGGATTGACGTTCGAGAGGCCGCTGCGCGCGAGGCGCGGCTTGAGCTTGGCGAGGCGCCGGTCGGACACGTCGAAGGCATAGAGGCGGCCCGTCGAGCGCATCATCGCGCCGAGCGCCAGGGTCTTGCCGCCCGCGCCCGCGCAGAAGTCCACCACCATCTCGCCGCGGCGCGGCGCCACGAGCGTGCAAAGCAACTGGCTGCCCTCGTCCTGCACCTCGAACCAGCCGTTCTTGAACGCGTCGAGCTTCGAGAGCGCGGGCTTGCCCGTCACGCGCACGCCGAACGGCGCGAACGGCGTTTCGCCGCCTTCGATGCCTGCGGCGGACAGCGCGCGGATCAGCTCGTCGCGACTCGCCTTGATGGGGTTCGCGCGCAGGTCGAGCGGCGCCGGGTAGTTCAGCGCGGCAGCCAGTTGCGCGAGTTCGGCACCGTCGAAGCGCGTTTCCAGCGCCTTGACGATCCATTCGGGCAGGTTGATCTGCACGCGCTGCGGCAGGCTTGCCGGGTCGATGCGCGCGACGTGCTCGAGCCAGCTCGCTTCGGCGTCGGACACGAACGGGCGGATCGCCGAGCGGCCGGCAGTCGCCATCAGGCCGAGCAGCGTGAGGCGGCGCGTGGGGCTGCCCGAGCCGCTTTCGGCGAGGTGGGCGAACTCCATGCGCCGGCGCAGCACGGCGAACACGGCCTCGGCGATCACGCCGCGCTCGGCATGACCGAGCTTCGGATGCTCGCGGAAGAAGCGGCTGGTCACAGCATCGGCCGGGCCGGTGAATTTAAGGACGTCGGCAAGCAACGTCTCCGTTTGTCCGATCAGAAAACCATGCAGTCTCATGCGCCCTCCCCGGCGGCTTGCGAGTCGTCTAAGAAGAGCCACTGCGGCTCGGGCGGCGTGAGCGTCACGCGTTCGCCGTCGAGCGCCACGCGCCCCTCGACGAACCAGCGCACTGCACGCGGATACATTACGTGTTCGGTCTTGAGCACGCGCGCGGCGAGCGCCGCGGCGTCGTCGCCCGCGCGCACCGGCACCACCGACTGTGCGACGATGGGGCCATGATCGAGCGTGGGCGTGACAAAGTGCACCGTGGCCCCATGCACGCGGCAGCCCGCGTCGAGCGCCTGCTGGTGCGTTTTGAGGCCCGGAAACATCGGCAGCAGCGACGGATGGATGTTGAGCATCCGACCCGAATAATGGCCGACGAACGATTCAGTCAGCACGCGCATGAAGCCCGCCAGCACGACGAGGTCCGGCGCGTAGCCGTCGATGACTTGAGCAAGCGCCGCGTCGAAGCTGGCGCGATCGGGAAACTGGCGATGATCGACCACCGCCGTGGCAATGCCGTGCGAAGCCGCGAACGCAAGGCCCGCGGCGTCAGGACGGTTGGCAATCACGGCGGCGATGCGCGCGCCCCAAGCCTCCTGCGCGCAAGCGCGCACGATGGCTTCCATGTTGCTGCCCCGCCCCGAAATCAGGATGACGAGATTTTTCATCCGCGGATTTTATCATCGGGGGACGTGCGCAACGTTCGTGCGGCGGCGATCGTCGCCTCGTGCGTTTATAATCTTCTGTTTCGTCGCGGCCCGTGGGCCGCCCCGCGGCCACTCCGGTGGCCAGATAACCGGTCTTGGCATGCGCGCCCGGCCTGCGCGCTTTTCGAGGTTCCTTCAGGTTCCGCTATCGTGAGAGTCTTCCGCGGTCTTCCCAACGCCGAAAGCCGGGCGCCCTGCGCGCTCACCATCGGCAATTTCGACGGTGTCCACCGCGGGCATCAGGCGTTGCTCGCGCGCGTGCGCGAAGCGGCGAACGCGCGCGGCCTGCCCGTCTGCGTGATGACCTTCGAGCCCCATCCGCGCGAGTTCTTCAACCCGGCCGGCGCTCCGCCGCGCATCGCCATGCTGCGCGACAAGCTCGAAGCGCTGCGCGAGAACGGCGTGGACCGCGTGGTGGTCGAGCACTTCAACCATACGTTCGCGAGCCAGTCGCCCGAGGCGTTCGTCGAGCACATCATCGTGGACGGCCTGCACGCGCGCTGGATGATGATCGGCGACGACTTCCGCTATGGCGCGAAGCGCGCGGGCGACTTCACCTCGTTGCAGGCGGCGGGCAAGCAGTACGGCTTCGAAGTCGAGCAGATGGCGACCGTGGCCGACCCGTCGGGCGTGCGCATCTCCAGCTCCGCCGTGCGCGCGCAACTGCACGCGGGCGACCTCGACGCCGCGCGCGCCTCGCTTGGCCGCGGCTACCAGATCAGCGCGCACGTCACGCACGGCCTGAAACTCGGCCGCGACCTGGGCTTCCCCACGATGAACCTGCTGATCGGCCACAAGCGGCCGGCGCTCAAGGGCATCTTCGTCGTGATGGTGCACGGCATTGCCGACCACCCGCTGCCGGGTGTGGCGAGCCTCGGCCTGCGCCCGACCGTGGACGACTCGGGCCGCGTGCTGCTCGAAGTGCATCTGCTCGACTGGCACGGCGACGCCTATGGCAAGCTCGTGCGCGTCGAATTCCTCAAGAAGCTGCGTGACGAGGAGAAGTTTCCCGACCTCGAAACGCTTACCGCCGCGATCGCTCGCGATGTGGCGAACACCCGCGCGTGGTTCGCCGCCGCGGGCGCCGACGTGGCCGGCGGCGCATCGACCGGCTTCGCCACCTCGGCCACCGACCGAATTAGGTGACCTGCGGCCCGCCTGTGCGGGCTGCCCGCCCCCAGGCGCCACGCGCGGCACATGCCGCGCCAGGGCGCCCGAGGCGACGGTTGCGCGGCATCGGCCGCAACGCTGACGCCATGCATCCCCCGAATTCCACGTGATCTCACCATGAGCGACAAGAAAGCATCCTCCGGCAAGCCGCAGAAGTCCGAATCGAAGTACCCCGTCAACCTGCTCGACACCCCGTTCCCGATGCGCGGTGACCTGCCCAAGCGCGAGCCGCAATGGGTCAAGGAGTGGGAAGAGAACCAGGTCTACGAGAAGATCCGTGCGGCCTCGAAGGGCCGCAAGAAGTTCATCCTGCACGACGGCCCCCCGTATGCGAACGGTGATATCCACCTCGGCCACGCGGTGAACAAGATCCTGAAGGACATGATCGTCAAAGCGCGCAATCTGGCGGGCTTCGACGCGGTCTACGTGCCGGGCTGGGACTGCCACGGCATGCCGATCGAGATCCAGATCGAAAAGCAGTTCGGCAAGTCGCTGCCCGCCCAGGAAGTGATGCAGAAGGCGCGCGAGTACGCCGCCGGCCAGATCGAAACGCAGAAGAAGGGTTTCAAGCGCCTGGGCGTGCTCGGCGACTGGAACAACCCGTACAAGACGATGAACTTCGCGAACGAGGCGGGCGAGATCCGCGCACTCGCGAAGATCATCGAGAAGGGTTACGTGTTCCGGGGCCTGAAGCCCGTGAACTGGTGTTTCGACTGCGGCTCGGCGCTCGCTGAAGCCGAAGTCGAGTACAAGGACAAGACCGACCCGACCATCGACGTGCTGTTCACGTTCGCGCAGCCCGCCGAAACCGCGGCCGCGTTCGGCCTGCCCGCGCTGCCGCGCGAGGAAGGCGGCATCGTGATCTGGACCACCACGCCCTGGACGATCCCGTCGAACCAGGCGCTGAACGTGCACCCGGAGATCGACTACGCGCTCGTGGACACGCAACGCGGCCTGCTGATCCTCGCCGTCGAGCGCGTGGAAGCCTGCATGAAGGACTTCGGCCTCGAAGGCCAGATCGTCGCGACCACGAAGGGCGAAAAGCTCTCGCTGCTGCGCTTCAATCACCCGCTCGCCTCGGCGCACCCGGGCTACAAGCGCACCTCGCCCATCTATCTGGGCGACTACGTGACGACCGACACCGGCACGGGCATCGTCCACTCGGCGCCCGCCTACGGCGTGGAAGACTTCGTGTCGTGCAAGGCGCACAACATGGCCGACTCGGACATCATCAGCCCGGTGATGGGCGATGGCCGCTACATCGAATCGCTGCCGCTCTTCGGCGGCCTCTCGATCTGGGCCGCGAACCCGAGGATCGTCGACGCGCTCGACGCCGCCGGCACGCTCCTGCGCAGCGAAAAGTACCTGCACAGCTACATGCACTGCTGGCGCCACAAGACGCCGATCATCTACCGCGCCACGTCGCAGTGGTTCGCGGGCATGGACGTGACGCCGAAAGACGGCGGCAAGACGCTGCGCGAAACGGCGCTCGAAGGCATCGAAGCCACGGCGTTCTACCCGTCGTGGGGCAAGCAACGCCTCTACTCGATGATCGCCAATCGCCCGGACTGGACGCTCTCGCGCCAGCGCCAATGGGGCGTGCCGATGGCGTTCTTCGTGCACAAGGAAACCGGCGAGTTGCACCCGCGCACGCTGGAGCTGCTCGAAGAAGTCGCGAAGCGCGTGGAAAAGCAAGGCATCGAAGCCTGGCAGACGCTCGACGCCCGCGAACTGATCGGCGACGACGCGAATATGTACGAGAAGAACCGCGACACGCTCGACGTGTGGTTCGACTCGGGCACGACGCACTGGCACGTGCTGCGCGGCTCGCACAAGGATGCGCTCCAGTTCCCGGCCGACCTGTATCTGGAAGGCTCGGACCAGCATCGCGGCTGGTTCCACTCGTCGCTGCTCACGGCTTCGATGCTCGACGGCCGCCCGCCCTACAACGCCCTGCTCACGCACGGCTTCACCGTGGACGGCGAAGGCCGCAAGATGTCGAAGTCGCTCGGCAACGGCGTCGATCCGCACGAAGTGGCGAACCGCCTGGGCGCGGAAATCATCCGTCTGTGGATCGCCTCGACCGACTACTCGGGCGAACTCGCGATCTCCGAGGAAATCCTGAAGCGCGTGACGGAAGGCTATCGCCGTATCCGCAACACGCTGCGCTTCCTGCTCTCGAACCTCTCGGACTTCGACTTCGACAAGCACGCGCTGCCTGCAAGCGAGTGGCTCGAAATCGACCGCTACGCCGTGGCGCTCACGCACACGCTGCAAAACGACGTGCTGTCGCACTACGACCGCTACGAATTCCACCCGGTCGTGGCGAAGCTGCAAACGTTCTGCTCGGAAGACCTGGGCGGCTTCTATCTCGACGTGCTGAAGGACCGCCTCTACACGAGCGCGGCGGACTCGAAGGCCCGCCGCGGCGCGCAAACGGCGCTGCACCACATCACGCACAGCCTGCTGCGCATCCTGGCGCCGTTCCTCTCGTTCACGGCCGAAGAAGCGTGGAAGGTGTTCCAGCCGCAAAGCGAAACCATCTTCACCGAAACGTTCCACGCGTTCCCGGACGTCGCCGGCGCCGAAGATCTGATCGTCAAATGGACGCTGCTGCGCGAAGTGCGCGGCAACGTGACGAAGGCGCTCGAAGAAGCGCGCGTGGCGAACCAGATCGGCTCGTCGTTGCAGGCCGAAGTGCGCATTCTCGCGAGCGGCGCGCGTTACGACGCGCTCGCCTCGCTCGGCGACGACCTCAAGTTCGTGCTCATCACCTCGGCGGCGGAAGTCGTGAAGGTGGAAAGCGAAGCGGACGAAGGCGTGGAAGTGGTCACCTCGAAGTACCTCAAGTGCGAGCGCTGCTGGCACTACCGCGAGGACGTGGGCGCGAACGCCGAGCATCCGGGCCTGTGCGGCCGCTGCGTCGTGAATCTGTTCGGTGACGGTGAAAAACGGAGCGCGGCATAATGGCGAAAACCATGCCGAAGCAGACTCGTTCGAACGGCGCCGGCGGCACGCTCGTGCCGTGGCTGGGGGTCGCGGTGATCGTGATCCTCGCCGACCAGCTCACGAAAATCGCCGTCAACAAGGTGTTCAGCTACGGCGAAGGGCGCGTGATCACGCCGTTCTTCAACCTCGTGCTCGTCTACAACAAGGGCGCGGCGTTCAGCTTCCTGTCGGCGGCGGGCGGCTGGCAGCGCTGGGCGTTCACCGCGCTCGGCGTGGTGGCGGCGCTCGTCATCTGCTATCTGCTCAAGCGCCACGCCGCGCAGAAGCTTTTCTGCACGGCGCTCTCGCTCATCATGGGCGGCGCGCTCGGCAACGTGATCGACCGTGTGATGTACGGCCACGTGATCGACTTTCTCGACTTCCACGTGGGCGGCTGGCACTGGCCGGCGTTCAACCTCGCCGACAGCGCGATCTGCGTCGGCGCGGCGCTGCTGGTGTTCGACGAATTGCGGCGCGTGCGCGGCGCGCGCTGAAAACCCAGGCACCGCCTGGGAGGAGCCTTGACTTGAACACCTCCGCAGCCAATCCGGGCGAGCTGGCCGGCCGCCATCTCGTGCTCGGCATGACGGGTGGCATCGCCTGCTACAAGATCGCCGAACTCACGCGCCTGTTGACCAAGGCAGGCGCGACCGTGCAGATCGTGATGACCGAGGCCGCCACGCAGTTCATCACGCCGGTCACGATGCAGGCGCTCTCGGGCCGCCCCGTCTACACGAGCCAGTGGGACGCCCGCGTGCCCAACAACATGGCGCACATCGACCTGTCGCGCGAAGCGGACGCCATCGTCATCGCGCCCGCCTCCACCGACTTCCTCGCGAAGCTCGCCCACGGTTTCGCCGACGACCTGCTCTCCACGCTGTGCGTGGCGCGCGACTGCCCGCTGCTAGTCGTGCCCGCCATGAACCGGCAGATGTGGCAAAACCCGGCTACGCAGCGCAATGTCGCGCAACTGCGCGCCGACGGCGTGGAAACGCTCGGCCCCGATTCCGGCCCGCAGGCGTGCGGCGAGATCGGCGACGGGCGCATGCTCGAACCCGAGGCCGTGTACGAAGCGATCGTCTCGTTCTTCGCGCCGAAAGTGCTCGCGGGCCGCAAGCTCCTGATCACCGCCGGCCCGACCTTCGAGCCGCTCGACCCCGTGCGCGGCATCACCAACCGTTCCAGCGGCAAGATGGGCTTCGCGCTCGCGCGCGCCGCGCAGCAGGCCGGCGCCGAGGTGCATCTGGTGGCGGGCCCGGTCGCGCTGGCAACGCCCTGGGGCGTGTACCGCGAGGACGTGCAAACCGCGCAGCAGATGTACGACGCCGTGATGCGCGCGGCGCCCGACGCCGACGTGTTCATCGGCGTGGCGGCGGTGGCCGACTGGCGCGTCGATCATGTCGCCGAGCACAAGATCAAGAAGACGGCCGAGCACCGCATGCCCACGTTCACGTTCGTCGAGAACCCGGACATCCTGGCCTCGGTCGCGGCCATGCCGAATCCGCCGTACTGCGTGGGCTTTGCGGCCGAAAGCGGTGACCTCGACGTGCACGGCGAGGAAAAGCGCGCGCGCAAGAAGGTGCCGCTGTTGATCGGCAATCTCGGCCCGCTCACATTCGGCCAGGACGACAATGAAGTCGTGCTGTTCGAGGCAAGCGGCCGCAAGCCGCTGCCGCGCGCGGCCAAGCAGGCCCTCGCGCAGACGCTCGTCGCCGAGATCGCGCGACGTCTGCCGGACCCGAGCATCATTTCGTGACGCGCGAGCCGGCGCACCCGTGCGCCGGCTCGCGACACGAGAAACGTAGTCAAGGAGCAGTACTGACATGACGCTGCTTTCCGTACTGGATCAGTCGCCCGTCATCGCCGGGCACAGCGCGGCGGACGCCATCGCCGCCACCATCGAGCTCGCCCAGCTCGCCGACGACCTCGGCTACACGCGCTACTGGTGCGCCGAGCATCACGGCCTGCTGGGCGTGTGCAACCCCTGCCCCGAAGTCATGCTCGCGCGCCTGGGCAGTGTGACGAAGCGTATTCGCATCGGCTCGGGCGGCATCATGCTGCCCTACTACAGCCCGTTCAAGATCGCCGAGCAGTTCATGATGCTCGAGGCGCTGTTTCCGGGGCGCGTGGACCTTGGCGTCGGGCGCGCGCCGGGTGGCGACATGCGCACCGCGCAGGCCGTGGCCGCCGGTGCATACAATCGCGGCGACCAGTTCGCGCAGCAGGTGCAGGACCTCGTCGGCCTGATGGACGGCACGCTGCCGGCGAGCCATCTCGCGCATGGCGTGGTGCTGCAACCGCAGATCGAAACGCGCCCGCAACTCTGGGTGCTCGGCTCCAGCGACTTCGGCGGCCTGCTCGCCGCGCAGCTCGGGCTGCGCTTCTCGTTCGCACACTTCATCAACGCGCATTTCGGCCATCTCGTGGCCGAGGCGTACCGCGACCGCTTCACGGCTGGCCACGAGGCGAAGCCGTATCTCGCGTGCGCCGTGTTCGCGATCTGCGCCGACACCGAAGCCGAAGCCGCCGACCTCGAAAAGGCCGTCGACCTGCGCCGTGTGCAGATGGCCTACGGCCTGAACGCGCCGATTCCGAGCCTCGAACAAGGCCGCGCGCAAGAGTATGGCGAGCGCGAGCAGATCGTGATCGACCGCGAAAAGCCGCGCAGCGTCATCGGCACGCCCGAGAGCGTCGCGGAGCGCCTCCTCGCGATCAAGGACCAATTTCGCGCGGACGAACTCATCGTGCTGACCGTCGCGGGCAGCTACAAGGCTCGCCTGCGCTCCTATGAACTGCTCGCCGAGGCCTTCCAGCTGCCTCGCGCCTGAGTCATCCCCTTCGCCCCAATCACCCTGACTTCATGAAAATCGACATCAAGATCCTGAACGAGCGCATGCGCGACCAGCTGCCCCAGTACGCCACGCCGGGCAGCGCCGGCCTCGACCTGCGCGCGTGCCTCGACGCGCCGATCACGCTCGAACCGGGCGAAACGAAGCTCGTGCCGACGGGCCTCGCGATCCACGTAGCCGATCCGGGCTACGCGGCGCTGATCCTGCCGCGCTCGGGCCTGGGCCACAAGCACGGCATCGTGCTCGGCAACCTGGTTGGCCTGATCGACTCCGACTACCAGGGCGAGCTGATGATCTCCACCTGGAACCGTGGCCACACCACGTTCACGCTCAATCCGCTGGAGCGCCTCGCGCAACTCGTGATCGTGCCGGTCGTGCAGGCGCAGTTCAACATCGTCGACGACTTCGAGGCGAGCGAGCGCGGCGAAGGCGGCTTCGGCAGCACGGGCAAGCACTGAGCCCGACGGTTGCGCCAGCAACAAAAAAGCACGCCTCGGCGTGCTTTTTTCTTTTAGAAGGATGCTTCGGTTTGTTGCGCGGCGCCGGGGCGCCGGCGAT
Organism: Paraburkholderia unamae; assembly: GCF_003096875.1. Taxonomy (NCBI): domain Bacteria; kingdom Pseudomonadati; phylum Pseudomonadota; class Betaproteobacteria; order Burkholderiales; family Burkholderiaceae; genus Paraburkholderia; species Paraburkholderia unamae. The sequence goes on from NZ_QEOB01000014.1 coordinate 20,282, forward strand.
ACCACAACGCATAGACCACCACCAGCACCGCGAGAAACGCGAGGCCGTAGGCCAGCGTCATGCGGAATTCGCGGGTGAACGCCGTGCCGACCAGAATGCCCAGCATCAGGAGCGCGCCCAGCACGCTCGTGAACGGGAAGCCCCACATGCGGAAGCGCAGCGGCGCGCCGCCCTCGCGCGTCTGGCGCACGCGGAAAAAGATCTGCGTGACGAAGATCATGAGCCACGTGAACATCGCGCCGAACATCGCGATCGACATCATCAGCGTGAACGCCGCCTGCGGCCAGAGCGCGTTGAGCACTGCCGCCACCGCGATGCCGATGGTCGAGAGCGAGAGCGCGGCCGTGGGCACGCCGTGGCGCGTGAGACGCCCGAACGCCGCCGGTGCGTAGCCCGCGCGAGAGAGGCTGAACATCATGCGGGTGGTGATGTAGAGCTGGCTGTTCATGGCCGAGAGCGCCGCCACGAGCACGATGAAGTTGATCGCACCGGCCGCATACGGCACGCCAGTCTCAGCCATGACCCGCACGAACGGGCTCTCGTTGCCGCCCGCCTCAGTCCACGGCACGATGGCGAGCATGAGCGCGAGGGTGAGGATGTAGAACAGCACGAGGCGCAGCACGGTCGCGCGGAACGCCCGCGTGACGGCGCGCTGCGGGTCCTGCGCCTCGGCGGCCGCCACGGCGATGGTTTCCACGCCGAGATAGCTAAAAAGCGAAACGATCGTCCCGACCCACACGCCCCACCAGCCCTTGGGCAGCAGGCCGCCGTGCGACGTGTAGTTCGCGAGTCCCACGCCCGATTCGGCCGGTGCGCGCCAGACGAACCACGAGCCGAGCAGGATGAACGCGACAATGGCCGCGATCTTGAGGCTCGAAAAGAGATATTCGATCGCGCCGTAGGCGCGCACGCTCATGGCGTTCACGACGATGAGCGCAGCGGAAAAACCGACGATCCAGTAGAGCCCCGGCACATGGGGAAACCAGAACTTCATGTAGACGGCGATGGCCGCGACCTCGGTGCCGACCGCCAGCACATACGCCGACCAGTACGCGTAGCGCACGACGAACCCGGCGAGCGGCCCGATGTAGTGCTCGGCGTACGCGCCGAACGAGCCCGACACCGGGTGGGCGACAGTCATTTCGGCGAGCGCGCCCATCAACAACAATGCGATCAGCGCGCCGATCGCATAGGAAATGAGCACGCCGGGCCCGGCGAAGGAGATCGCGAAGCCGCTGCCGAGAAAGAGCCCGGTGCCCACCGCGCCGCCGATGGCGATCATCGTCATCTGCCCGGCGGACAAGCCCTGGCGCAGCCCCTGTTCGCGTTTGACGATGGCTTCGAACGCGCCCGATTTACGTGGTACCACGGTTACACCCCTGCTTCGCGCAGCCGCCATCCGGCGCTGCGCATCATGAAAACGTCTACGGCGAGACAAACGCTTATTTTACTTTGAGGCGCCCCGTCACCCTGCCGGGCCGGACCGCCAAAGAAAAACGGCGCAGTCCTTTCGGACTGCGCCGTCTTGCCTTCATGCCACGTACGGTGTCGCTTACTCCACTTCCACCGCTTCCGGATTGCGCGGGGCCGGCTGCTCGTCGAACGTGAGCTGGACCTTGTCGTCCGCATCCACGTCCACGGTCACGCGGCCGCCGCTCATAAGCTTGCCGAACAGCAGTTCGTCGGCGAGTGCACGGCGGATCGTGTCCTGGATCAGGCGCTGCATCGGCCGCGCGCCCATGAGCGGGTCGAAACCGTGCTTGGCCAGATGCTTGCGCAGCGCGTCGGTGAAGACCGCATCGACCTTCTTCTCGTGCAGCTGGTCTTCCAGTTGCATGAGGAACTTGTCGACCACGCGCATGATGATTTCCTCATCGAGCGCACGGAAGCTGATCGTCGCATCGAGCCGGTTGCGGAACTCCGGCGTGAACAGGCGCTTGATGTCGGCCAGTTCGTCGCCCTGCTCGCGCCGGGTCGTGAAGCCGATCGTCGACTTGTTCATGGTGTCGGCCCCCGCGTTCGTCGTCATGATGATGATGACGTTGCGGAAATCCGCCTTGCGGCCGTTGTTGTCGGTCAGCGTGCCGTGGTCCATCACCTGCAAGAGCACGTTGAAGATGTCCGGGTGCGCCTTCTCGATTTCGTCAAGCAGCAGCACGCAGTGCGGCTTCTTCGTGACGGCTTCGGTCAGCAGACCGCCCTGGTCGAACCCGACGTATCCCGGCGGCGCGCCGATCAGACGGCTCACCGCATGGCGCTCCATGTACTCCGACATGTCGAAGCGGATCAGCTCGATGCCGAGCGTGAACGCGAGCTGGCGCGCCACTTCGGTCTTGCCGACGCCGGTCGGGCCGGAGAACAGGAACGAGCCGATCGGCTTGTCCGTCTTGCCCAGACCCGCGCGCGCCATCTTGATCGAGGCCGACAGCGCGTCGATGGCCGGATCCTGGCCGAACACCACGGCCTTGAGATCGCGGTCGAGCGTTTGCAGCTTGCTGCGATCGTCCTGCGAGACGCTTTGCGCCGGCACGCGCGCGATCTTCGAGATGATCTCTTCGATCTCGCTCTTGCCGATGGTCTTCTTCTGCTTCGACTTCGGCAGGATGCGTTGCGCCGCGCCCGCTTCGTCGATCACGTCGATGGCCTTGTCGGGCAAGTGACGGTCGGTGATGAAGCGAGCCGACAGCTCAGCGGCCGCGTTCAGCGCGCCCGACGAATACTTCACGCCGTGGTGCTCCTCGAAGCGCGACTTGAGACCGCGCAGGATCGCCACGGTTTGCTCGACGGTCGGCTCGACCACATCGACCTTCTGGAAGCGCCGCGACAGCGCCGCGTCCTTCTCGAAGATGCCACGGTATTCCGTGAACGTCGTCGCACCGATGCACTTGAGCGTGCCCGACGAGAGCGCCGGCTTGAGCAGGTTCGACGCGTCGAGCGTGCCGCCCGATGCGGCGCCCGCGCCGATCAGCGTGTGAATCTCGTCGATGAACAGAATGGCGTGCGGACGCTCTTTGAGTTCCTTGAGCACCGTTTTGAGGCGTTGCTCGAAGTCGCCGCGATATTTCGTGCCCGCCAGCAGCGCGCCCATGTCGAGCGAGTAGACCTGTGCATCGGCAAGAATGTCCGGCACTTCGCCGCGCGTGATGCGCCAGGCGAGGCCTTCCGCGATCGCGGTCTTGCCGACACCGGCCTCACCGACGAGCAGCGGATTGTTCTTGCGGCGGCGGCACAGCACCTGCACCACGCGCTCCACTTCCAGTTCGCGACCGATGAGCGGATCGATACGGCCATCCTTCGCCATCTGGTTCAGGTTCTGCGTGAACTGGGCGAGCGGAGTTTCCTTCTGGCCGGCGGCGTCTTCGGCTTCGGCATTCGCGTCGCTGGCCTTGGCGGCTTCGCCACTGCCCGTCTTCGCAATACCGTGCGAAATGAAATTCACGACATCCAGACGCGTCACACCCTGCTGTTGCAGGTAGTACACCGCGTGCGAGTCCTTCTCGCCGAAGATGGCGACCAGCACGTTCGCGCCCGTCACTTCCTTCTTGCCGTTGGAAGTGGACTGAACGTGCATGATCGCGCGCTGGATCACGCGCTGGAACCCGAGCGTCGGCTGCGTGTCGACGTCATCCGTACCGGGAACCGTAGGGGTATTGTCGTGAATGAAGTTGCGCAGGTTCTGTCGCAGGTCTTCGATATTGGCGGCACACGCGCGCAGCACTTCCGCCGCTGTTGGGTTGTCCAACAGCGCCAGCAGCAGATGCTCGACCGTTATGAACTCGTGCCGCGCCTGACGTGCTTCCATGAACGCCATGTGCAGGCTGACTTCCAGTTCCTGGGCAATCATGCTTCCTCCATCACACACTGCAGCGGATGCCCGGCCTGCCGTGCGTGGGTAACGACTTGCTCAACCTTGGTCGACGCGATGTCTCGCGTATAGACCCCACAAACACCCCTGCCCTCGCGATGCACCTTCAACATGATCTGCGTTGCGGTCTCGCGGTCCTTATTGAAATATTCCTGCACGACCATCACGACGAATTCCATCGGCGTGTAGTCGTCATTCATTAGCACGACCTTGTACATGGAGGGCGGTTTGACCTTTTGCTCCTGCCGCTCCAGTACGGTTGAATCCTGCTTGTCCGGGATAATCGCCATACACCCATTCTAAACAACTCGGACAGGCCCGCAATCCTGCCGTAACCTGACCGGCCGGCCGGTGAACCCGGCGCTCCCGACCTGCGACCCGCTGCAAGCAATTCATGCGCCCTGGCCCGGCCCCGATCCCTTGGACCGGCTGCGGGGCCGGTACACAATCCTGCTCTCAGCAGCTTTCACGCCACCGTTGAATCGAGTATCGCACAACCTTGGCGTTGTCGTGGAAAGCGACTGTAGGCGTCCGCACGCTCGGCATCGGAATTCGTGCTGCGGTGCATCCCATGTGCGTCGATTATGCGTTTTTTCAAGACGCCCCATGTAGTCGCTTCATGCACCTGTGCGCAGCGTCGGCGAAAAGCAGGAAAAACCCTGGAAATGCGGTCTTTACAACGCGTCAAGGAGCGTCTCAAAATATTCTTGACAGCAGAATAAAGACCCTCAACAATCAAGCTGGCACTTTTTTCAACCGCCTTAAATTCGAAAAAATGCCGTTGGTGAGCTTGTGAGGAGGGGGCGATCGCACCGCGATCGTTTAGCTTTTCGAACTGCTCGTGGTAGTGACATGAGTTACAGGGGAAGTTGGTATGGCAACCGGTACGGTCAAGTGGTTCAACGACGCGAAGGGTTTCGGGTTCATCACGCCGGATGAAGGCGGCGAGGACCTGTTCGCTCACTTTTCGGCTATTCAAATGAATGGCTTCAAGACCCTCAAAGAAGGGCAAAAGGTGAGCTTCGAGGTCGTGCAAGGCCCGAAGGGTAAACAGGCATCGAACATTCAGTCAGCAGCCTGATCTGTTCGATATCTGTACCTTGGAAACCCGGCTTCGGCCGGGTTTCTTTTTTGGTTTCACGGTTTCTTAACGAACGCGTGCTAGCTCACGCGCAACGTGCCCATCATGCCGAGATCCTCGTGCTCGAGGATGTGGCAATGAAACATGCGATCGCCCGCCTCGTGCTGCACGGTCGCAATGTGCACCGTCTCCCCTCTCCGCACGTTCACCGTGTCGCGCCACGCGAGCCAATCCTCGTTCTTGCGCACGCCGCCTTGCTCGCGCGCCAGCACCTGAAACTGCGTGCCGTGCAAATGAAACGGATGATCCATGTCCGTACCGTTCGCTATCGCCCAGTGCTCGACTTCGCCGCGCCGGCTCGTGAGCGTCACGCGCGCCGGATCGAATACCGCGCCATTCACCATGAACTGCATGCCGCTCGGCATTCGGTGCGTGGCCGCACCTGGCTGGTGCATCGCGTGCATGTCCATTGCTTCGCTGAACAGAACGGTTTTTTTCGCAGGCGGCTTCGAGCCTGATGCGTCGAGCGGCGCGATGTCACGCAGGCGAGCCGGCAACGCGGGCTGCGTTGTCTCCCCCGGTGCAAAGCGGATGTTTGCCAATATCTGGGACGGACCCGCAGGCAAACTGCCATGCGACATCGCCATCTTGTGCCGGTCGTATTGCGCCGCGATGAGCGACGCGCGCGACGCGCCCTGCCCCGCGCGCACGATCAGCTCCGCCCGCTCGCCCGGCGCGAGCAACAGCTCGGTGACACCCTCGCGCGCCGTGCCCAGCAGGCCGCCGTCGGTGCCGACTTGCGCGAAGGCGCGGCCATCGTCGAAAGCGAGCCGCAGATAGCGCGCATTGCAGCCGTTCCACACGCGCCAGCGCTCGTCGCGCACGACCTCGATCTGCGGTTCACGCGCGCCGTTCACCAGCACGAACTGACCTTCGCGGCCGTTCATCCAGTCCATCATGCTGTTCGGGGCAATCGTGCCGTCGGCGGCAAGCTTCAGATCCGAGACGAACAGATGGCGCTCGGGCCACGCAGCGAGCGGATCGGCGGCGGCGCGCACGACGATCGGCCCCGCCAGCCCGCGAAACACCTGCTCCGACGTCAGCATGTGCGGATGCGGGTGATACCAGTACGTGCCCGCACTGCCCGGCGGCAACGTGAAGCGGTAGACATGCTGCTCGCCCGGCGCGACGGGGCTCGACGGATTGCCGTCCTGATCGGGCGGCACGGGCAGACCGTGCCAGTGGATCGTCGAAGGCTGGGGCAGCCGGTTCACGAACGTGATCTCGACCGTGTCGCCTTCGCGCACGTCGATCAACGGGCCGATGACCGGGCCGTCGTTTCCGGTCGTGCCGCCTGCGTCGTATTGCCAGAAGACCGTTTGCGGCTGACCTTGCAGTAACGGGCGCTGCGCGCGGCGGGCGATAAGCGTCGCGCGGAACTGGCCCGGCTCGCGGCTCTCGTTGGCGAGCGTGCGCAGCACGGCGAGCGGCGCGCCGGCGGGTAACGCGTCGGCGGCGGCAAGCGGCGCCTGGGCCGCCGTCATGCCGCCGGACATCGCGGGCATGTCCGACATGCCCGGCATGGCGTGCATCGGGTGCATCGCCTCGCCCGCGCCTTGCGCGTAGGCATGGCGCGCGAACAGGGATGCCGTGGCGGCGCTCAATGCGCCAGACAAAAATGCTCTTCGTTTCATCGATGAATTCCTCTTACCTCATCCGTACCTGAGCACGCGGCGCGCAGCGACTGGCGAGCCGCGCGTGCAACCGTACGCTTCGCCTGCGCTGCCCGCGCGCGAAGCACCTCGGAAAACCAACGGGCCGCGCCCGACGACGCGTGAGCGGCCGTGTTCAGGCGATGGGAGGAGGCAAGGGAGGCGCGTGCGTAATCCCGGCACGCAGGGTCACGGGCGGGACGGCGGGCATGGAACCGGCACGCATCCCGACGCCGAACGAAGTCGCAACGGGCGGCGCGCCGCAGTGCGCACCGCAGCCGGCGACGCAACAACTCGCGCCGCAGTGACCATGCGAACCATGGCGCCCGGCTTCCGCCATGCCGCCGTGATTCGTCGTGCCGCAATGGTCGCCGACCGCAACAACGGCGTGCGCCACCGGCGCAACGTGCTGCGTGCGTTGCGTGTGCTCGCATGCCGACGCGCCGCGCACGGCGAAGAACGCGAACAGACAGGCAAGAAGGAGACGGCACAGAAAAATCATGCGACCTGGGGAAACGAACTGACTGAGTTGATGCGCATCATCATATCGCACGGCAGACGCCACGACGCGCGCGCGGCCATGAACAACCTGTACCCCATCATGGCGCATGCGAAAGCCCTGGCCGCGAATTCATACGGCATCCTTATGTTATCAGGCATTGTGAAGGTGGACTTCCTCGCTGGCGGCAAGGTGCTCGGCTACTACAACGCCCGTGCGCTCTCGTACGGCTTGCAGGCGGGGGCGAAGCAATACCTCGACGAAAGCAGCGGCTGGTCGATCGGTTCGGGCACGAGCGTCGTGATCGTGGGAGTCAGTGATCTTTGGCCGTACTACGCCAATGACAATGAAAACGCCGGCTAACCATCGTTCAGCCGGCGTTTTGCATTGGGGCGTGCGGCCCCTTATCGTAGGCGCGACACGCTTACATATTCTCGATCATCACCTGCCCGAACCCCGAGCACGACACCTGCGTCGCTCCTTCCATCAAACGCGCGAAGTCATACGTGACGCGCTTTTGCAGAATCGACTTCTCCATCGACGCAATGATGAGGTTTGCCGCCTCGACCCAGCCGAGGTGACGCAGCATCATCTCCGCCGAGAGAATCTCGGAGCCCGGATTCACGTAGTCCTTGCCCGCGTACTTCGGCGCCGTACCGTGCGTCGCCTCGAACATTGCCACGGAGTCCGAAAGATTCGCACCCGGTGCGATGCCGATGCCGCCCACCTGCGCCGCCAGCGCGTCGGAGATGTAGTCGCCGTTCAGGTTCAGCGTGGCGATCACGTCGTATTCGGCCGGGCGCAGCAGGATCTGCTGGAGGAACGCGTCGGCAATCACGTCCTTGATCACGATGTCGCCGCCCGTCTTCGGGTTCTTGATCTTCATCCACGGGCCGCCATCGATCAGTTCGGCCGCGAACTCCTTTTGCGCGAGCGCGTAACCGTAGTCGCGGAACGCGCCTTCGGTGAACTTCATGATGTTGCCCTTGTGCACGAGCGTGACCGAGCGGCGCTCGTTGTCGATCGCATACTGGATCGCCTTGCGCACGAGGCGCTCCGTGCCCTCGCGCGAGACCGGCTTGATGCCCAACCCCGAGCTATCGGGAAAGCGGATCTTCGAAACGCCCATCTCATCGCGCAAAAACTTGATGATCTTCTTCGCGCCTTCGGATTCCGCGGGCCACTCGATGCCCGCATAAATGTCTTCCGAGTTCTCGCGGAAGATCACCATGTTGACCTTCTCGGGCGCACGCACCGGCGAGGGCACGCCCTTGAAGTACTGGACCGGTCGCAGACACACATACAGGTCGAGTTGCTGGCGCAGCGCGACGTTGAGCGAACGGATGCCGCCGCCCACGGGCGTCGTGAGCGGGCCCTTGATCGAGACCACGTATTCCTTCACGACGTCGAGCGTCTCGTCGGGCAGCCATACGTCGGGGCCGTACACGCGCGTGGCCTTCTCGCCCGCGTAGATTTCCATCCAGTGGATCTTGCGCTTGCCGCCGTAGGCCTTTTCCACCGCCGCATCGACCACCTTGAGCATGACGGGCGTGATATCCACGCCCGTGCCGTCGCCTTCGATGTACGGGATGATCGGCTGGTCGGAAACGTTGAGCGAGAAGTCCGGATTGACGGTGATCTTTTCACCGCCGGTCGGAACCTTGATGTGCTGATACGACATGATCGACTCCAGTAAGGGCAAGGCTGTTGTAGCGGGTGTGACGCAGCGCGTGTCGAGGCGACGAAGCCATTCGTCCGGCGCAAGAGGCATCTCGCCGTTGCAGCTTCTCGACATCCGGCGCGGTCGATGTTCGCAGCAAGACTGTCCAGGGGCACGCGGCATACGGCGCACTGCACATGCAGTGCTGCGCGGGCGGCCCGTGCGCGTGAGGGTCTGGCGGTTATTCTAGCCCACGCCCCGCGCATGCGTGCCGCGCCCAACACGCGCATTCGCGCGCCCCGCACGCCGCTTGCGATGCTGCACCGCCGCATCCCGTGAAGCTGCCGGTCAACCCGCGATCCAGCCCGCTCACATCTTATGTCTTATATAAGACATAAGAAATAACGAAACCGATTATGCTTTAAGATCACGGCGCCAGCCCGCCATCGATTTGCTCTCACATTCCTGTCATGCGTTTGATCGCCCTCAATAAACCGTTCGGCACAATCTGCCAGTTCTCGCCGCATGAAACCCGTCAATCACTGGCGGACTGGGTGAAGGTGCCGGGCGTCTATCCGGCCGGGCGTCTCGACTCCGACAGTGAAGGCCTGCTGCTTCTCACCGACGATGGCACATTGCAGGCACGCATTGCTGAACCGCGACGCAAGCTCGTGAAGCGTTATTGGGCTCAAGTGGAAGGCGCGCCCGACGAGGCAGCGCTTGCCGCGCTCGAACGCGGCGTCGATCTCGGCGACTTCGTGACACAACCGTGTCGCGCGAAGCGTATCGCCGAGCCTGAAAATTTGTGGCCACGCAATCCGCCGATTCGTTATCGCGCCGCGATTCCCACCACATGGGTCGAAATTGCGATCAGTGAAGGCAAGAATCGCCAGGTGCGTCGCATGACCGCTGCCGTGGGCTATCCGACGCTGCGGCTCGTGCGCGTCGCAATCGGCGCACTCGATATTTTTTCGCTGGGCCTCGCTCCCGGCGAAAGCCTCGACGTGCCCACGAATGCGCCGTGGCAAAGCACATCTCATAAACACAAGTAACGACAAGTAACTGTTGCGCAAGCACTTTTCGCGCGTTGTTCGATTTCGTGCGAATCGCGCACCACGTCCCCCGCCTTTCATTTTTTGCCCGTTGCAAAGCAAACGAAAATTTCGCGTCAACCATCTCGCGAGACCATGCGTTATTCGACGCAGATGCCTCCCGAAGCTATCCGGCATTCAGCCTTCAGGGTCTTCGCAGCAATGCACAGTCCCGACCGCTAGCAGACGCGAAACGTCAATTCGTGCAAATTCGCGCGAATTTGTCGAAAGCGACTGTCAACCGAAAGGTGGATGGCACGTTTACCGACCTGACTCCAATAACCGGGTCACTTGGTTAATTAACTCAAGCTGAGGATTCACAACATGAACAAACTGATCGCTGCTCTGGTCGCTGGCCTCTTCGCATCGGCTGCATTCGCACAAGCTTCGGCTCCGGAAGCTGCTCCGGCTGCTGCACCGGCTGCTGCTGCACCGGCTGCTGCTGCTTCGGCACCGGCTCACAAGGCAACGCACAAGAAGTCGCACAAGAAGTCGTCGCACAAGAAGGCAGCGAAGGCTGAAGCCGCTTCGGCAGCTTCGGAGTAAGCTTGCTGTAAGACGCAAAGAGGAACGGCATACGTTGCCGCTCTTCAGCGCGACGAAAGGCAGAGCGCCGCAAGGCGTTCTGCCTTTTTGTTTGGCCGCGTGCTTTTTTCGCACGCCGCTCGCCATGCATAATCTCGTGCAGCATATTGCGTGATATGCGCCGCGCGAGTGCGTTTTGACCCGTTCTGACCTGGTCGCGTAACATGCGCGGATTAACCTCAAGCAAGGAGTCTCTCGTGCGATTTTCCCTGCGCCCGTTTTTCGTGCGCTGCGCGCTCGCCGTTGCATTGCCTCTCGCCGCTTGCGCGGCGCTCATGTTCACCACGGCGGCGACGTCGACCCTCGCACAGGCGCAGCAAATGCCGCCTGGCGCGAAGCAACCCAGTGAATTTCCGCGTGTGAAGCTCACCGCGGGCATGTTCGTGATCGACGCCGCCGTCGCTGCCAACGACGCGGATCGCGAGCAAGGCCTCATGTATCGCACGCAGCTCGGCCCGAACGAAGGCATGCTGTTCGTGTTCGGCGAGAACGCCGTGCACTGCTTCTGGATGAAGAACACGTTGATCCCGCTCTCGATTGCGTTCATTCGCGCCGACGGCACGATCACCGACATCGACGAGATGCAGGCGGAAACGACCAACAACCACTGCCCGCGCAACAACGGCACCTTCGCGCTCGAAATGCCCAAGGGCTGGTTCACGGCAAAGGGCATCAAGCCCGGCATGAAGCTTCAGGGCCTGCCGCCGCTCCAGTAACCCGACTCGCGCTGCGCGCAAGCCGGCCCCGCTCGCATGCGGCGCCGGCTTTTTTTGCGCCCGCGCGACAATCCGCCGCCGGCGTGCTTCCGGACACCGCACGCCGCTGTCGCCGCCGCCCCGCCCGCAACGAGACGCCCCCGCCGCGACGCCCTTCCTGCAAAAGCGGCGCGCAAGCGCTATCCTATTAATCCCCCGCATGACACGTGCCACGACGGACGGCGCCATGCGGTGCATCGGGCCGCGCGCTGGCCGCGCCGCGTGCCGCCCGGCAGTTCCATGGCGCGTCATTCCAAGGAGATCACCGTGCCTCGCAAGACCCCCATTGAGCGCTACCGCAACATCGGGATCAGCGCTCATATCGATGCCGGCAAAACCACGACCACCGAGCGCATTCTTTTTTACACCGGCGTGAATCACAAGCTCGGCGAGGTCCATGACGGCGCGGCGACCATGGACTGGATGGAGCAGGAACAGGAACGCGGCATCACGATCACCTCGGCCGCGACCACTGCGTTCTGGAAGGGCATGGCCGGCAATTACCCCGAACACCGCATCAACATCATCGACACGCCGGGGCACGTGGACTTCACCATTGAAGTCGAGCGCTCCATGCGCGTGCTCGACGGTGCGTGCATGGTGTACGACTCGGTTGGCGGCGTGCAGCCGCAGTCGGAAACCGTGTGGCGCCAGGCGAACAAGTACAAGGTGCCGCGCATCGCGTTCGTCAACAAGATGGACCGCGTCGGCGCAGACTTCTTCCGCGTGCAGCGCCAGATCGGCGAGCGCCTGAAGGGCGTGGCCGTGCCTATCCAGATTCCGGTGGGCGCGGAAGATCACTTCCAGGGCGTGGTCGATCTCGTGAAGATGAAGGCGATCGTCTGGGACGACGAGAGCCAGGGCGTGAAATTCGAATACGCCGAGATTCCCGCGAATCTCGTCGAGCTTGCGCACGAGTGGCGCGAGAAGATGGTCGAAGCCGCCGCCGAAGCCGATGAAACGCTGCTCGAAAAGTATCTCGAAGATCACGAGAGCCTGACCGAGGAAGAGATCAAGGGCGGCCTGCGCAAGCGCACGATCGCCAACGAGATCGTGCCGATGCTCTGTGGCAGCGCGTTCAAGAACAAGGGCGTGCAGGCCATGCTCGACGCCGTGATCGACTATCTGCCCTCGCCTGTCGATGTGCCCGCGATTCTCGGCCACGATCTCCACGACAAGGAGATCGAGCGCCACCCGACCGACGACGAGCCGTTCTCGGCGCTCGCGTTCAAGATCATGACCGACCCGTTTGTCGGCCAGTTGATCTTCTTCCGCGTGTATTCGGGCGTGGTGGAATCGGGCGACACGGTGCTCAACGCGACCAAGGACAAGAAGGAGCGCCTCGGCCGCATTCTGCAAATGCACGCGAACGAGCGCAAGGAAATCAAGGAAGTGCGCGCGGGCGACATCGCCGCCGCGGTCGGCCTGAAGGAAGCGACGACGGGTGACACGCTGTGCGATCCGGCGCATGCCATCGTGCTCGAAAGGATGATCTTCCCCGAGCCCGTGATCTCGCAGGCCGTCGAGCCGAAGACCAAGGCCGACCAGGAGAAGATGGGCATCGCGCTCAATCGTCTCGCGCAGGAAGACCCGTCGTTCCGCGTGCAAACCGATGAAGAGTCCGGCCAGACGATCATCTCGGGCATGGGCGAGCTGCACCTCGAAATTCTCGTCGATCGCATGCGGCGCGAGTTCGGCGTGGAAGCGACCGTCGGCAAGCCGCAGGTCGCGTACCGCGAGACCGTGAAGAACAAGGTCGAAGACGTCGAAGGCAAGTTCGTCAAGCAGTCGGGCGGGCGCGGCCAGTACGGCCACGCGGTCATCACGCTCGAACCGCAGCCGCCGGGCAAGGGCTACGAATTCGTCGACGCCATCAAGGGCGGCGTGATTCCGCGCGAGTTCATCCCGGCGGTCGACAAGGGCATCCAGGAAACGCTCAAGGCGGGCGTGCTCGCGGGCTACCCCGTGGTGGACACGAAAGTGACGCTCACGTTCGGCTCGTACCACGACGTGGACTCGAACGAAAACGCCTTCCGCATGGCCGGTTCGATGGCCTTCAAGGAAGCGATGCGCAAGGCCAAGCCGATCCTGCTCGAACCGATGATGGCCGTGGAAGTGGAAACGCCCGAGGACTTCATGGGCAACGTGATGGGCGACCTCTCCAGCCGGCGCGGCATCGTGCAGGGCATGGAGGACATCGCGGGCGGCGGCGGCAAGATCGTGCGTGCCGAAGTGCCGCTCTCGGAGATGTTCGGCTACTCCACGTCGCTGCGCTCGCTCACGCAGGGCCGCGCCACCTACACGATGGAGTTCAAGCACTACGCCGAAACCCCGCAGAACGTGGCCGAAGCGGTCATCAACGCGAAGAAGGCCTGAACGCGCCTTGGCCGGGCTTGAGCCCGCCCGGCGCACCGAAGCCCGTCCCCGCGCCTTGCCGCGGGGGCGGGCTTTTTTTCTGTCCGCAAGCCAACGCCGCAAGCGCTGTCCATCCAGTGGAGCACGGCGCTCGGCCCTATTTTTGACCATGTCACAATGAGCTGATTGAGCCTGATTGAGCCGATACGTAAGCGGGCCTGGCACGGCCCGCCAAAACGAAGGAGACACGACGATGAGCCACGATCACGATCACGACCATGACCACGAGCATCACGACGACGCCACGCCCGACTGGCGCGAGCACGGCGTCAAGGTGATACGCGGCGACCAGCTCGACGCGAACACCGCGCAAACGCCGGGCATGAACCGCGCGGCCGCCATCAACGCGGCGCGCGTGGGCGCGCAGAAAATCTGGGCGGGCACGGTCACGATCCATCCGAACGCGAAGACGGGTGCGCATCATCACGGCGCGCTGGAAAGCGTGATCTACGTCGTGCGCGGGCACGCGCGCATGCGCTGGGGCGAGCATCTGGAGTTCACGGCGGAAGCCGGCCCCGGCGACTTCATTTTCGTGCCGCCCTACGTGCCGCACCAGGAGATCAACGCGAGCACCGACGACCCGCTCGAATGCGTGCTGGTGCGCAGCGACAACGAGGCTGTTGTCGTGAACCTGAACATCGACGCCGTGGAAGCGCCGGAAACCGTGTACTGGGTCGATCCGATCCACCGGCATCCGCACGACCATTGAGCGACCCGCCCACGTTTGCATGACCCAATGACGACTCCCGCCGCCCCGCTCCGCGCCCGCCTGATTCCGCTCTACGCCGCGCTCATCGCCGCCAACCTCGGCGCGTGGGCGTGGGCGCTGATCGCCTTTCGCCACTATCCGCTGCTGCTCGGCACCGCGCTGCTCGCGTACGGCTTCGGCCTGCGCCATGCCGTGGACGCCGACCACATCGCCGCCATCGACGCCGTCACGCGCAAGCTCATGCAGCAAGGCAAGCGTCCGCTCGGCGTGGGACTCGCGTTCTCGCTCGGGCATTCGACCATCGTGATCGTCGCCACGCTCGGCATCGCGCTCACGGCGCTGTCGTTGCACGGGCGCTTCGAGCAGTTTCACGAGATCGGCTCGACCATCGGCACGCTGGTTTCGTCCACCTTCCTGCTCGTGCTCGCGGGCGTGAACCTCGTGATCCTGCGCGACGTGTGGACGCGCTACCGGCGCGCGCAACAAGGCGACGACGCGGCGCTTGCGGCCGCCGCCCGTGCCGCCGCGCCCGCCGGCCTGTTCTCGCGCGCGCTGCGCCCCCTCTTCGCGCTCGTCACGAAAAGCTGGCACATGTACCCCGTGGGCGTGCTGTTCGGCCTCGGCTTCGACACGGCCACCGAAATCGGCCTGCTCGCCATCGCCGCCGCCGAAGCGGGCAAGGGCCTGCCCATGTATTCGATTCTCGTGTTCCCCGCGCTCTTCACGGCGGGCATGACGCTCGTCGATTCCACCGACAACGTGCTGATGGTCCACGCCTACGGCTGGGCCATGGACGACCCCAAGCGCAAGCTCTACTACAACGCGAGCATCACGTTCGTCTCGGCGCTCGTGGCGATCGTGATCGGCGGCGTGGAAGCGCTCGGTCTCATCGGCGAGAAGCTTGGTGCGAGCGGCGGCGCGTGGACGCTCGTCGCCGGGCTGAACGAGCGCTTCGGCGAACTGGGCTACGGCATCATCGCCGCGTTTATCGCATGCTGGATCGGCTCGGTGCTGTTCCATCGCTGGCGCCGCCCCGCTGCGGCCCGGTGAACCGCGCCGAGTGTGCCTGCGCCTGGCCAGCTCTCGCTGAACGCACCTGAGCCGCACCTGAGCCGCGCCGCGCGCTCGCACAACGCGGCGAGCGCGCGCAACCCCGCGAAACCCTACCCTTCGCCTCGTTTGCCGAAAGCGCGTAAACTAGGCCGACCTTGTCGACTTCGCTTCACCCATTCGTCGTCTGCCGCACCGCTTGCCGCCGTCGCGCCCGCCTTCGGGGCACGCGCGTCCCCTGAACGGAACCGCACGGAAATCCCGCACCGATGAAACGACCGCAGTCCCGCCGTCCGCATGACGCGCCCCACCCGTCCCGCCTCGAACCGCTGCGCGCTCATGCCGGCGATCATGGCAACCACGCTCTCGACGAATTCCTTGCCGGCCGCCTCACGCGCCGCGAACTGCTGCGTTATGCGAGCGCCATCGGGCTCACGTCGCTGCCCGCCGTTGCCGGACTCGCGGCGCTTGCCGCGCCGCGCGGCGCCCACGCGCAGGGCGCGGCCAAACCCGGCAACCAGACGATCCGCGTGGCGCACCTGATGCCCGCGGGCGCCGTCGATCCGCTCACCGTGACCGACGCGGGCGCGCTGTGCCTCTTGAACCAGACCGGCGAATTCCTCGCCAACGACGACGCCGAAGGCCGCCTGCAACCCGCCCTGGCACTCTCGTGGAAAGCAAATGCGAAAGCAGACGTCTGGACGTTCAAGCTGCGCCCCGACGTGAAATTTCACGACGGCCAGCCGTTCGGCGCGAAGGACGTGGTGGCGACGTTCGACCGCCTCGCCGACCCGGCCAGCGGCTCGGCCGCGCTCTCGGTGCTCAAGGGCGTGCTCTCCAAAGGCGGCACGAAGGCCATCGACGCGCACACGGTGGAATTCCATCTCGACGCGCCCAACGGCAACTTCGCCTACTACGTTTCTTCGGACAACTACAATGCCGTGATGCTGCCCGCGAACTATGCGGGCAATTACGAAAAGAGCTTTATCGGCACCGGCGCATTCAAGCTCGACAAATTCGAAGCGCGGCGCGGCGCGAGCTTCGTGCGCAATCCCGACTATTGGGGCGACAAGGCGCTGCCCGCGCGCGTGGAATTCGCGTTCTACGCCGACGAGCAGGCGCAACTGCTCGCACTGCAAGGTCACCAGGCCGACGTGATGGGCACCTTCACCGTGCAGGGCGGCATCGGCATCCTCAACAACCCCGACTTCAAGGTGATCGGCGTGCGCTCGAGCGCGCACCGCCAGATCCACATGCGCAACGATTCGCCCGTGTTCAAGGACAAGCGCGTGCGCCAGGCGCTCGCGCTCGCCCTCGATCGCGATGTGATGGTGCGTGGGCTGTTCAAGGGCCGCGCCGTGGTGGGCAACGACAGCCCCTTCGCGCCGATCTTCCCCTCCACGGCGACCGACGTGCCCCAGCGCAAGGCCGATCTCGCGAAGGCACGCCAGTTGCTCGCGCAGGCGGGCGTGGCGGGCGGCTTCGACGTGACGCTCACCACCGAGAAGTACATGGAGATACCGGACCTCGCCGTGGTCGTGCAGAACGCGGCGAAGGCCGTCGGCATTCGCATCGCGCTCAAGGTGGAGAGCCAGTCGCAGTACTACGGCGCGGGCACGTTCGGCAAATCGGACTGGCTCGATTCGCCGCTCGGCATCACCGACTATGGGCATCGCGGCGTGCCGAATGTGTTCCTCAACGCGCCGCTCACGTCGGGTGGCACGTGGAATGCTGCGCATTTTCGCAACGCGCAGTACGACAAACTGGTCGCGCAGTTCGCGGCGACGCTCGACGTGGCCGCCCAGAAACAGGTGGCGCGTCAGATCCAGACGCTGCTGCTCGACGAGACGCCCGTGATCATCCCGTACTTCTACGACCAGTTGATCGCGCAGCGCACCGCGCTTTCCGGCGTGCGCTTCACGGCGCTCGCCCAGCTCTATTTCGATCGCGCCACGCTCGCCGCCTGAACCCGGCGCGCCACGCGAGCGCACCCGAAACGGAGGTCCGATGGCTACTCCGCTCCCGCCAGCGCCCCAGTCGACCGGCATCGCGAGCCCGCGTGCGCTCGCCCCGCGCGCGGGCGTCGCGCGCTTTCTCGGCCGGCGCGCAGCATGGGCGATCTTCACGCTCTGGCTGCTCTCGGTGCTTGTGTTCGCGGGCGGCCAGTTGCTGCCCGGCGACATCGGCCGCGCAGTGCTCGGGCCGCTCGCCGACGCGCGCGCGGTCGCCGCCCTCAACCACGAACTGGGCGCGGACCGGCCGCTCCTCGACCAGTATCTCTCCTGGATCACGCATGCGCTGCGCGGCGACTTCGGCGTGTCGTGGAGCTACAAGCAGCCTGTCGCGCCCTTCGTGAGCGACGCGCTCGCGCAGTCGGCCAAACTCGGGCTGCTCGCGTTCGTGGTGGTGGTGCCGCTCGGCATCGCGGGCGGCGTGTGGGCGGCGCTGCACGAAGGCCGCCTGATCGATCGCGCGATCAGCACGGGGGGCCTGTGCGCGAGCGCCGTGCCGGAGTTCGTCTCGTCGATCGTGCTGATCCTCATCTTCGGCATCTGGCTGCGCTGGCTGCCTGTCGAAGCCACCGCGCCCACCGGCGCGGGCGCGCTCGAACAATTGCGCCATCTCGTGTTGCCCGTGCTGCCGCTCGTGCTCGTGTTCTTCGGCTATCTCGCGCGCATCGCGCGCGCGGGCACGATCGCGGCGCTCGACGCCGACTACACGCGCACCGCGATCCTCAAGGGCTTGCCGAGCCACGTCGTGATCACGCGGCACGTGCTGCGCAACGCGCTGCTGCCCAGCGTCACGGTGGCGGCCACGCAGCTTGGCTATCTGATCGGCGGGCTCGTGGTGGTCGAGTCGCTGTTCCGCTATCCGGGCGTCGGCTCGCTCATCTACAACGCGGCGAAGGCGAAGGATTTCCCGCTGCTGGAAGCGGGCGTGCTCGCGGTGGGCGCCGTGTACACGCTCGCCAATCTGGCTGCCGACGCCTTGCACGCGCTCCTCGACCCGCGCCTGCGCGCTCCGGGAGGCGCATGAACGATATGGCATCCGAAGCAATCTCACCGGACGACGGTCCAAACGGTCCAACCGTTCCGGACGGGAACCCGCCGGACGAGCGCCCCGATGCAGCGCTTGCCGACACGCGCCTGCGCGACACGCTGCATCTGCTGCTGCGCTCGCCCTCGTTCGTCGCGGGTGCGCTGATCCTCGTCGGGTGGACGCTCTGCGCGCTCGCGGGCCAATGGTTCGCGCCGCACGACGCGTATGCGTCCGACCCGCTCAGCTCGCTCCTGCCGCCCGACCCGGCGCACTGGTGCGGCACCGATCAGCTCGGCCGCGACATCTGCTCGCGCGTGATCGTGGGCGCGCGCGACATCCTCACGATCGCGCCGCTCGCCACGCTCGTGGGTACGCTCGCGGGCGCGGCGCTCGGACTCGTCACGGGCTATTTCGAAGGCGTGTTCGGCACGCTCGTCGCGCGCACGCTCGACGCCGTGCTCGCCCTGCCGCTCGTGATCGTCGCGCTCCTCGTAATCGCAGCCGTAGGCGCGTCGAACCTCGCCGTGGTGCTCGTGATCGGCATGACGTTCGCGCCGCTCGTTGCGCGCACGGTGCGCGCCGCGGTGCTCGCGGAACGCCATCTCGACTATGTGGCCGCCGCGCGTTTGCGCGGCGCGAATGCGTTCACGGTGATGTTCACCGAGATCCTGCCGAACGTGTGGCCGCCCATTGTCGTCGAGGCGACCGTGCGTCTCGGCTACGCGATCTTCGCGGTGGCCACGCTCTCGTTTCTCGGCTTCGGCATCCAGCCGCCTTCGGCCGACTGGGGGCTCGCGCTCGCCGAGTCGTACACGCTGCTCGCGGGCGGCGCATGGTGGACCGTGGCGTTCGACGCGCTCGCCATCGCCTCGCTCGTGGTGGCCGTGAACCTCATCGCCGACAGCCTGCGCGAGGTGCTCCAATCGTGAACCGGCCCGCTTCTGCCCGCCCCGCTCTCGCCACCTTCAGCGCGCCGCGCGAAGACGATGCGCTCGCGCTGGTCGGCCTCACCGTCGCGTATCGCATGCGCGGACGCGAGCGCGACGTGCTCACCGACGTCTCGCTGCGCATCCGGCGCGGCGAAGCGTATGGGCTCGTGGGCGAGTCGGGCTGCGGCAAATCGACGGTCGCGCTCGCCGCGCTGCGCTACCTCGCGCGCAACGCCCGCGTGAAGGCGGGACGCATCGCGATCGCGGGCGAGGACGTGCTCGCGCTCGACGCCGACGGTCTGCGCACGTTGCGCGCCAATGCGGTATCGATGGTCTATCAGGATCCGGCCGGCGCGCTCAATCCCACGCTCACCATTGCGCGCCAGTTGAGCGAAGCGTTCGAGGCCGCAGGCGCCGATGCAAGCGTTGCGCGCTCGCGCTCGCACGCAATGCTGGAGCGCGTGCGCATTGCCGATCCGGGCCGCGTGCTGGCGAGCTATCCGCACCAGCTCTCGGGCGGCATGCAACAGCGCGTGGTGATCGCGATGGCGCTCGCGTCGAACCCCGCGCTCCTGATTCTCGACGAACCGACCACGGGCCTCGACGCCACCGTCGAAGCCGAAGTGCTCGACCTCATTGCGAAGCTGCGCGCGGAACTGGGCATGGCGGTGCTGCTCATCAGCCACGATCTCGCGGTGATCGGGCGCATGTGCGAGCGCGTGGGCGTGCTCTACGCGGGACGTCTCGTAGAGGAAGGTGCGACGCGCGACGTGTTCGAGCACGCGCGCCATCCGTACACGGTCGGCCTGCTGCGCTGCCTGCCCGCGCACGGGCGCAACAAGCACGCAGGCGCACTCGACACCATTCCGGGCGAATTGCCCGCGCCCGGCGCGAGCACGGCGGGCTGCATCTACGCGCCGCGCTGCCGGCTTGCCGATGCGCGCTGCCGCGAACACGCGCCGCCGCCGCATCGCATGACGTCGGCCCACGGCGAGCAGATGTCGCGCTGCCACTATCACGAGCGCGCGATGGAATTGCCCTTCGGGAATCTGATCGCAGGCGGCGATGGCCCGCAATCCGCAAGCGAAACACCCTCGACCTCGACGCGCGAAGGCGCACCGCGCGTGGTGCTGCGCGCGCGCGATGTCTCGCGCACGTTCGGGCACGGCGCGAACGCGGTGCGTGCGCTCGACGGCGTGTCGATCGAGTTGCATGCGGGCGAGACGCTCGGCCTCGTGGGCGAGTCGGGCAGCGGCAAGACGACGCTCGCGCGGCTGCTGCTCGGCCTGCACGCGCCCGATTCGGGCGGCGCCGTCGAACTCGACGGCAAGCCCCTGCATGCGCACGTTGCACGGCGTCGCGCCGAGGAGCGCGCCGCGCTGCGCGTGGTGTTCCAGCATCCTGACGCCTCGCTCAATCGCGCGCTGCCCGTGAAGCGGCTGATCTCTCGCGCGCTGGCGCGGCGGCGCGAGGCTGCCGGGGCCGTTCACGCGGAGCACGATGCCACCGAGGATTCACGCGTGGCCGGCCTGCTCGAAGCCGTGCGCGTGCCCGCGCGCTATCTCGCGGCGCGCGCGCGTCAGCTCTCGGGCGGCCTCAAGCAGCGCGTGGCCATCGCACAGGCATTCGCGGGCGAGCCGCGCATCGTGATCTGCGACGAGCCCACCTCCGCGCTCGATGTCTCCGTGCAGGCCGCCATTCTGAATCTGCTCGCGCGCCTGCAACGCGAGCGCGACGTGAGCTATCTGTTCATCTCGCACGATCTCGATGTCGTGCGCTATCTCGCCGATCGCATCGTCGTGCTCTACGCGGGACGCGTGGTGGAAAGCGGTCCCGCGGGCGCGGTGTTCGACGGCCCGTGGCATCCGTATACAGAAACACTGCTTGCCGCACGCGCCCTGGGCGCGCCGCCAGCCAATGCCGCGCCGCGCACGCGCAACGCGCAGCAGGGCTGCGTTTTCAGTGCGCACTGCCCGCGCAGGCTCGGCGCCCTTTGCGACGAAACGGCCCCGCCTCTCGCCGATGCTGGCGGCGATCATCGCATTCTCTGTCACATCCCGCTCGATGAACTCCGCGCACAACAGAGCGCGGCGAAGGACACGCTGCCGGCGACCTGAGTGTGCAGTAGCGCACACAGCGAGCAAAGCGCCGGCGTTCGCGAGAATCGTTGCGCTGTCCGCCTTTGCAACGCGAATTGCGCCGCACGGCCCCCGCGTTTCATCGCCGCAACGTTTTTGGCTCGATTTCAGTCACGCGGGCGACACATGAATTGTCAAGTCCACCGCGCGCGCCGCTGCCGGACCGATGGCACAAAACTGGCTACAACGGCACCAGGCATCCGGCCGCTGCAATCCGGCGCGACAGCGCGGGTCGTCACGACGGGCGGACGGATGGCCGGCTGCTCGACGCGCTTGTCATCTGCCGTCCCACGCCAGTGGCTCCGACAATCCACAAGTAGTCCTGCCTGATCCGGCCATCCGGCGCGCGGTCGGCCGGTTGCTTTTTTTGTAGCGCTGATGTGGCAATGCAGGCAGGCCCGAATCGGGACATCGGGATGTGTGCCTGACGGGGAGCGGCGCACGCACACAAGGCGTGCCGCCCTGCACGGGGATGAGAGGCGACGGCGCATGACGCTGCCGCCTCGCGGGGAGAAAACGATGAAAAGGACAGCAATTAATAAGCATTACTACGCTATTACTCGGGGAGCGGCAATGTGCGTGGTGGGAGCAGGCGTTCTGTTCCCCGCAATCGCCGCACATGCAGCGGACAGCGATGCCATCAATCCGGTCATTCTCGTCGCGGACGCGCCCTTGCCCGCGAGCGGCGTGGAAGGCGGGGGAATCTTCGGTGCGCCGGTTGCGCAGTCGCCTGGCGCGCAAATATCCAGCGAAGGAACGTCTGCTGCGGCAACGCCCTCGAAAAATGATTCGGAGTCCGATTCGGCCGGCCTGGCAAGCGACGTTTCCGCGGTGTTCGCGCCAAACGATTGCGTCACCCGACCGGGTGGCACTTGCGTCAGGGGCAACGGTCGTGGTCCGGGCGCCTCCAGCGCATCGAACGCGGGCAATGGCGGCAGCAGCGGCGCAGGCAGCAGCGGAAACGGCAACACCAACGGTAGTGGCAATGCGGGCGCGGCTACGGCCAGCACCGCAGGCTCTTCCGGCTCCACCGGCGCCGCCCGCAGCGGCAGTTCCGGCGCAGGTGGAACGGGCCCGAGCGGGTCGGGTGGCGGCTCGAGCAGTTCGGGGGGCGGAAAGGGAGGAAGCAGCAGCGGTGGTAACAACGGCGGTGGTAACAACGGTGGTGGTAACAACGGCGGCGGTAACAACGGCGGCGGCAACAACGGCGGCGGCAACAGCGGCGGTGGCAACAACGGTGGCGGCAACAACGGCGGTGGCAACAACGGCGGTGGCAACAACGGCGGCGGCAACAGCGGCGGTGGTAACAACGGTGGCGGCAACAACGGCGGCGGCAGTTCAGGCGGCTGTGGTTGCGGCAGTCACGGCGGATCGGCCAGCGGACCTTCGGGCGGCCCCGCAGGCGGATTCGGCGGCGGCTTTGGCGGCGGGTTCGGCGGTTTCGGTGGCGGCTTTGGTGGCGGATTCGGCAAGGGTGGACCGTCGGGCGGCCCGGGCGGCGGGTACGGCGGCGGTCACGGTGGCGGCCATGGCGGCGGGCATTGAACCTGCACGGCGGTGCAGGCAAGCCGCCGCAGCCACCCCGATCTGGCGCGACGGCCAATCGCGTCAGTCCTGGCGTCGGCGGCGGCGTTCCGGTCCCCCGGCCGGGACCCGCCGCCGGGGACGGGAAGCCGGCTGCGCGGCGCGCATCGCGCCACTGCCCGGCGGCCACGCGCCCTGCCTGCTCGCCGTGCACCGGCGCATGCGCTAAGCCACGCATTAGGCCACGCGCTGGAGCGCGACGCACGGCCCAACACCAGCGCCGACGCCGCGCCCTCCTTTTCGCTACAGCATCTCCAGCGGACGCTTGCTGCGCGGCGGCTTGAAATAAGCGTCGAGCGCCGCGCAGTCGTCGGCGCTGAGCGCGAGGTCGAGCGCGGCGCGATTGTCGCGCACGTGTTCCACGCGCCCGGCCTTCGGAATCGCGCACACGCCGCTTTGCCGAAGCACCCACGCCATCGCCACGCGATAGACCGACACGCCATGCGCATGCGCGATATCGTCGAGCGGCGAGCGCCGTGGCAGCCGCGCGTGATCGACGGGGCTATACGCCATCACCGGCATGCGCTGCGCGGCGCTCCACGGCAGCAGGTCGAATTCGGCTCCGCGCCGCGCCACGTTGTAGAGAATCTGGTTGGTCGCGCACGCGTCGCCGCCCGGCGTCGCGAACAGTTCTTCCATGTCGTCGGTGTCGAAGTTGCTCACGCCCCAGTGGCGGATCTTGCCCGCGCGCACGAGCGCCTCGAAGCCTTCGACGGTCTCCGCGAGCGGCACCCCGCCGCGCCAATGCAGCAGATACAGATCGAGCCGGTCGGTGCCAAGACGCTTCAGGCTCGCCTCGCACGCGCGCGCCACGCCGCTGCGGCTCGCATTGTGCGGATACACCTTGCTCACGAGAAACACCTCGTCGCGCAGCCCCTGCAAGGCCTCGCCGACGAGCCGCTCGGTCGCGCCGTCGCCGTACATCTCGGCGGTGTCGATGAGCGTCATGCCGAGCGCGACGCCTTCGCGCAGCGCGGCGATTTCGGCGGCGCGATGCGCGCTGCGCTCGCCCATCTCCCACGTGCCCTGCCCGAGCTTTGGAATGCGTTCGCCGTCCGGCAACGCGACGCTGGCGATATCGGTCGTCATGATCTCCCTTTGCGCCCGCTCGCGCGGCGCGTCGTACCCATCGAGCGACCAGTGTATCGCCTGGCGTGCAATGCGGTCATACGCACTTTCGCAAGCCGTTCATTAACGTGTTCGTACGCCGATGACATAAAATTGCCGTTCGCCTTTCATGCCTTACTCTCATGAACGCACCCACGGAAGACCGCTGGCGCGACCTGCGCCCGGACCCGGACAACGACACCCCGCTCTATTTGCAGCTCGCGCGCAAGCTGAGCATCGCGATCCACGACAATCGCTGGAACGCGGGCGAAGCGCTGCCTTCAGAGCGCGTGCTCGCGGAATCGCTCGGCGTTTCGCGCATCACGGCGCGCAAGGCAATCGCACTGCTCGTCGAGCAGGGCCTGATTCGCCGCACTCAGGGCGCGGGCAGCTTCATCACGCCGCGTATCGAAGACCCGCTCTCGCGCCTCACGAGCTTCAGCGAGATGCTGCGCCAGCGCGGTTTCACGCCCAGCTCGCGCTGGCTCGCGCGCGAGATCCAGCCCGCGAGCCGCGACGAGGTGATCCAGCTCGGGCTCTCGCCGGCGGCGGCCGTCACGCGCCTGAAGCGGCTGCGTCTGGCCGACGGCATCGTCATGGCCGTCGAGAATTCCACCTTTCCCGCCGCGCTGATTCCCGATCCCAATGCGATCGGCGACTCGCTCTACAGCTTCCTCGAACAGCGCGGGCTGTCGATCGTGCGCGCGCTGCAACACTTTCGCGCCGTGAACGCGAGCGAGGAAATCGCGCGGCAAATGAGCATCGCGCCCAACGAGGCGCTGCTGCTCATCACGCGCGTGGGCTACACCGCCGACCAGCGCGCCATCGAGCTCACCGACACCTACTGCCGCAACGACTACTACGATTTCGTCGCGGAACTGAGGAAGTAAGCCCGCTCCGGTTCATGGCGCACGCCCTCACGCGAGCCACACCGGCGCGTCCGTGCCGATCGGCACCGGCGCGCGCGAGTGAAACGGCGGCGTGAGTTCGAGCCGCTCGGCGGGCGCCACCGCGCGCACGCGCCCGAACGGCGAGGCCATCTCCTCGAGACAATCGGCGATATCGGCGGCGCTCACCTCGGGCGCGCGCTGGCCGTCGTCGAGCGTGCCCATCGTCTGGAGCCAGCGGCCCGTTTGCGCGAGCGAGAGGCGCACATGCCAGCTGCCGCCCTCGCGCATGCGCCGCGCGAGCGCGACCATCGCGCCGAACGCCGCGAGATAGCCCGTGGCGTGATCGAGCGCCTGGCACGGCAGCGGGCGGGCCTGCGCGAACGGTTGCGCGCCCGCGCTGATAGCGGCACTGTTGCCCACGCGCGCGGCGGCGACGCTCTCCGCCCAGACGATGCCGCTCGCCGACTGCACGAGGCTGTCGAAGCCGCGCCGCTCGCGCCACGGCCCGCGATGGCCATACGCACTGATCGACACGCACACGATGCCGGGCCGCCGCTGCGCCAGCGCTTCGGGCGCAAATCCGCGCGCGGCGAGCGCGCCGGGGCGGTAGCCCTGCACGAACACATCGGCGTCGCGCACGAGCGCGCGCAACTGCCCGCACGCGGCTTCGTCGCGCAAGTCGAGCGTGGCCGAACGCTTGCTGCGCCCGTTGTCGATCACAAGCGGCGCGATATTCGGCAAGTGCGGGCCGTTCACGAGCAGCACGTCCGCACCGTGCTGTCCTAGCGTGCGCCCGCACACCGGCCCCGCGATGATGCGCGTGAGGTCCAGCACGCGCACGCCTTCGAGCGCGCGCAGGCCGCTGCCCGCGCGCGGCGCCTCGGCCGGCGCGTCGCCGATACGCTCGATCTCGAACAGCGGCAAGCTCGCCACCGCCCTCGCCTGTTCGTGCGCGGCCCACTCGCGCGGCGCACGCACGAGCGCGGCGCACAGGCCGGCTTGCGCGAGCGCGTCGTCGAGCGCCGCGCCTTCCCAGCCGAGGATCGCGCGCGCCACCGCGTCGCGGTCGTCCGCGCAGCCGAGCACGCGCAGGATGCCCGCGAGGTGATGCGGGAAGTTCGCGTGGAGTTGGACCCAGCGCCCGTCGCCGGTGGGGAAATGGCCCGTCACAGGGTGCCGCAGCTCGGTGGGCGGCTTGCCGTCCACGCTCAAATAGCGCTCGCTGCGAAACGCCGCGAGCGCGCGGCGCATGTCGATCCCCACACGTTGAGTGCGCCCGCTGCGCAATGCGTGCAATTGCGCGGCGGCGAGCCCCGCCGCACCGATGCTCGCCGCCGCCAGCGTACCCACGCGGAAAACCGACGGCAGGCCCGGATCGTCGCCTTCGATGTCGAGCAGGCCGAGCGCGGCCGGGTCGCAGTCGGCCAGCATCCAGAGGTGTTCGAGCGCGTCGCGTGGCGTCATGGCGTGAGGTCCTTGTGCGAGGTCAGTGGCCGGGTTCGTGTGATGGCATCGTCGCGCCGCTCGAATCTCGAATCAATCTTGATTATCATGATCAATATAGATTGATTTCTCCGGTTCCGGGAGGCGCGCCACCATGTCCATCTATATGACCGCGGCCGAGGCCGCCGCCGCGCTCGGCATCAGCCGGGCCACGCTGTATGCCTATGTGAGCCGCGGACTGATCGGCTCCACGCCCTCGCCCGACGGCCGCCACAACCGCTACGCGGCCGCCGAGGTGCGCCGCCTCGCGCGCCGCAAGGCCGACGGCAAACGCGCGGGCAAGGTCGCCCAGAAGGTGCTCGACTGGGGCGTGCCCGTGCTCGAATCGTCGATCACGCTGATCGCCGACGGCAAGCTCTACTATCGCGGCGAAGACGCCATCGCCCTCGCGCGCCAGGCCTCGCTGGAGGACGTCGCGGCACGGCTCTGGCAGTGCACGCCGCGCCGCATCGTGGAGGCGCCGGGCGCGCCGATCGCGGCCGCGCAATGGTCGGCATGGCTGAAGATCTGGAGCGCGCACACGCCGCTCGAACGCGCGCTCGTGCTGCTGCCCGCCGCCGCCGCGCAGATGCCGCGCATCTGGGCGCAAAGCCGCGACGCACAAATCGATACCGGTGCGATCCTCATGCGCCTGCTCGCCGCCGCGCTCGTTTCGGCCGCGCCTTCGAACGAACCGTTGCACCGCCAGCTGGGCGACGCCTGGGGCGTGCGCTCGCGCGCGCAGACCGATCTGCTGCGCGCGGCGCTCGTGCTATGCGCCGATCACGAACTGAACGCCTCGACGTTCACGGTGCGCTGCATCACCTCCACGGGTACGCACCTGTTCGGCGCGGCGACGGGCGGCCTCGCCGCGCTCGCCGGTCCGCGGCACGGCGGCGAAACCACGCGCGTGGCCGCCCTCTTCGACGAAGCCGCGCGCGCCGACGACCTGCATCGCTACCTCGCGGCACGCCTTGCGCCCGACGAGCGCGGCGTCGCGCCGCCGCTCTCCGGCTTCGGGCACCCGCTCTATCCCGATGGCGATCCGCGTGCGCGCCTGCTGCTGGATCTGCTCGCGCAGCGCGCGCCGGCGCGCTCGCCCATGGACGATGTCGACGCGCTCGCGCAAGCCGTGGCCGAAACGAACGGCGCGCGGCCCACGCTCGACTTCGCGCTCGCCGCCATCGAGCGCGTGCTCGCGCTGCCGCGCGGCGCGGCGTTCACGCTGTTCGCCGTTGGCCGAGTGACGGGCTGGATCGCGCACGCGCTGGAGCAAACCGCCGACGGCAGGCTGATTCGCCCGCGCGCACGCTATGTGGGGGAAATGGCGGGGGCAACGGACGACAGCGCGGGCCACGTCGCGTAGCCCGCGCAAGGTGCGATCCGAGGGCTGGCCGCTCTCGGCGCTCAGCCTTCAGCACTCAGCCCGCCGCCCGCGCGCCCCATTGCGCGCGCTGCGCCCACTCGCGCAACGCTTCGCCAACGCGCGAGGCGAAACTGTACGATCCCGCGGCTCGCGGCTGCGCCACCGCACCGCTCGTTGCGGCCGTCGCGCCGCCCAGCGCCAGCATGAAGCGCGCGCCCTCGTGGCCCGCGCTCACGTGCACGCGCACGCCGGCCATCAGGTCGATCGACTCACCGGCGCGCAGCCAGTAGTCGCCGGCGTCGCCCGCGATGGTGAGCCACAGTTCGCCCGCGCTCACGTGCAATTGCATTGCCTGCGCGAGCCGCCACGTCTCGACGGGCTCGCCGTGTTCCAGTTCGAAGATTCGGATTTCGCGCATTGCCGTGCTCCTTGCAGACCGGCCGCCGACAGGACTCGGGCGGCCCCCGGAGCGCACGCTTCAGAGCGGCTGGATGCGGCTTGTAGCGGCTTGAAGCGCCTTCCCGGTAGGAGCATTATTGCGGTCAGTGAGGTACGATCCCATGCACAGTTCCGAACAGTTCGCACGGAACTGTGCAGCCAAAAAACCGGACAGTCGTACCGCGACTACCCGGGCGCAGCCTGAAACGAAGCCCAAGCGAACGCCAGCGAGCCCCAGATGAAACTCGAACTCGACCGCGCGAGCGACGTGCCGCTCACCGACCAGATCGTCACCGGCGTCCAGACCTGGATCCGCTCGCGCGCCGCGCATCCCGGCGCGCGCCTGCCGTCGATCCGCCAGTTCGCGGCCGACTACGCCATCAGCCGCTTTCCCGTGATCGAAGCGTACGACCGGCTGGTCTCGCTCGGCTTTCTCGACTCGCGGCACGGCTCGGGCTTCTACGTGAGCGAACACGCGCGCCTCGGGCTCTCCGGCATGGGCACCTGCGACCTCTCGAACGCCGCCGACGAATCGGGCCATCTGCTCAGCCAGTTCGAGCGGCCCGACGAAACGCTGCAACTCGACAGCGGCTCGATACCGCAGGCATGGCGCGACGTCGACGCACTCGGCCAGGCGATCCGCCACGTCTCGCGCACCGACCCCGCGAGCCTCGTCGACTACGGCACGCCCACCGGCGACGCCACCTTGCGCGAGCATCTGCGCAACCGGCTCGCGCCGCTCGGCATCGTCGCCGACGCGAAGCAGATCCTCATCACCGAAGGCGCGAGCGAGGGCCTCGACCTGCTGATGCGCTACATGCTCAAGCCCGGCGACACGGTGTTCGTCGAGGACCCCGGCTACTACAACCTGTACGGCCTGCTCAAGCTGCACGGCGTGCGCCTCGTGGGCATCCGCCGCACGGCGGGCGGGCCCGACATCGAGCATCTGCACGCCATGCTCGCCGAGCACCGCCCGCGCGCGTTCTTCGTCAACACCGTCTTCCACAACCCGACCGGCTCGACGATCTCGCCGCCGGTCGCGTTCCGGCTGCTGCAACTCGCGCGCGAGCACCACTTCACGATCGTCGAGGACGATATCTACGCCGACTTCCAGGCCGATCCCACCGACCGGCTCGCGGCGCTCGACCAGTTCGAGCATGTCGTGTACGTGGGCGGCCTGTCGAAGACGCTCTCTTCGTCGCTGCGCGTGGGCTACGTGGTGGCCAACACCGCGATCGTGCGCGACCTTGCCGCCATCAAGGCGCTCACGACGATCAGCGGCTCGCGCTTCGCGCAGGCCGTGGCCGCCACGCTGCTGGAGCGCGGCGCGTATCGCAAGTACCTCGAACGGTTGCGCCGGCGCGTGGCCGAGGCGCAGGGCACGGCCGCGCGCACGCTCGAAGCGCACGGCTGGGAGCTGTTCGGCGGCCCGGCCGCCGCAGCAGTCCCGGCGGCGCGCGGCTACGCGCAACCGGGCGGCAAGTTCGTCTGGGCGCGCGTGCCGCATATCGAGGATTCGGCGCGTCTCGCGGTGTGCGGCGAGCCGCTCGGCGTGGCCGTTTCGCCGGGAAGCCACTTCCGCCCGCACGGCGAGGCGAGCCCATGGATCCGCATCAACGTGGCGCTCACACTCGATCCGCGCGCCCAGGCGTTTTTCGCGGCGGCGGCGCGGCTCGAGGCGTAAGGGCGCAGCGATTGTGAAGGCCGAGTCTTGAGGGCCGGAGCACGGCCCCCTATCAGCGCGCGCGCGCCGTTTTCCCTACAATGGCGCTTGCCTGCGCGCCCACTCCTCGCCCATGTCCGAATCCACCGCTGCGTCCAGCACCGCTCCGTCTCCCCGCTCGTTGTCCGTGATGCTGTGGCTCGTCGCCACCGGCTTCTTCATGCAGACGCTCGATTCGACCATCGTCAACACGGCGCTGCCCGCCATGGCGACGAGTCTGGGCGAATTACCGTTGCGCATGCAATCAGTCGTGATCGCGTATTCGCTCACGATGGCGGTGATGATTCCGGTGTCGGGGTGGCTAGCCGACAAGCTCGGCACGCGGCGCGTGTTTCTCGGCGCGATTTTCGTGTTCGCGCTCGGCTCGCTGCTGTGCGCGAGCTCGCATACGCTCAACCAGCTCGTGCTCTCGCGCATCGCGCAGGGCGTGGGCGGCGCGATGCTGCTGCCGGTCGGGCGTCTTGCGGTGCTGCGCACGTTTCCCGCCGAGCGCTATCTGCCCGCGCTCTCGTTCGTGGCGATTCCGGGCCTGATCGGCCCGCTCATCGGCCCGACGCTGGGCGGCTGGCTCGTGCAGATCGCCTCGTGGCACTGGATCTTTCTCATCAACGTGCCGGTGGGCGTGGTGGGCTGCATCGCCACCTTCATCTTCATGCCCGACAGCCGCAACCCCGAGACGCCGCGCTTCGACCTGCCGGGCTATCTGCTGCTCGTGATCGGCATGGTGGCGATTTCGTTCGCGCTCGACGGGCACTCCGAACTCGGCATCCAGCACGCCACCGTGCTCGTGCTGCTGATCCTCTCGCTCGCCGCCTTCGTCGCCTACGGGCTGCACGCGGTGCGCACGCCGCAGCCGATCTTCTCGCTCGATCTCTTCAAGATCCACACCTTCAGCGTGGGCCTGCTCGGCAACCTGTTCGCGCGCATCGGCAGCGGCGCCATGCCCTATCTGATCCCGTTGCTGCTCCAGGTCGCGCTCGGCTACACGGCGTTCGAGGCGGGCCTCATGATGCTGCCCACGGCCGCCGCGGGCATGTTCTCCAAGCGGCTCGTGACGTACCTCATCATGCGCTACGGCTACCGCAGCGTGCTGGTCTCGAACACCGTGCTGGTGGGCCTCATGATGGCGAGCTTCGCGCTTTCGACGCCCGCCGAACCGCTGTGGCTGCGCATCGTGCAACTCGCGCTGTTCGGCGCCGTGAACTCGATGCAGTTCACGGCGATGAACACGCTCACGCTCAAGGACCTCGGCACGGGCGGCGCGAGCAGCGGCAACAGCCTGTTCTCGCTCGTGCAGATGCTCTCGATGAGCCTCGGCGTGACGGTGGCGGGCGCCCTCCTCACCACCTTCACGGGGCTCATCAGCCACAAGACGGGCGAGAGCGTGATTCCGGCCTTCCACGCGACGTTCATTTGCGTGGGCATCATCACGGCGGGCTCGTCGTGGATCTTCGGGCAACTCTCGTCGGACGTGCGCCGCACCGCGAAAAAGACCGATCCGTCCGAGCGCACTTGAGGATAGCTGAGGGCACCTGAAGGCCCGCGAGGGCGCGCGCCGTGGCCGGCGCGCACCGCGAAGGTGCAGCGCGCGCACCATCGCAGAAGCCTGTGCGCAATTGCCAAACAATCGCGAATAAGCACGGGCGCCCGTGCACGGGCCATTCCCACGGGGCCAGGGACTCGCATACTTTTTGCTGTCCTATCCTGTAAACTTGACGCTCACGCGTCTAGCCCTCCACGCTCCCCGCGCGCCATCGACACGAAATGACCAGCATGATCGACCTCGATCCCCCCGGCTACCAGTCGCGCCCCATCGCGGGCGTGGAAGGTGCCCGCCGCACGGTGCTATACGGCGGCTACACCGTCTTCAGCGTGTTTCAGCCCGTGTTCTCGGTCGCGCACCGGCGCGCGATCGGCTATCACGCCTCGCTGCGCGCGCACGACGAGCACGGGCAGCAGGCCCCGTCGCAGGAGGTGTTCACGCAGGCGGCGCGGCGCGGCGATCTGCTCGAACTCGGCCGTCTCGCGGAGTCGCTGCATCTGGGGAACTTCAACGCGTTCGATTCGCATGACGAATGGCTCTTCCTGAGCCTGCATCCGGCCGCCCTCATGGACACGAGCTACGGCGACGCCCTGCTCGCCGGCCTCAAGGCGCTCGGTCTGCAACCGCAGCGCGTGGTGCTCGAAGTGTCGGAGCAGGCCGGGGGCGAGAATTCGCGCTTTGCCGAGATCATCGACGGGCTGCGCAAGGCGGGCTTCGTGATCGCGCTGGACGGCTTCGGCGCGAAGCATTCGAACATCGACCGCGTGTGGCAACTGCGGCCCGACATCGTGACGCTCGACCGCAGCCTGCTCGCCCAGGCGAGCCGCCATGCGCATATCGAGCGCGTGCTGCCGGGTCTCGTTTCGATGCTGCACGAGTCGGGGCAGCTCGTGCTGGTGGGCGGGCTTTCGACCGAACGCGACGCGCTGATCGCGCTGGAAAGCAACGCCGACTTCGTGCAGGGCGCGTATTTCGCGCGGCCCGACGTCGAGCCGGTGCCGCCGGCCGTGGCCGCGCAGCTCATGGACGACCTCTCCGCGCGCCTGCGCGAGCGCGTTGCCGCGCGCGACCGGGCGCAGTCGGCGCGCCTCGCGCCCTATGTGAGCGCCATCGAAGCCGCGGCGAAGCACCTGGCCGAGGGCGTCGCCATGACCGACGCCACGCTGCCGCTGCTAGGTCTCGACGACACGGCGCGCTGCTTCCTGCTCGACGCGTCGGGTCGCCAGATCGGCGACAACGTGCTGCCCGACGGGCGCACGTCGCAACGCGCCAAGCGTTTCCGGCCGCTGCTGCATTCCCAGGGCGCGAGCTGGGAGCGCCGGCCGTATTTCATTGGCGCGATGAAGTCGCCGGGCCGCGTGCAGTTCACGCCGCCCTATCTCTCGATCAACGAGGCGCACCTGTGCGTCACCGCGTCGGTCGCCGCGCAAACGCCGCACGGCGTGCAGGTGCTTTGCGTCGACATCAACTGGGAAGCCGCCTCGCAGCGCAGCTAATGCCGGTTCATGCGAGCACGGGCGGTTGCGCGAGCATCGACGCGCAGCCGTGAGAACCGGACGCAACGGCGGCGACGGCGAGCGTCGAAACGCAATTCACGCCGACCGCCCCCGCCGCGAAGCGTGCGAGCAGCTTGCGCACGGCCGCGCCGCCGAACGCGCGATTGGCCGCATCGAGCGCGCCGCCGTCGTCCGTCGTGGCGACACACACGACCGGCCCGCGCCGCCCGTGCAGGTCGACGCCCACGTGCAGCCATGCCGCCAGTTCCCCATCCTGCCCGACGATCGCCACGCCCGGCTCGCCTTCCAGCGCGAGCGCCTCGGCGTGCAACACGCGCACGGCGCTCGCTTCGTGCATGACGTGGGCACCGGGGGCCCCGCCGGCGCTCGCCGCGACCAGCGCCGTTGCGGTCACGCCCAGCAGATCCATCAGGCCGGCGCGGTCCTGCGCAAGGAGCACGTCGCGTAGACGCTCCACCGTGCGCACATGCTGCGCCTTGTCCGCGGGCGCCGCGCGCGGCGCGGGCGCGCGAGCGAGCCGTACACGAGCGCGCCGCACGATCTGTCGGCAATGCGTGTTGGTGCAACCGGTGAGCGCGGCGATCTGCGCATAGTCGCAGTCGAAGGCCTCGCGCAGCACGAACACGGCCTGTTCGAGCGGTGCGAGCCTTTCCAGCAGGAGCAGCAGTCCGTCCGAAAGGCGCGCGGCGCGCAAGCCGGCCTCCTCGGCGGAGGGCGCCGCGTCGTCGAGCCACGCGAGTTCGCGCTCGCCCGCGCTCTCGCGGCGCAGGCGCCGCAGCCGGTCGATCGCAAGCCGCACCGTCACCGTGGCAAGCCATGCCTGCGGCGTGCGCACGGCCTGTGCGTCGGCGTCGCGCCAGCGGAACCACGCGTCCTGCACGACGTCCTCGGCTTCCGCGCGGCTGCCCAGCACGCGCACGGCCAGCGCCAGCAGACGTGCGCGCGCCGCATTGAACGCAGCGGCGCGGCGCGCGTCGTTCCCTCTATCGTCCTGCGGCCCGGCTTCGGCATTCATTGGGGTCGCGGTCTCAATATGCCCTGCGGCCGCCGGACTCGTTTCGTCGATTGCCTGCGTCATTCGCTTCGCTCCTTGGCCTTGCGTGTTCGCCCGATCCCCTCATGACGTTCGGCACCGGGCCGGCGTGACAGCGACGCACAAAAATAATGGCGTCACGCGGCGAGCGCGCCGGGCGTCTTGAAGGCGAGCCGCTTCTTGCGCCGCTCACACCGCTCACGCCAACCGAAAACCGCGAGGACACTCATGCATCCCTTTGCACCGCATCATGCAGCATTGCCGCCGAACGCGCTCAATCTCGTTCCGACCGTCATCGAAACATCCGGACGCGGCGAGCGCGCCTACGACATCTACTCTCGCCTGCTGCGCGAGCGCATCGTGTTTCTCGTCGGACCGGTGACCGAGCAGAGCGCGAGCCTCGTGGTCGCCCAGTTGCTCTTTCTCGAAGCCGAGAATCCGGAAAAGGACATCAGCCTCTATATCAACTCGCCGGGCGGCTCGGTCTACGACGGCATGGCCGTCCACGACACGATGCAGTTCGTCAAACCCGATGTCTCGACGCTATGCACCGGTTTCGCGGCCAGCATGGGTTCATTTTTGCTCGCCGCGGGTGCGCAGGGAAAACGCTTCGCACTGCCAAACGCGCGCATCATGATCCATCAGCCTTCGGGCGGCGGCCAGGGCACCGCCGCCGACGTCGAACTCCAGGCGCGCGAGATTCTCTACCAGCGCGAGCGCCTGAACGCGATGCTCGCGGCACACACCGGCCGCGCCATCGAGCAGATCGCCCACGACAGCGATCGCGACAATTTCATGTCGGCGCAGGAGGCGGCGGAGTATGGCCTGATCGATCGCGTGCTGAACTCGCGCGCGGAGTCGCTACCGCGCTAATGCGCAGCGCCCGGCCGTGTGGCCACCAGACCGCTGCAAGCCAGGCTTCAGGCGAGCCGCACCGCGAGCCACGCTGCCAGCACGCCCTTGTATTCGGCCACGAGCAGTTTGCGCTCCTTGGGCTTCGCCGCGGCGTATAGCGGATTGAGGCTCTTGATGACCTGAAGCATGACCTCGGCCACGCGGTACGCTTCATCAGACGAAAGCGCGGGCTGATAGCGCAGGAAAACCGCCGTGAAGCGCTGGCGCAGGAGGTTGCGCACGGCGGCGTCGCGCTTGAAGCCGAGTGGCACGGAAAGCAGCGGCAGATACGCGGGATAGTCGTGCATCAGATCGACCATCAGGTCGAACAGGCGCTCGACGAGTTGCGGCAGCGGCAGCCTGGCCGGATCGTCGTGCGCCGCGAGGAGCGCGCTCCAGCGCGCATCCATCTCGTCGCCGTAGCGCTTGCGCAGCGCGAAGGCCAGCGCCTCCTTGTTCGGAAAGTACTGGTACGCCGCGCCCACCGAAACGCCCGCCTGCTGCGCGATCTGCGTCATGGTCGCCACGTCGAAGCCGCGCTCGGCGAACGCCTCGCCCGCGGCTTCGAGCAGCGCGTCCACGGTGCGCGCCGCGCGTTCCTGGCGCGGCACGCGCCGTGCGTTTTCGGTTTGCGCTTCCTTGCGCGCGAGCGGGTCTGCCGCCATATCTGAAGCCTCCCTCACGTTTCGTGTATGATATGTGAAGCCATCCTCACATATAGGTGAATCATGACGCAAGCACTTTCTCTGAACCCGCGCACCACCGCGCTCGTGATGATCGACCTCCAGCACGGCATCGTGAGCCGCCCGGTCGCGCCCCATAGCGGCGCACAGGTGGTCGCGAACGCCAGGCCGCTCGCCGACGCACTGCGCGCCAAGGGCGGCGCCGTCGTCTGGGTGCGCGTGCTCCTGAACGACATTCTCGCCCTGCCCGCCGACGCGCCCACGCGCACGCTCGACGCCCCGCCCGCCCCTGCCCAGGCCTCCGAACTCGTGCCCGAAATCGGCGCGCAGCCCGGCGACGTGATCGTCTCGAAGCGCCAATGGGGCGCGTTCTACGGCACCGATCTCGAGCAGCAACTGCGCCGCCGCGGCATCGACACGATCGTGATCGGCGGCATCGCCACGAACTTCGGTGTTGAATCCACGGCGCGCCAGGCGTTCGATCTGGGCTTCAAGCTCGTATTCGTCGAAGACGCCACGTCGGGCCTGAACGAAGAGATGCATCGCTTTTCGTTTGAGAAGCTGTTCCGCCATATGGGCCACGTGCGCTCGACGCAGGAAACGATCGCGGCGCTCGCATAAGTCTTTTTCGCCGGCGCAAAACAAAAAAGCCCTCGATTCGCATCGAGGGCTTTTTGCTTGCGCCACATGAATCGTGGCGCAGGGAACGGGCTTCGAATTTACGCGAAGTTTTGCGCTGCGAAGTCCCAGTTCACGATGTTCCAGAACGCTTCGACGAACTTCGGACGTGCGTTGCGGTAGTCGATGTAGTAAGCGTGTTCCCACACGTCGATCGTGAGGAGCGCCTTGGCGTCGGTCGTGAGCGGCGTGGCGGCGTTGCTGGTCGACACGATGTCGAGCGAGCCGTCAGCCTTCTTCACGAGCCACGTCCAGCCCGAGCCGAAGTTGCCGACTGCGGCCTTCGTGAAGGCTTCCTTGAACGCGTCGTAGGAACCCCACTTGGCGTTGATCGCGTCGCCGAGCGCGCCCGACGGTGCGCCGCCGCCTTGCGGCGAGAGGCTGTTCCAGAAGAACGTGTGATTCCAGATCTGGGCTGCGTTGTTGAACACGCCACCCGACGACTTCTTGACGATTTCTTCGAGCGAGAGCTTCTCGAACTCGGTGCCCGGAATCAGATTGTTCAGATTCGTGACGTAAGCCTGGTGGTGCTTGCCGTAGTGGAACTCGAGCGTCTCTTCCGACATGTTCGGAGCGAGGGCGTTCTTCGCGAACGGCAGCGGCGGGAGCGTAAATGACATGATGCGGTTCCTTCGTCGTGTTATGGGGAGTTCTGCGTGAAGTTCTACATGGTGACCGGCATTGAGCACTCGATTGTAGGCGAGTTGGAATAACCCCGCAAACACGCGGCCTTTATGCCGGAGATGGTTTGCGCGGGGCTTTTGCGCAGGTTCGGCCACGCCGTTTTATACCGCTTTTGCTGACCGATGGCGCCGTACCGCACCGGCTGCGCGCCGCGCACTGTTCGATGCTGCGACGCTCGAACAGCGCTTTCGATGCAAGCTGATCCTGGCCGGTGGCGTACATACCAATCCGCACGCGTACACACACAAGCGCACACAAGCACGCGCAAGCGGCTGCAATCTCGTTGCAATATCCGCGCAACCGGTGTGCAACCTTCCTGCAACGAGACTGCAACAATCGCCCGCCGCCACGGCTTTTCGTCGTGGCGGCGCCGTGGTGCGATCACGCGTTCAGGCACTTGCGCCGGTGCCCTCCCTGCGCAGCAATCAGCGCGCCTGGCACCCGGTTCAGAAACCGTCGGCAAGACGCGGCTGAACATCGGCGAGCGCGACGTCGGCGCTGCCCTGCGCGAGATGCACGGTGAGCCGCTTGCCGGGCTTGAGCGTGGCGGGCGAGCGCACGGCCGCGCCGTTCTGCGCATCAAGCAGCGCCGCGTATCCGCGCTCAAAGGTGCGCTGCGGGCTCAGCACTTCGAGGCGCGCCGTCAGTTCCGAAACGCGCGCCGCCTCGCGCTCGCGCTGCCGCGCGAAGGCGCCGTCCAGGCGCCGGCCGAGCGACTCCACCTGGGTGCGCTGCGCGGCGGCGTCGGGCCGCGCGCGCTGCCAGCGCATTTGCATGACGTTCAGGCGCGCACGGGCTTCGGCGCTCGTACGCGAGCCGGCCGAAGCGAGCCGTATCGCCAGTTGGCGCAGGTGCGTACGCTGTTGCGCGAGCCGCTCGGCAGGCGAAACGAGCCGGCGCGCCAGCCAGTCGAGTTGCTGCGCGCGCCGCTCGAGCAGGCGGCCGAAGTCGCGCGCGAGGGCGGCGTGCCGCTGGTCGAGGTCGCGCAGCAGCAGCGCGCGCTGCGGGCTCACGAGTTCGGCCGCGCCCGTGGGCGTGGGTGCGCGCACGTCGGCGGCAAAGTCGGCGATGGTGAAATCGGTTTCGTGCCCCACGCCGCTCACCACGGGAATCGCGCTCGCCGCGATCGCGCGTGCCAGCGCCTCGTCGTTGAACGACCAGAGATCCTCGATCGAGCCGCCGCCCCGGCACAGCACGAGCACGTCCACCTCGTTGCGCGCGTTCGCGGTTTCGAGCATCGCCGTGAGCTTTTCGGCCGAGCCCGCGCCCTGCACCGGCGCCGGATAGACGATCACCGGCAGGTGCGGTGCGCGGCGGCACAATGTCGTGAGCACGTCGCGCAGCGCGGCCGCCTGCATCGACGTAATCACGCCGATGGCGCGCGGGTGCGAAGGCAGCGCGCGCTTGCGCTCGGGGTCGAAAAGCCCTTCGGCCTCGAGTTGCGCCTTCAGGCGCAGGAAGGCTTCGTAAAGCCGGCCCTGGCCGGTGCGCCGCACGGCTTCGACGTTCAGTTGCAGTTCGCCGCGCGGCTCGTACATCGTGACGAGCGCGCGCACTTCGATACGATCGCCTTCGCGCGGCGTGAATTCGGCGTACTGCGCGCGGCCGCGGAACATCACGCAACGAATCTGCGCCTGGCCGTCCTTGATCGAAAAGTACCAGTGGCCGCTCGCGGCGCGCGTGAAGTTCGAAACCTCGCCGGAGATCCATGCAAGCGGAAAGGTGCGCTCGAGCATCGAGGCGATCGCCCGGTTGAGCGCCGAAACCGGCACGACGACGTCGCCCGAGGCAGCGGAGGAAGCGGAAAATCGGTCGGATAGCATGCGAAAGGGGATGTGGATAAGCGTCGGCCGGACAGACGATAGACCGTTCGGGGGGCGGCAGTCCAGCACGAATGCGTCCCGGCCGGCAAGCCCGACGAAGTGTCCACATTGGGTGCGTCATGCGACACGATGACCGGCGACGCCTCGCAAACGCTGACAACTCCATACATCTGATTGATTTATATAGGTTTTTTATCTTTATAACATTCTTACAGACCGATGGAATGGCCGAGCAATGGGCCTTCCAGCCTTCGCGATGTCCACTTCTCCACAAAGTTGTCCACAGGCGGTGAATTTTCCGACGTTTCGCGGGGCTTACACCTTCCCGACAGTTACGCGCGGACAGGCAACTTGCCGCGTGGCGCCGACCCGCGCTAGAGTGCCGGGTTCACGACCGACTGCGCCATGCCACACGGCATGCGAAGCCGTCCCGCTTGCGGGCGCGCCTGGTCGCCGTCTTTGCCTCGCGCCCACTTCGAACCGGAGAACCGCCTCGATGCCCGCCCAGCCCGTCAGCCTCCTGCATCCCGCGTCCGGCGCTTCGCGCGTGGGCGACGGCCGCCGCGCGGTTCGCCAAGGCGTTTTCCACGCCGCAGTTAACCACGCTGTCAGCCCCGCAGTTAACCCATGAGCGGCCCCGTCTCCAGCCTCAAGGAACGCCTCGAAGCGCAATTCGCGCACGCGTGGCAGCGGCGCGGCGCGCTCGCCTGGGCGCTCACGCCGCTCGCCGCCGTGTTCGCCGCCGTGAGCGGCGCGCGCCGCGCCGCCTTCGCGGCCGGCTGGCTCAAGCGCGTGCGAGTGGGCGTGCCCGTGGTGGTGGTCGGCAACGTGACCGTGGGCGGCACGGGCAAGACGCCCACCGTGATCGCGCTCGTTGAGGCGCTGCGCGCGGCGGGCTTCTCGCCCGGTGTGGTCTCGCGCGGCTACGGCGCGAAAATCGATCGCCCCACGCCGGTGACGCCCGACACGCCCGCCCGTCTTTCGGGCGACGAACCCTTGCTGATCGCCCGGCGCACAGGCGTGCCCGTGTGGGTGTCGCCCGACCGCGTCGCGGCGGCCACGGCGCTGTGCGGCGCGCATCGCGACATCGACGTGATCGTGAGCGACGACGGCCTGCAACACTATCGCCTCGCGCGCGATGTCGAGATCGTGGTGTTCGATCATCGTCTGGGCGGCAACGGCTTCCTGCTGCCCGCGGGACCACTGCGCGAGCCGCTCTCGCGCCGGCGCGACGCCACGCTCGTCAACAACCCGTTCGAGCGCACGCTGCCGGCCTGGCCCAATACGTTCGCGCTCAAGCTCGAACCCGGCGACGCCTGGCACCTCGCCAATCCGGCGCTGCGCCGCCCGCTCGCGCAGTTCGCCGCTGACGCGGCCACGCCGGGGCAAGGCGCCCGGATAACGTCGGACAAGCCGGGCTCTCAGGCCGCGCCGCGCATCGTGGCGGCGGCCGGCATCGGCTCGCCGGAGCGCTTTTTCGCGACACTGCGCGCGGCCGGGCTCGCGCCGCAAACCATGCCGCTGCCCGATCATTACGCCTATGCGACCAACCCGTTCGCCGACGTCACTGCCGACGCGATCCTGGTCACCGAAAAGGATGCAGTAAAATTGGGGGCCTGGAACGACGCGCGCATCTGGGTTGTCCCCGTTGAAGCCGCGCTCGATCATCGCCTCATTACCCTGGTTGTGGAGAAACTCCGTGGACGCTCGTCTGCTTGAAATCCTGGTCTGCCCGATCTGCAAGGGCCCGCTCAGCTACGACCGCGCCGCGCAAGAGCTGATCTGCCATGCGGACAAGCTCGCTTACCCGATCCGTGACGGCATTCCGGTCATGCTCGTCGACGAAGCGCGTCAAACCGTGGAAGGCACGCCGGTCGATCCGGCCGGGCCGGGCGCCGCGTAAAGAGGCGCACCGGGCCTCAGGGCCCGCTCGCCCCTTGGCCCTCCGGCCCGCGGCCACGCGGGCCGCGCCGTCGGCATCGTGTCACCGCGGCGCGCCGCACACGCCCGATTCCTTCCGGCCTGGCCGTTCCGGCACGCCTTCGCTTTCCCAATCCGCTTCCCGCTCTTGCCGAGACTGGCCATGACCGCTCCCCTGCACCCCTTTATCGCCGTCGTCCCGGCGCGTCTCGCGTCCACCCGGCTGCCCAACAAACCGCTCGCCGACATCGGCGGCAAGCCCATGGTGGTGCGCGTGGCCGAACGCGCGCGCGCTTCGGGCGCGCAGCAGGTGCTGATCGCCTCGGACTCGCAAAGCGTGCTCGACGCCGCCCGCGCGCACGGCTTCGAAGCGGTGCTCACGCGCGAGGATCACCCCTCGGGCACCGACCGTCTCGCGGAAGTCGCCGAGCACTTCGGCTGGAGCGACGAGACGATCGTGGTCAACGTGCAGGGCGACGAGCCGCTGATCGACCCCGCGCTCGTGTGCGACGTTGCGTCGCACCTCGCCACGCATGCCGATTGCGCGATCGCCACGGCCGCGCACCCCATCACCGCCCCCGACGAAATCTTCAGCCCGAACGTCGTGAAGGTCGTGCTCGATGCACGAGGCGTGGCGCTTTATTTCTCGCGTGCACCCATTCCCTGGGCACGCGACGCATGGCAGCCGCACTGGTCGCCGGCCCGCCTCGATCTCGGCGCAATGCCCGCCCCGCCTGCCCCCGCGACGGTTTACCGTCATATCGGCCTCTATGCCTACCGTGCGAAATTCCTGCGCAGCTATCCGACGCTCGCGCACTCGCCGATCGAGCAGGTCGAGGCGCTCGAACAGCTCCGCGCGATGTGGCACGGCGAGCGCATCGCGGTGCTCGTCACGCAGGAGGCACCCGCTCCGGGCGTCGACACCCCCGCCGACCTCGCCCGTGTGCAGGCGTTATACCGGCCTTAATTCCGTCCGTGACGCAAAAATCCCATGGCATAATCAATTGTTTGCGCGAGCCGTCTAAAGCCTTTGTGCGTCGGGGTTTCCCCGCTTTTCGGCGCCGCCCCGCAGCGCCGCCGCGTGCCCAGGCACCGTGCGACAAGCCGCGCGGGACGCGTTGCCGCCCACCGAATGCGTGGGACCGCCGCGCCGCAAGAATTCACACAGATCGGAGATTGTTGACATGCGTTTGATCCTGTTGGGCGCCCCCGGTGCGGGCAAGGGAACCCAGGCAAACTTCATCAAGGAGAAGTTCGGCATCCCGCAAATCTCGACGGGCGACATGCTGCGCGCGGCCGTCAAGGCAGGCACGCCGCTGGGACTCGAAGCGAAGCGCTTCATGGACGCGGGCGAGCTCGTGACCGACGAGCTCATCATCAATCTCGTGAAGGAACGCCTTCAGGAGCCGGACTGCAAGAACGGCTACCTGTTCGACGGCTTCCCGCGCACGCTGCCGCAAGCCGAAGCGATGAAGCAGGCGGGCGTCGCGATCGACTACGTGCTGGAGATCGACGTGCCGTTCGACGAGATCATCACGCGCATGAGCGGTCGCCGCATGCACCCGGCTTCGGGCCGCACCTACCACGTCAAGTTCAATCCCCCGAAAGAGGACATGAAGGACGACGTGACGGGCGAGCCGCTCGTCCAGCGCGACGACGACAAGGAAGAAACGGTGCGCAAGCGTCTGGACGTGTACGTCGCCCAGACCAAGCCGCTCATCGCCTACTACAGCGACTGGGCGAAGCGCGGCGAGGAAAACGGCCTGAAGGCGCCGCAGTATCGCGCCATCGCGGGTCTGGGCAGCGTCGACGAAATTCGCGAGCGCGCGTTCGAAGCGCTCAAGTA
The DNA here is from genome assembly GCF_003096875.1 of Paraburkholderia unamae. NCBI lineage: Bacteria > Pseudomonadati > Pseudomonadota > Betaproteobacteria > Burkholderiales > Burkholderiaceae > Paraburkholderia > Paraburkholderia unamae. Next base: position 63,021 of record NZ_QEOB01000014.1, read on the forward strand.
AGCCGCTTCAAAGGCCGCTTCAAAGACTGATTCGAAGCCGGCTTCGGCTTCCTTGCTGGTTTGCCTGCGGGCCGGCTGGCGCCGCACTCCCGATTGCCTCGGGGCGCGACGCCGGCCGGCCCGCTTTGTTTTTGGTAGGTCTCGCGTGGGCTTGCTCCTGCGCCAGGCACGAGCACAACGAAAGGAGACAAGACATGCAGATCCGCGACAACGTATTCCTCATCACCGGCGGCGCGTCGGGCCTCGGCGCGGCCAGCGCCCGCCTCATCGCGGCGCAGGGCGGCAAGGTCGTCATCGCCGACCTCAACGAGGACGCCGGCAACGCGCTCGCCAGTGAGTTGGGCGGCGTGTTCGTGAAGTGCAACGTGGCGAGCGAGGAAGACGGCGCGCGCGCCGTGGCCGCGGCAACCGCGCTCGGCACGCTGCGCGGCCTCGTGAACTGCGCGGGCATCGCGCCCGCCGTGAAGACCGTGGGCAAGGACGGCCCGCACCCGCTCGACACGTTCTCGAAGACCATCTCGGTCAACCTCATCGGCACCTTCAACATGATCCGCCTCGCGGCGGCCGCCATTGCCCAGACCGCGGCCGCCGAGGGCGGCGAGCGCGGCGTGATCGTCAACACGGCTTCGGTGGCGGCGTACGACGGCCAGATCGGCCAGGCGGCCTATGCAGCATCGAAGGGCGGCGTCGTCGCCATGACGCTGCCGATCGCGCGCGACCTCTCGCGCAGCGGCATCCGTGTGATGACGATCGCGCCCGGCCTCTTCGAAACGCCGATGCTGCTCGGCATGCCCAAGGACGTGCAGGACGCGCTCGGCGCGATGGTGCCGTTCCCGCCGCGCCTCGGCAAGCCGGACGAGTACGCGATGCTCGTCAAGCAGATCGTCGAGAATCCGATGCTCAATGGCGAGGTGATTCGCCTGGACGGCGCGATCCGCATGCAGCCGAAGTAACGCGGCGCCCTGCCCTCCGCAAAACAAAAAAGCCCGCGACGTCTATCGCGGGCTTTTGCATTTTGGCGTCCAGGGCTCGTCCGGTCGCGCCTTCAGTCGTTATCGAGCGTGCGCTGGCGTAGCTCGTGCAACTGCGATTCGACGACGGTCGCGTCTTCGGCCTCGGGGCGCTCGTCGAGATAGTGTTCGAGGTCTTCGAGCGCCGGGCGCAGATAGTCGAGGCGCGCATACGCGAAGCCACGGTCGCGCACTTCCTCGATATTCTCCGGCAGCAGGATCACGAGCCGCTGCTGGATGGCGAGCAGGCGTTGCCAGCGCTCGGTCTGGAGATAGACGGCCTTCAGGTTGCGAAGCATGCGCGCGACGATCTCGCGCCGCGTGGCGGGTTCGAGCAGCATGCGCAGCGCGCGCGCCACCGAGTCGCCCGTGTTGGCCACGAACGGTTCGAGCATCTCCACCATGTCGGACTCGGTGAGCGTGCGGCCCGTGGTGGGGTCGAGCATTTCGTCGCCTTCGGGCAGCGTCACGCGCAGCAGGAAATGTCCCGGAAACGACACGCCCTTCACCGGCAATCCAAGCTGCCCCGCCACCTCCAGATACAGCACCGCCAGCGAAATGGGGATGCCGCGGCGGCGCTTGAGCACGACGTTCAGATGGCTGTTATCGGGATCGAGAAAATCGTTGAGATTGGCAGCGAAGCCCATCTCGCGAAAGAAGCAGCGGTTGAGCACGCCGACCTGCTGACGCACGTCCGCGCCCTCGGGCATGCGGCGACGTACGCGCAGCGCGAGTTCGTCGATCTCGGCGAGCGTGCCCTGCATATCCAGATCCGGATACGCGTCCTGGGCAATCGCGAGTGCCGCTTCGGTGAGCGGCAGGCTCTCGTCATCGGCAACGAGCGCGCTGAAATAATCCAGAACCCGCGTAGACATCGTGCTCACTTCGTCCGCCTCTTGAAGTACGCGTATTTGAAACCCATGAGCCACAGCATACCGAAATATAGCGCCGCGAACAGGACGAGACACGCGCCGAGCAGCGCAATGCGCGCGAGCGGTTCGTGACGCAGCGCGATCCAGTCGTAGCTGATCGCACACCAGTGCATGGCCCCTGCGAGCACGAGGCATGCCCCGAGCAATTGCACGAAGAACGTCGTCCAGCCCGACGACGGCATGTAGATGCCGCGGCGGCGCAGCCCGATGAAGAGCAGCAGCGCGTTGATGCAGGCGCCCAGGCCGACCGAGAGCGTCAGGCCCGCGTGCGAGAAGATCGGCACGAAGAAGTAGTTGCTGATCTGCGTGGCGATGAGCACACCCACGCCGATCTTCACCGGCGTCTTGATGTCCTGGCGCGCGTAGAAACCCGGCGCCAGGATCTTGATGAGAATGAGGCCGATGAGCCCCACGCCGTACGCCGCGAGCGCGCGGCCCGTCATGACGACGGAGGTTGCGTCGAACTTGCCGTAGTGAAACAGCGTGGCCGTGAGCGGCTCGGCGAAGAAGAACAGCGCGACGGCCGAAGGCGCGGCGAGCAGGAAGGTCACGCGCAGGCCCCAGTCGAGCAGCGCGGAATACTCGTGCGGATCGGCGTCCACGTGCGCTTTCGAGAGGCTCGGCAACAGGATCGTGCCGAGCGCCACGCCGAGCAGCGCCGTTGGGAACTCCATCAGGCGGTCGGCGTAGTTGATCCACGACACCGCGCCCGGCCCGAGACGCGAAGCGATATTGGTGTTGATGATGAGGCTGATCTGCGCGACCGAGACGGCGAACATGGCCGGCACCATCTTCGCGAGCACACGCTTCACACCCTTGTGCGCAAGCGCCTTGAGCGGGTTCAGGCCGATGCGCGGCATCATGTCGATGCGCTTCAAGCCCGGCAGCTGCACGAGGAATTGCAGCACGCCGCCCACGATCACGGCCCATGCGAGCGCGTAGACCGGCTGCTTCATGTGCGGCGCGAACGCCACGGCCGCCGTGATGAACGAAACGTTGAGCAGCACCGGCGCGAACGCGGGCAGCGAGAACTGCTTGTACGTGTTGAGCACGCCGGACGCGAGCGACGTCAGCGAGATGAACACGATGTAGGGGAACATGATGCGCGTCATCGTGACGGCGAGCGGGAACGCCTGGCCGTCGCTCTTCAAGCCCGACGCGACCACGATCACGACGAACGACGCGCCGAAGATGCCGAGCAGCGACAGGGCCGCGAGCACCCAGGCGAGCACGGTCGAGGTCGCGTCGACGAGCGCGCGCGTGGCGTCGTGGCCCTTCTGGTTCTTGAACTCCGCGAGAATCGGCACGAACGCCTGCGAAAAGGCGCCTTCCGCCGAGATGCGGCGCAGCAGGTTGGGAATGCGAAACGCGACGTAGAAAGCGTCGGTGTACTGACTCGCGCCAAATGCGCGGGCAATCAGCGTTTCTCGGGCCAGACCGGTCACGCGCGACAGCAGCGTGAAGCCGCTGACTGTCAGCAGGGCTCGGAATAGATTCATGGGGCGCTTATTATACGGGCGCCGTCCGGTCCGTCGCGCATGCGCGGCCCGAAGGCCTGCGCCGCGAGGAGGCAACGGCAAAGGGCGCTGATTGTGACCGCGTCGCGTTAAAGGCGTTCACCTCTGACAGCCCTTGACGTCGCAAATACGTCACGATTGTCACCTCGACGATTCTGTTGCTATAATTGTCGATTCGAGTTCTCTCGCTCATTGCGAGTATGACCCGAAACGCGCCTTGGAAAGGGAGCGGGAAGCATCCGGAGATTTCGGGCCAGCTTCTTCGCTTTGGCACAAAAGGCGCGGCCGGCAAGCCGGCAAATACCGTTTTGCGCTTTCAGGCAACACTGCCGAAAGAGCAAATCCAGGCAAAGAGCGTTGTCCGGCACGACCACAGGTCGGCGGGTCCGCGCTCCGCAATCACAAGGAATCGAAATGGCAAACTCCGCACAAGCACGCAAGCGCGCTCGTCAAGCCGTCAAGGCAAACGCACACAACTCGGCACTGCGCTCGAAGTTCCGCACCGCCATCAAGGCTGTTCGCAAGGCGATCGACGCCGGCGACAAGGCAAAGGCTGCTGAAGTTCTGAAGGCATCGGCCAAGACGCTCGACATCATCTCGGACAAGAAGATCGTCCACAAGAACAAGGCCGCTCGCCACAAGAGCCGCCTGGCTGCTGCCGTCAAGGCAATGCAAGCCGCGCAGTAAAGAGATTCAGGCTGCCCGTCATCACGGGCACGGCTTCTCCTGCGTCACAAGAAAAACCCGCTTCGGCGGGTTTTTTGTTGCCTCGACGTTTCGCACCGCCCGCCTCCGGACCGACGCAGACCAGCGCAGACCAGCGCGAACGAAACGGACAACGGGCAACGGAAGAAAGCGGACGTAAAAAAACCCGCCGAAGCGGGTCGTTCGCGCCGCGAGGCTCAGCGAGAGCCGCCGCGCTGCGTTGCGTGGTCCTCGGGCAGCTCGCACGCCTCGGTCACGACGAGATCGTTGTCCTTGGCGAAGTTCAGCACGAAGTTGAAGGCCATCGGCTCGATGTCCTTCAGGCGCGAGTCCAGCACCACGACCTTGAGGTCGCCGATCATCGTGGGACGCACATAGAGCGAATAGCGCAGGTAGGCGTTCGGGCCGCGAGCATTGGCCGACGCTTTCGGGCCGAAGCTCGACATCACGCCCGCGAGACGCTCCGACCAGTCACTCGGTCGAAACTTCTTCCCCGAGCTGGTGATGCCTTGAATGAAGTATTCGGTTGGAGCGTCGTCGGCCATGCAGGAGTACCTGTGTGTATAGCTGCTGGGTGCGTTTGCAGCATGTAACGGCGGCACGAGCGCTGCGCCCGCGCTTTTGCCGCGGGATGCCGGCCGCGGGGGTTCGCCCGCCGCCATGCGCATGGACAGTCCGATGGATGGGGAACGGCTGCCCGCGCACCCCGCCCGGCCGCACAGTCTCGAAAATCGCCGCCGCTGCCTTTGGCAAAGCAATCGATACCAAACGATCGATGCAGAACAATCGCCGCAAAGGGATGGGCAGGTCGATTCCGGACGCGCTGCCGCTCAGCGCACAGGCCGCTCCCGCGGGCTTTTCTGCCGTTGCTGCGAGGCGTTGCCACCTTGCCGCCGCATACGTCCAGGACCCGTTTGTCGTGCCTAAGAAATCCCTGAGATTATAGCGTACCGGCCGTTATGACGCAGCGCACACAAGGCATCTGAAAGGCTAAAGTCGGGCCGCGCCGACGCCCCTCGAACCGGCATGCGGCGCGCGCCGCCGTGCCTCGCCAAACTTTCGGGCAACTCGTCAAACTGCGCAAAATCCTTTATGCTGCTTTGACTTACCACCAACCGCAGCGGCGTCGCCGGCCCCAGCATGCAGTTCGAGGCCGGATCGGGCGCCGTTTTTCGTTTCATGACCTCCCGGACCATACGCCATTACCTTCAGTTCAAGGATTTCTCCCTTGACGAATATGAATATGTGCTGGAGCGCGCGCGCATCCTGAAGCGCAAGTTCAAGAACTACGAGACCTATCACCCGCTGCACGACCGCACGCTGGCGATGATCTTCGAGAAGAGCTCCACGCGCACGCGCCTCTCGTTCGAAGCCGGCATCTTCCAGCTGGGCGGCCACGCCGTGTTCATGAACACGCGCGACACGCAGCTCGGCCGCGGCGAACCGATCGAGGATTCGGCGCAGGTGATCTCGCGCATGGTCGACATCATCATGATCCGCACGTTCGGCCAGGACATCCTCGAGCGTTTTGCCGAGAGCTCGCGCGTGCCGGTCATCAACGGCCTCACGAACGAATATCACCCTTGCCAGGTGCTGGCCGACATCTTCACGTACTACGAGCATCGCGGGCCGATTCGCGGCAAGACCGTCGCGTGGGTTGGCGACGCCAACAACATGCTCTACACGTGGATCGAAGCCGCGCATATCCTCGGCTTCAAGCTGCGCATCTCCACGCCGCCGGGCTACCCGCTCGACCCCGCGCTGGTCGCGCCGGAAAGCCAGCCGTTCTACGAAGTGTTCGCGGACCCGCACGACGCCTGCGACGGCGCTGACCTCGTCACCACGGACGTCTGGACCAGCATGGGCTTCGAAGCCGAAAACGAAGCGCGCAAGCAGGCCTTCGCCGACTGGTGCGTGGACGCGCCGATGATGGCCCGCGCCAACGCCGACGCGCTCTTCATGCACTGCCTGCCCGCGCACCGCGGCGAGGAAGTGAGCGCCGAAGTGATCGACGGCCCGCAGAGCGTGGTGTGGGACGAGGCGGAAAACCGCCTGCACGTGCAGAAGGCGCTCATGGAGTTCCTGCTGCTCGGCCGCCTGAACCACTAAGGCCAGCGCGCACCGCCTTGCAAAAAAGCCGACCCTCGGGTCGGCTTTTTTTCGTCCGCGCTCGCGACAGTCGTCAGACCGTTTCGCCAAGACGCCGCGCGAGAGCCTTCAAAAGCGGCGCGACGCGCTCGCGGAACACCTCGGGCCCCATCGACGAAGCCGGCCCGCTGCAACTGAGCACGAGCCAGCGCCGTTCGCGCGGCTCGCGAAACGGCACCGCCACGGCGTTGACGTCTTCGTGCCAGTCGCGAAACGAGTAGCAGCACCCTTCCTTGCCGAACACTTCGATCTCGCGCTTCGCGGCTTCGACCAGCGCCGGACCTTGCGCGCCCGCCGCCTTCTCCAGTTCGGCGAACAGCGCGAGGCGCACGTCGATGGGCTGCACGGCCAGGTAGGCACGCCCCATCGAACTCGTCAGCATCGAGAGGCGCGAACCCGAAGCGAGACCGAGCGTGAGCGCCGTCTCGCTGCGGATCGTCTCCAGATAAATCACGTCGAGGCCGTCGCGGCACCCGAGCGACACCGCTGCCCCCACCTCGCGCGCGAACTCGCGCATGTGCGGGCGCGCGAGTTCGAGCGTGTCGGTACCCGAGAGCAGCGCGAAGCCCAGTGACAGCACGCCCGCGTCGAGCGCATATTTGCCGAGCGATTCGTCGAAACGCAGGTAGCCGAGCACGGTGAGCGTGTAGGCGAGCCGGTTCACCGTCGCCTTGGGCAAGCCCGTGCGCTCGACGAAGTCGCGGTTGCCGAGCAGCGTCTCGCCGGGCCGGAACGCCCGCAGCAGGTCGAGCCCGCGAGCCAGCGCCACGACGAACTTGCGCTCGTCGATCGGACCCTCGGCCAGCGAGGAAGAAAACGATGAAGTTGTCGTCGATCCGGATGCAGACATGGGTGCGCTAGTGCTACACTAAAGTCAATTTGCAAAACATTGTTCCGCATAGCGGAACTAACGTCAAGCGCAAATTCGCCCAATTCAAGGATTCAGGAAAGCAAGGAGAGACACCATGGCCGCAAACGCCCAGTTCCATTGGGAAGATCCGCTGTTGCTCGACCAGCAGCTCACCGAGGACGAGCGCATGGTGCGCGACGCCGCCGCCGCCTACTCGCAAGACAAGCTTGCGCCGCGCGTGCTGGAAGCGTTCCGCCACGAGAAAACGGACGCGTCGATCTTCCGCGAAATGGGCGAAGTCGGTCTGCTCGGCCCGACGATTCCCGAGCAATACGGCGGCCCCGGCCTCAACTACGTCGCCTATGGTCTGATCGCACGCGAAGTCGAGCGTATCGACTCGGGCTATCGCTCGATGATGTCGGTGCAGTCGTCGCTCGTGATGGTGCCGATCTACGAATTCGGCTCGGAAGCGCAAAAGCAGAAGTACCTGCCGAAGCTCGCGAGCGGTGAATGGATCGGCTGCTTCGGCCTCACGGAGCCGAACCACGGCTCGGACCCGGGCAGCATGGTCACGCGCGCGAAGAAGGTGAACGGCGGCTACTCGCTCTCGGGCGCGAAGATGTGGATCACGAACTCGCCGATCGCCGACGTGTTCGTCGTCTGGGCGAAGCTCGAGGAAGACGGCAAGGACGACATCCGCGGCTTCATCCTGGAGAAGGGCTGGAAGGGTCTCTCGGCCCCGGCCATCCACGGCAAGGTGGGCCTGCGCGCCTCGATCACCGGCGAGATCGTGCTCGACGAGGTGTTCGTGCCGGAAGAGAACATCATGCCGGGCGTGAAGGGCCTGCGCGGTCCGTTCACCTGCCTGAACTCGGCACGCTACGGCATCGCCTGGGGCGCGCTCGGCGCCGCGGAATCCTGCTGGCACACGGCGCGTCAGTACGTGCTCGACCGCAAGCAGTTCGGCCGCCCGCTCGCCGCCAACCAGCTGATCCAGAAAAAGCTCGCCGACATGCAGACGGAAATCACGCTCGGCCTGCAAGGCTGCCTGCGTCTGGGCCGCATGAAGGACGAAGGCACGGCCGCCGTCGAGATCACCTCGATCATGAAGCGCAACTCGTGCGGCAAGTCGCTCGACATCGCGCGTCTCGCGCGCGACATGCTGGGCGGCAACGGCATCTCCGACGAGTTCGGCGTGGCGCGCCACCTCGTGAACCTCGAAGTGGTGAACACGTACGAAGGCACGCACGACATTCACGCGCTGATCCTGGGCCGCGCGCAAACGGGCATTCAGGCGTTCTTCTGATCGCCCCCCTGCCTCGCGCCGCCCGCGCATGAAAAAACGCCGCACGATTCGTTTCGTGCGGCGTTTTTTTTCGGCTTCAGCCGTGCAGCTTACTTGTTCGGCTGCGGCGTCATGCGCAGATACGGACGCAGCGCCTTGTAGCCCTTCGGGAACTTCTGCTTGATGACCTCTTCGTCCTTCAGCGACGGCACGATCACGACGTCATCGCCCTGCTTCCAGTTGCCGGGCGTGGCGACCTGGTAGTGGTCGGTGAGTTGCAGCGAGTCGATCACGCGCAGCACTTCGTCGAAGTTGCGGCCCGTGCTCGCCGGGTACGTGATGATGAGACGCACCTTCTTGTTCGGGTCGATCACGAACAGCGAGCGCACGGTGAGCGTCTCGTTCGCGTTCGGGTGAATCATGTCGTACAGCGTGGAGACCTTGCGGTCGCCGTCGGCCAGAATCGGGAAGCCGACATTCGCCGCCTGCGTCTCGTTGATGTCCTTGATCCACTCGTTGTGCGATTCGGCGTTATCCACGGAGAGCGCGATCGTCTTCACATTGCGCTTCTCGAATTCGTCCTTGAGCTTCGCGGTCAGGCCAAGCTCGGTCGTGCAGACCGGCGTGAAGTCGGCCGGGTGCGAGAACAGCACGCCCCAGCTGTTGCCAAGCCATTCATGAAACTTGATACGGCCAATGCTCGAATCCTGATCGAAGTCGGGTGCGATATCGCCAAGACGTAGACTCATGGTGGGCTTCCTTTGTACGAGGTGTGAACGCGTTTTGAACGCGCTCTGAACGAATCCGGGCGCACGGCCCGATGATCCAGTGGACGTTTACATACTCAAGCATACAGGTCGCGCTCGTGCCCCGCTAACGAACATCGCCTCACACCGGTATGCGTTTTTGTCATTTTGAGCCATCATGTGGAAACTTTGGGTGCCGGATCAACTCAATACGTCTCATCGCGCGCATGTCTTTGCGCGCTTAATCCAGACACTTTCCCGTGCGCCTTCGCAGGAACGGATCGTGCGAATTCGGCTCGTGACTGCGCGTCACGCTTGCCAGCGCCCGTATCTTTGTTACGATTCACGCGTGATGTGACACGATGGGAGCCAGTCAATGTCAGAAGTCAACAAGGAGAGGCTGATGTCCGATATCAAAACCGTCCTCGCGGATGCAGAGGACCTGCTCAAGCAGGCAGCGAGCGCTACGGGCGAGCGCGCGTCGGAGTTGCGCGAAACGGCACTCTCGCGTCTGAAACAGGCAAAAGAGAAAGCCGCCGACGTCCAGGTGGTCGTGGTCGAGAAAGGCAAGAAAGCGGCGCGCGCCACCGACGACTACGTGCACGAGCATCCGTGGGCGTCGATCGGCATCGCTGCCGGCGTGGGCGTGCTGGTCGGTCTGCTGATCAACCGCAAGTAAGCGCCCGCCAGCGCCGCCGTACGGCGCGCGGTCGCTGAACCGCGCGCGCCATACGCACGAGAAGCCGTCTCGGGGCCGCTAACGCCCGGATGGCTTCTCGCCTACGCTGAGCGCCGCTTCGCCCACCGGTCTCGCCGGGCGACGCCGCCGGCCGTTTTTTCTCGCGCCTTGCTCGCGCACTCGCCTGCGCAACCTGCCCTCGCCATGACGACAGACACCCAATCGCAGCGCCACGAACACGGACCCTTGCGCCGCCTGCTCAGCTCGGCGTTCGCGATGCTTCAAACGCGTCTCGAGCTGATAGGCATCGAACTCGCCGAAGAGAAGGACCGGTTGATCGCCGTGCTGTTCCTCGGCCTCGCGGCGATGATGCTCGCCTTGCTCGCGCTCGTCGCGCTCACCGCGCTCGTTGCCATCGCGTTCTGGGACACGTGGCGCTGGCAAGCGCTTGCCTGCATTACGGCCGTCTACGCGATCGCAGCGATCGTCTGCGCCATGAAAGCGCGCGCCGGTCTGCGCAATGCGCCGCTCGTCTTCCAGGCGACGCTCGAGGAATTCGAAAAAGACCGCGAAATCCTGCGCAAACCCTAGCCGGCCGGGCTTGCGATGCCCGCCGGAAGCTTGATGCCCCGGAACGCACCGCCCGCCCGCACAGCGCCCTTCGATCCGCCTGTGATCCCGCCTTCGACCTGATAGCCGCGAGCCGACGCCATGAGCCAACCCCGACCGGACACCTCCTTTCGCCCCAACCGCATTCGCTCGCACGACCTTTCTACGCCGCAACTGCGCGCGTTGCGCAAGGAACTGCTGCTCGTGCGCGCCGCTGTCGAGCGCGCCGAAATGTCCGAATCGATCGTCGAACTCCGCTCGGCGGTCACCAATTTCAGTTGGCTGCGCTTCGTGGTGCCCGGCTTCAGCCGCTCTGGGTCCAGCGGCGGCGGCGTGGGCGCCGGTCTCGGCAATCTGCTCAAGCAATATCCGCTGCTCAGTTCGCTCGTCTCGCTCATCGTTGCCAAGCCGCTGCGCACGAGCCTCGTTAGCGCCGCGCGCCCCGTCATCAAGTGGGGCGGACTCGCCTTCACGGCATGGGAGGCGTACCGCGTGTGGCAGCAGGTGCGACGCCAGCGCGGCGCGGCGCCTGGCCGCGCTTCCCGCAATTCATCCGACGAAGACGATCTCACCGGCTGATCCGCTCGCGGCTCGTCTGCCCCCGCGCGCCGCTCACCGATCCTTCCAGCACGTCTGCACAACCGCCTCGGCTGCGCTGCCGCCCACGCCCTGATTGCGGCGCACGCCTGTGGCGTCGAGCACGTACGCGCCGCAAGCGTCGTCGCGCATCGGTCCGGATTCCACGGGCTCGGCCGCGATCGCGTAACCCCCGTTGGAGTCGTCGGCCGGTATGAGACGCAGGCGGTAAGCCGGTGCCCCCGTTGACGGCGACTGATCGAATCCTGCTGGCAGCGTTCCGGTCGAAGCGCTCTGCGTGTCGACGAACTGCGCCGCGCGGTAAAGCGCCGCCACGGCGTCGACGCGGTGCCCGCGTGCGATCTGCGCGTGCCACGACGGCAACGCGAAGGCCGCAACCACGGCCGCCACAGCGAGCGCAATGACCAGCTCGAGCAGCGTGAACGCGCGGTGCCGGTAGTTTTTCACCATGCCTCCTGCTCCCCGCTTCAAAACGGCCGCGCAACGACCTGCCGCCAATGGCGCTCGATGTGCCTTGCGTCGCCTGTGTCGTCGAAGATCAACTGCGCCTGTAGCCAGCTTTGCGCCTGTTCGGACGCGCCGAAGCCGCGCGCGGTGACGAGATACGCACGCACCAGCGGACGGCTGTCGATACGCCACGCCTCGGCCAGGCACTGCGGCGGCCGGGCCGATCCCGGCCACGCGGCAACAGGCGTGAGCGCCTGGCGCTCGAAGGTGTCTTGCCGCCGCCAGGCTTGCGGCTCGCCGGATTGCGTCGCGGCGACGGGTGCGCTCATCGAGCCATTCGCCAACTCACGCGCGCAGAGTACGAGCACGGCTTCGGCGGCATGAAAGGCGCGCAGATGATCGACGACGGCGTCGGCGTTGCGTGCCTCGAGCAGGGCCGCCTCGAACGAGGCCGCCGAACTCACCAGCATCATCGAGACGATGAGCAGCACGACCGGCAACGCCATGCCGCGTCGTGCGGGCCGACTGAAGCGCAGATTCATACGGGCCAACGTCATGACGCCGCCAGCGCCGCATTGCGCAGCACGATGTGCCGCCAGAACGCCTGCCGCGCCCGCCCGTCCGCGCCGAGCCCCTGCGCGCCCTCGCAATCGACATAGTGCGTGCGCCGGGGAAAAGCGCCGCCGCGCACCAGCACGCACAGATCGACGGCGACGACCGAGGCCCACTGATCGCGCGCAAGCACCGACGCATCGACCGGCTGCGCCGCACCCGCCGTCCAGTAACGCAACCGCAAGCGCTCCACGCCCTCGACGAGCGGCTGCGCCGTGCCAACCTTGCCCGAGCCTTCGCAGTAGAGTTCGGGCTCGCCGGTCGATGCGCTCGCCTTGGCGTGATAGCGATTCACGATCTCGCTACCGGCCGCACCCGCCGCCTGACCGAGGCAGTCCGTGACCTGGCCGTTCGCGGCGGGCCACGTCGATACGCCGTCGCCCTGGTAGCGCAGCGCGAGCCCGTCCGAGCGGCCCGATAGCGATTCGCAGGCAAGCGCGGCGTCCGCGCCCACCGGCCGCCCAGCCATACAGCCGAAGATCGCCGGGCCGGCAAGCGGCACGCGCGTATCGGCGGCGACGAACCCGGCCATCTGGATCTGCTCGCCCATCAGCAGCAACGCGTTCATGCCTGCCTCGTGAATGCGCGCGGCATCGCTCGCATACGCGAACGCCTGACGCTGCGACCGGTAGGCCGCCAGCGCGCCAAGCGTCACCACGAGGCCGAGCGCCACGGCAATCGTCAGTTCGAGAAGCGTGTGGCCAGCGCCTCGACGCGCCAGGGTGAGCTTCGGTTTCATCGCAGGAACGCCAGCGCTACGCAGTCGCGTCCCGCCGGGACCGCGACGTCAAGACACGGCTGCGCCCGCGCAGCCTCAGCCGCACCCGAGGCCGCTGTGAACTGCGTGGCAAGCCAGGTGGCGCTCGCGATCGACACTTCGCCTGCGCTGCTCGATGTGGCGAGGCGCCCTTCTGGCACGATGGATGTCGACAGCGCCTTCCATCGATCCGTGGCCGCGCCCGTCACCGCCGTCGCGCGTGCGGCTTCGGCAAGCGCGGCGGCGGCGAAAACGGCGCGCTCGCGCGCCGCTGCCAACTGCGCATGGCGAGCCAAACCGAGTTGCGTGCTCATCAAGCCAAGACCGCTCATCGCCATGATGCCAAGCGCGATGGCGACTTCGAGCAGCGTCGATCCGCGCTCGCCAGCAATGCCCGCCCACCTCATGACGCCCCCGCGCACGCACCGTCGCTGATCCGCGCCCGGCCGCCCGCCGCGATGCGTATGCAGCGCCGCCATCGCGCGCCGCGCTGTGCCGCCGAAGCGGCGCGCGGCGCGACCTCGATATTGCGCAGACTGCCAATGGTCTGCCCCGCCGGCGGCGTAAACGTAATGGCGGTGAGCCCGGACGCCACCGCAATCGCGTCGAGCGCCGGCTGCACGCGCAGCGGCACGTAGGCGCCGCCTCGCTCGAACATGACGGCCCAGCCGCACGACCAGTCGGCAAGACCCGACGGGCACGCCTTCGCCGCCGCAAGACAGTTGCGCGCCGCGTCGACACGGCAAACGGTGATGCGCGCCTTGCGCCGGATCGCTTCGTTGCGCGCATAGGCGAGCGTGCCGAGCATCGCATTGGCGCGCGCATCGACCTGGTCGCGCACGCGCCAGGCGGTAAAAACGGGGGTGGACAGGGTCGCGCCGATCGCCAGCAAGACGATGACGACCATCGTTTCGATGAGCGTGAATCCTCCGTATTTCATCAGCAATCCTTAATCTGAATGGATTGCCATCAATCTACGGACGAATGCGAAACGAAACAATTAGCCGAACGGCTAGCTGGTGCGCGCGACGCCGACTCGCGAGAATGCAAGCATCACGACAGCGGCAGGGAACAGGAGGAAAAGCTATGCGAACGCGCTCAGCGCTTTTTCGCGGGAACAGCTGGGGTGGCGGCGGCGCCGGTGCGGCGGAATTCCTCGATCACGTCCTCGAATTCGGAAACGTCTTCGAAGCGTCGGTACACCGAAGCAAAACGTACGAACGCGACCTTGTCGAGTTCGCGCAATTCGCCCATCACGAGCTCGCCAAGGCGCTCGCTGCGCACTTCGCGCTCGCCGCTACCGAGCAGTTGATACTCGATGCGGGCAACCGCCGCGTCGATCGCGTCGGCCGCAACGGGCCGCTTGCGCAGCGCCAGTTGCATGCTCGCCATGATCTTGCGGCGGTCGAACTCCGTGCGGCTGCCGTCCTTTTTGACGATGGCCGGCATCGCCAGCTCGACCCGCTCGTACGTCGTGAAACGCTTGTCGCAGGCCGGGCAGCGGCGCCGGCGCCGGATCGCGGCGCCGTCTTCGGACACGCGCGAGTCGACGACCTGCGTGTCTTCGTGCCGGCAAAAGGGGCAGCGCATACTGGCTTAGCGGTAAACCGGGAAGCGCTTCGTCAGCTCGGCGACCTGCGCCTTCACGCGCTCGATCGTCGCTGCGTCTTCCGGATTGTCGAGCACGTCGGCAATCAGGTTGCCCACCTGCTCGGCTTCCTTCACGCCGAAGCCGCGCGTCGTCATCGCCGGCGAACCCAGACGGATACCGCTCGTCACGAACGGCTTTTCCGGGTCGTTCGGAATCGCGTTCTTGTTCACCGTGATGTGCGCGGAGCCGAGCACGGCTTCCGCTGCCTTGCCGGTGATGTTCTTCGCACGCAGGTCGACCAGCATCACGTGGCTTTCCGTGCGGCCCGAGACGATGCGCAGACCGCGCTTGACCAGGGTTTCGGCCAGCACGCGCGCGTTTTCGACCACGTGCTGCTGATAGGTCTTGAATTCCGGCGCGAGCGCTTCCTTGAACGCCACGGCCTTGCCCGCGATCACGTGCATGAGCGGACCGCCCTGGATGCCCGGGAAGATCGCCGAGTTGATCTGCTTCTCGAATTCGGCCTTCATCAGGATCACGCCGCCGCGCGGGCCGCGCAGGCTCTTGTGCGTGGTCGTGGTGACGAAGTCGGCGTGCGGCACCGGGTTCGGGTAGACGCCCGCGGCGATCAGGCCTGCGTAGTGCGCCATGTCGACCATGAAGTACGCGCCAACGGCCTTGGCAACCTTGGAGATGCGCTCGAAATCGATACGCAGCGCGAATGCCGACGCACCGGCGATGATCAGCTTCGGCTTGGTTTCGTGCGCGCGCTTTTCGAGCGCTTCGTAGTCGATGTCTTCGTTGGCGTCGAGGCCGTAGCTCACCACGTTGAACCACTTGCCGCTCATGTTGAGCGCCATGCCGTGCGTGAGGTGACCGCCTTCGGCGAGGCTCATGCCCATGATCGTGTCGCCCGGCTTGAGCACGGCGAAGAACACGCCCTGGTTGGCCTGCGAGCCCGAGTTCGGCTGAACGTTCGCGGCTTCGGCGCCGAACAGTTGCTTCACGCGGTCGATCGCGAGCTGCTCGACGATATCCACGTATTCGCAGCCGCCGTAATAGCGCTTACCGGGGTAGCCTTCGGCGTACTTGTTGGTGAGCTGCGAGCCCTGAGCGGCCATGACCGCGGGCGAGGTGTAGTTTTCCGACGCGATGAGCTCGATGTGCTCTTCCTGGCGGCGGTTTTCGAGTTCGATCGCCTTGAAGAGTTCGGGATCGACGTTGGCGATGGTGCTTTCGGCTCTGTCAAACATACGGATTCCGTTAAGTGTGTTCAGGTTGACCGGGTCTCGCGCGGAACGCGTAGCGGGTACGCGGCGCTGCTGGCAAAGAGGCCAGCCTTGACGTGGCGGAAGGAGGCGCCGCACACGCGAGGCAGGACAGCCATGGCCCATCAAGGCCCAGCAGCGCTAATGAAAGCGCGCGAAAATCGGCTGCCCAGGCGAACGGCAAAACGGCACCCTGCGCTTCACGGTGGGTCGTTCCACCTTGAGTCCCCAATAGCCGGCTTGCAGCCGCCACTTCGGAACCCTATCGCCAGTCACGCAGGGATTGAGCGCGTTAGTGTATTGGAACGGCAGGGAATAGGCAACCGCCCGCGCAACGCCTTGACGGGCGCGGGTTGCGGCGCGAACGACGGTACCAACTGCGCGGTGAACGATGGCGTCAACGGCGGCGTCAACGGCGGCGTGAACTGCTGCACGAACTACGGCCCGGTCGCCAAAGCGCCGCCGGCCGCCATGCGCACCGCGCGCGTTCTGTCCCTTCCTTGCCGCAACGCGGCATTGGAAGTAGGCTTTCCCCTTTCTTCGCCTACCACCGACCAGGGAGCCACCATGATCGTTTTCGTCACCGGCGCGTCCGCCGGCTTCGGCGCCGCCATCGCCCGCGCCTTCGTAAAGGGCGGGCATCGCGTCGTCGCCACCGCGCGTCGCAAGGACCGCCTCGACGCTCTCGCCGCCGAACTCGGCGACGCCCTCCTGCCCATCGAACTCGACGTGCGCGACCGCGCGGCGGTCGAAGCCGCGCCCGGCGCGCTGCCGCCCGAGTTCGCAGGCGTCGACGTGCTCGTCAACAACGCCGGGCTCGCGCTCGGCGTGGAGCCGGCGCAGAAGGCCGACCTCGACGAGTGGGAGACCATGATCGACACCAACTGCACGGGTCTGGTGCAGGTTACCCACGCGTTCCTGCCCGGCATGATCGCGCGCAACCGCGGCCACATCTTCAATCTCGGGTCGGTGGCGGGCCGCTGGCCGTATGCGGGCGGCAACGTCTATGGCGCGACCAAGGCCTTCGTGCGCCAGTTCAGCCTGAACCTGCGCGCCGACCTCGCGGGCACCGCGCTGCGCGTGACCGACATCGAGCCGGGCCTGTGCGGCGGCACCGAATTCTCGAACGTGCGCTTTCGCGGCGACGAAGACAAGGCGGCCAACGTCTACAAGGACGTGCAGCCGCTCACGGCAGAGGATATCGCCGACTCGATCTACTGGATCGCCACGCGCCCGGCCCACGTCAATATCAACACGATCGAGCTGATGCCCGTCGCCCAGTCTTTCGCCGGACTGAGCATCCATCGCGGCTAAAATCTGCTTACGTTTTTCTTACTTATGTCAGTCGTACGAAAGACGCGAAAGACGTAGAAGCTGCGCGTTCCGGTAGAATGCGCGGCATGGAAAATTGCACCAGCAAGCCGGACGAGGAGTCATCCCCGGCCGGCCGCGATTTCACGTGGCCAGTGCGGGTCTACTACGAAGACACCGACGCCGGCGGCATCGTGTTTTACGCGAATTACCTCAAGTTTTTCGAGCGAGCGCGCACCGAATGGCTGCGCGCGTGCGGCGTCGACCAGCGTCGGCTCGCCGAGGAAACGGGCGTGCTTTTTGTCGTGCGCAGCACCGCGCTCGACTACCGCGCGCCCGCGCGTCTCGACGAAGTCGTCACGACCGTGAGCCGCGTCGAAAAACTCGGCCGTGCCTCGGTCGACTTCATGCAGGAGGCGTGGCGCGACGGCACGCTGCTCGTCACGGGCGCCATCCGCGTTGCCTGCGTCGACGGCCGGGCCATGCGTCCCGCCCCCATTCCAGCCCACGTTCATGCAGCCTTGCAACGTGGACCGCAGAAAGACCTGCACGCCGTGTCAACGGCAGTGCAGTAATTACCGTTGATACGACGCCAGTGAACTCGCGCCGGTCAATGCAGGACCAAGCAGGGTTCGGCCGCGGCGGCGCGAAAGCTTCCCAAACGCCTACAGGAAGCCTCGCGTTGTCTTGCAGCCGCTCGCCCCTTCCGGGACGTCACAACGAACCTATATGAACACTACACAAGATCTGTCGATCATTTCTCTCGTTCTTAATGCGAGCATACTGGCACAGGCGGTGATGGGGCTTCTTCTGCTCATGTCGCTGATTTCCTGGACCTTCATCTTCCGCAAGTGGTTCGCGATCCGCCGGGCGCGCACCCAGACCGAGCGCTTCGAGCGCGACTTCTGGTCGGGCGGCGACCTGCAAGCGCTCTATCAGAGCGCGGCGAACAACCGTCACACGATCGGTGCGCTCGAGCGTATCTTTGAATCGGGCATGCGCGAATTCCTGAAGGCGAAAGAAAAACGCCTGAACGATCCGGGCGCCGTGCTCGACGGCGCGCGCCGCGCCATGCGCGCGGCTTTCCAGCGCGAAATGGACGCACTTGAGGCGAACCTCTCGTTTCTCGCCTCGGTCGGCTCGGTGAGCCCGTACATCGGTCTCTTCGGCACGGTCTGGGGGATCATGAACGCGTTCCGCGGCCTCGCGAACGTGCAGCAGGCCACGCTCGCGAACGTCGCGCCCGGCATTGCCGAAGCGCTGACGGCGACCGCGATCGGTCTGTTCGCCGCCATTCCGGCGGTGGTCGCGTACAACAGCTACGCCCACGACATCGACCGTCTCGCGATTCGCTTCGAAACCTTCATCGAAGAATTTTCGAACATCCTGCAACGTCAGGCCCACTAATCTTCAGCAGTCAGCAAGGAGTCGAAGATGGGAGGCTCAGTCCGTTCGAGCATGCGAGGCAGCCGCTCGCGCCGCGCGATGGCCGATATCAACGTCGTGCCGTATATCGACGTGATGCTGGTGTTGCTCGTGATCTTCATGGTGACGGCGCCGCTCGTCGCGCCGTCCATTGTCAACCTGCCCACCGTGGGCGGGGCTTCGCAACAGCAGCAGGTTCCACCGGTCGTGGTCAATATTCGCCCCGACGGCAATCTGAGCGTACGCTATAAGGACGATTCCGGCGCCACGCAGCAGGAAAACATGACGCGCGCCGATCTCAACGGCTTCGTCGCCGATCGCGAGCAAAGCCATCCCGACCAGCCCGTCGTGATCGCGGCCGACAAGTCCGTCAAGTACGAGACGGTGATGAACGTGATGTCCGACCTGAAGGCGCATGGCGTCAAACGTGTCGGACTGCTCGTCAAATCGCAATGATCCGCAAGAACGATTCGTATCCGCTGCAACCTCCACGCGAGCGTGGCACGGGACGTGCTGTCGCGCTCGCGGTGCTCATGCACCTGCTGCTCGGTCTGTTCCTGTATCACGGCATCCATTGGCAGAACAGCACGCCGGCGGGCGAAGAAGCGGAACTCTGGACCGAGGTGCCGGACCTGTCGACGCCGAAGCCGTTGCCGCCGCCCGCGCCGGTGGCCCCGACCCCTGCCCCGCCGCCGCCGCAAGCCGAGGACGCCGACATCGCGCTGCAACAGCAAAAGCGTAAGCAGCAGGAAGCGGCACGCGAGGCGCAACTGGCCGAGCAGCAGCGCCTGAAGCAGCAGCAGGAAGCGGAGGCGAAGCGCCAGCAGCAGCTCGCGGCCCAGCAGGCCGCGCAACTGGCCGCGCAGCAAAAGGCGCAGAAGCTCAAGCAACAGCAGCAGCAGGAGCAACAACAGGCCGCGGCTGAAAAGCAGAAGCAGCAGGAACAGCAGCAAGAAGCGCTCAAGAAGCAGCAGCAAGAAGATCAGCAGAAGCAGGCGAAGCTCGACGCGCAGAAGAAAGCCGACGCCGAAAAGGCGGCCAAGGCGAAGGCCCAGGCCGACGCCCAGGCGAAGAAGCTCGACGCGGAACGCCGCGCCCGCATCGCGCAGATGCAAGGCTCGATGGGCGGCGGTGAAGGTTCGAGCGGCAACGGTCTGGCGAAGAGCGGCACGGGCAGCGGCTCGGGCGGCAATGCGACTTCGCCGGGTTATGCGGACAAGGTGCGCCGGCGTGTGCGTCCGAACATCGTGTGGGCGGGCGAAACGTCCGGTCTCGAAACGGAGATTTCGGTGCGTTGCTCGCCGACGGGCACGCTGCTTTCGGCGTCGATCACGCGCAGCAGCGGCAACGCGTCGTGGGACGATGCTGCATTGCGCGCGGTCCAGCGCTCGGATCCGATGCCGGTCGATACTGACGGCAAGACGCCTTCGAGCTTCAAGATCACCTTGCGCCCGGCAGGCTAAGGGCTGCCATAAGATGCAGAAAGGTTGACGAAAGCCGGCACGCGGCGGCAGACCAAGGAACGATTCGAACGAATTCGGGTCAGTCTGCTGTTGCGTGGTGTCACAAAAATCGCTTTTTCAGGAAACAGTACAGCATGAGTTTGATGACGAAGCTTGGCCTGCGAACCCTCGTCGCGTCCTGCCTGATTACGGCTGGCGGCGCAGCGAACGCACAACTCAACGTCCTCGTCACCGGCGTGGGCTCCACCCAGTTCCCCATCGCCACGGCAAACTTCGCCGGCGAAGCGAATTCTCCCCAACAGGTCGCGGCTATCGTGCGCTCCGACCTTCAGCGCAGCGGCAAATTCACGAACATCGACGCGGGCAGCGCGCCGATCTCGGAAAACGACTCGGTCGACCTCGGCAGCTGGAAGGCCAAGGGCGCGAATGCGTTCGTCGCGGGCAGCGTGAACAAGCTCGCCAACGGCCAGTACGAAGTGCGCTTCAAGCTCTACGACACCGTGAAGGGCGAAAGCCTCGGCGGCCTCGTGCTCACGAGCCCCGCGAGCGGCTTGCGCATGAGCGCCCACAAGGTCGCGGACTACATCTATCAGAAACTGCTCGGCGATCGGGGTGTGTTCGCCACACGTCTGTCGTACGTGATTCGCACGGGCGGCCGTTATCAATTGCAGATTTCGGACTCCGACGGACAAGACGCGCACATTGCGCTCTCGAGCCCCGAGCCGATCATCTCGCCGGCCTGGTCGCCTGACGGCACCAAGGTCGCTTACGTATCTTTCGAAAAGAAAAAGCCGATCGTCTACGTGCATGACCTGCCTACGGGTCGCCGTGTGGTCATCTCCGACCAGAAGGGCAACAATTCGGCGCCCGCCTGGTCACCGGATGGACGCACGCTTGCCGTCGCACTGTCGCGCACGGGCAACACGCAGATCTTCGCCGTCAATGCCGACGGCTCCGGCCTGCGCCGCCTCACGCAAGGCACGACGATCGATACCGAACCCACCTACTCTCCTGACGGACGCACGATTTACTTCACGAGCGACCGCGGCGGCCAGCCACAGATCTACAAGATGCCGGCCCAGGGCGAAAGCACCGGAGCAGCACAACGCGTGACCTTCTCCGGTAACTACAATACGAGCCCGCGGGTCAGCCCGGACGGCAAGCAACTGGCGTACATCTCACGCACGGGCGGCGGATTTAAGTTGTACATTCAAGATCTGCAATCCGGTGTCGCCACAGCGCTCACTGACACGACACATGACGAATCGCCGAGCTTCGCGGCGAACGGTCAGTACATTCTTTACGCCACTCAGGTGAACGGCCGTGGCGTGCTGGCTGCTGTATCGACCGATGGTCGTACTCGGCAAATCCTGTCCGTTCAGGGCGGCGTCGTACGCGAGCCGTCCTGGGGTCCTTTTATGCAATAACACTTCAGGAGAGCAAAAATGATGTCGAAGAAAATCCGCCTGGCTTTGGCCGTCTTGATGATCGGCGCACTGGCAGCATGCAAGTCGGGCGTCAAGGAAGAAAACCAGAACGCCGGCGCGATGAGCACCCAACCGAACCCGAACGCGGTTGCCCAGGTGAACGTCGACGAACTGAACAACCCGAACAGCCCGCTCGCCAAGCGCAGCGTGTACTTCGATTTCGACAGCTACGCCGTCAAGGACGACTACCAGTCGCTGCTGCAAGCGCACGCGCAATACCTCAAGACGCACCCGGAACGTCACGTCCTGATCCAGGGCAACACCGACGAGCGCGGCACGAGCGAATACAACCTGGCACTGGGCCAGAAGCGTGCTGAAGCCGTCCGTCGCGCCCTCTCGCTGATGGGCGTGCCCGACTCGCAGATGGAAGCTGTCAGCCTCGGTAAGGAAAAGCCGGTCGCAACGGGCCACGACGAAGCATCGTGGGCGCAAAACCGCCGTGCTGACCTCGTGTATCAACAGTAATTGAGTATTGGATGAAGGGGCGTATGTCGCACCGTTTCTCCCTGCTGCGGACTGCCGCAGCCGCCTGCGTGGCCGGCGTCGCCTTTTCGGCGCTGCCGGCCCACGCGGGTCTCTTCGATGACGATCAGGCGCGCCAGGCGATCCTCGACCTGCGCGCGAAAACGGACAGCCTGGCGACCCAGTTGTCCGCCGCCCAGCGCACGATCCTCGACCAGTCCAACCACATCGACCAGCTCAACCAGCAGGTCGCCACGTTGCGCGGACAGGACGAGGACATGGCGAACCAGTTGGCGACCCTGCAAAAGCAACAGAAGGACTACTACACGGATCTCGACACGCGGCTCAAGAAGTTCGAACCGCAGCAGGAGACCGTGGACGGCGTGCAAGGCACGGTTCAGCCGGGTGAAATGGAAACGTTCAACGCCGCTTCGCAGCAGTTCCGCAACGGCGACTTCAAGAACGCGGCCACGTCGTTCCGTAGTTTCATCTCGAAGTTCCCGCAGAGTCCTTATCAGCCGACCGCGCAGTATTGGCTCGGCAACGCGCTTTACGCGCTGAAGGACTACAAGGGGTCGACCGCGACGTGGCAGAACCTGGTCAGCAAGTACCCGCAACATCCGCGCGCCCCCGAGGCGCTGCTGGCGATTGCGAACAATCAGATCGAGCAAGGGCAAAAGGCTGCGGCCAAGCGCACGCTCGAGCAGATCGTTTCGCAGTACGGCAGCTCGGACGTTGCCCAGACGGCGCAGAGCAAGCTCTCCCAGCTCAAATAAGCGCTGCTGGCTGGTTTTGGCGTCACGCGGAGCAGGCTTGCAGGTTGCCGCTGCCGCGACATGCGCCTCTCGCGTGTAAGGAAGGCCCGGGGCACGACGTGGCCCGGGCTTTTTCAATCGGCTTTGTGACGGGTATGGTTGACACTTCAGCCATGTCTCGCTATAATCCCGCTTCTCTTTTGGGTCGTTAGCTCAGCTGGTAGAGCAGCGGACTTTTAATCCGTTGGTCACAGGTTCGAATCCCGTACGGCCTACCAAAGCATCAAACAAAAAGCCCAGTCTTCGGACTGGGCTTTTTGCTTTCCAGGCGCCGCGCGCCATGAAAGCGGCGGCACGCGAGCATGCGTCCAGCATGTATACTTGCCCCTTCCCCGCCGTCCCCTCTCCCGCTGCACAGGCCCGTCACCATGAAGTTCACGACTATTGCCTGCGCTCTGCTCGCGCTTTTCTGGCTCAGTCTGCGCGTTCAGGCGCAAACCCAACCTCAACCCGAGGACTACGAATACCTGCGCCGCATTCGCGTGCCGGACGCCGTCGTCAATTGCGTCGCCGCGCTCGACGAGTGGGTGCACAAGGCCCAGCGCTACGATTCGCTGCTCGTGCCCGACCGCCGCGCGCTCACCGCCAATATCGAGAGCCCCGTGCCCCCGAGCGCCACGCCCGTGCCGCCCGCGAGCGCCGCCGTCACGCAGGTCACGCCCATCGACACGCTGATCCATCTGCACGCCTTCGCCAAGGTGCGCGGCAAGTACGCCTGGGTACCCGTCAAGGCGACCTGCGGCATCTGGCATTCGCACGTCGTCGACGTCGCGCTCTCGCCGCGCAGCACGCATACCGCTTCGCCCATCCACTGAGACCGCGCGCATCCGGCGTGCGCCGGCGCGCTCAGTTCGCCATGCCGCGCGCGGCGGCGGGCGCCTTGCACAACGCCGCGTTGTGCAAGATTGCTTTGCCGGTCGGCTGGTAGTTCTCTTCGTCGCAAGGCGGCAAGCCGAACGATGCGTCGCTGTCCTTGTCGCTGTCGTCGTGATTGCGCAGCGCCGTCGTCTGCGCGAGTGTGGCGAGGCACTTCGCGTTCTCGCCCAGATGATATTGCGTGAGCGCGAGGTCGCTGCGCACGCGATCGGCTTCGATCCAGTCCATGTCCATCGAACACTCGCCGATCAGTTGCGTGAACCCCGTTTCGGCCGCCGCGTAGTCCTTCTTCGCATATTGCGCGCGCGCCTGCGTGAGACGCGCCGCGCGCGAGTGGTCGGTGCAGGCGGCGCCCGGCTTCCGGTACTCGCCGTCGAACATCGCGCGCGCGCCGCAAGCGGTGCGGCATGCGTCAGCGCCGCCGGAATCGAGCCGCAAGGTGCCGTGGCCGCCTGAAATCGAGATGTGGCAGGTCTCGCCGCCATCGCTCGACACCCCTGCATTGCCTTTGAGCGTGCCGGAGAGCGAGCACGTGTGACAGTTGCCGCCGATCGTATCGAGCGTGAACCGGTTTCCCTTTACGACGAGCGTGCCATGCGCGTGGCCGCCTTCGACGTAGAAATATTCGCCGGGTTCGACAGCCGATGCGGGCGCAACGAATGCGCCCGCCACTCCCATCAAACCGCATGCGCCTGCAATCCACAACGCCGCGCGCGCCCCTGCCCGTCGCCCTGACTTCATCATTCCTTCATCCTCTCGCGACATCGCCGCAATGCGTTGCGGGCCAATGTAGCAAAAAAGCCCGCGCGCCATTCGGCGCACGGGCTTCGCATGAAGTCTGGTGCGGCGTTCGCCGCACGCGAAATCAGTCGGCCTTGACGCCTTCCACCTGGATCTGCAAGGTGGTGGCCGTCTTGAAGCCGTACGACTGGCCCCAGTTCACGCCGTAGTCGGCGCGGTCGAACTGCGCCGATGCGTCGGCGCCGCACACTTCGCGCTTGAGCATCGGGTTCTGGAAGCACTTGAACGAATCGATCTTCAGGTTCAGCGGCTTCGTCACGCCGTGCAGCGTGAACGTGCCGATCACTTCCACGGGCTTGTCGCCGTCGAAGCGGATCGACGTGCCCTTGTAGGTGGCCGTCGGGTACTTGGCGGTGTCGAGGAATTCAGCCGAGCTCACGTGCTTGTCGAGCTGCGAATTGCCGGTATCGATCGACGCTGCGTCGATCGTCACGTCCACCGTGCCCGTCTTCGCCGCGCGGTCCAGCGTGACCGTGCCCGAGCTCTTCGTGAACTTGCCGCGCCACACCGAGACGCCGCCGAAGTGGTCGGCTTCGAAGCTCGGATACGTGTGCATTGGGTCCAGGTTGTAGGTCGTCGTGGCCGCGAACGCGGGCGTGGCGATGGCGGCGGCCAGTGCGGCGGCCGCGGCGGCGGCGAAAATCGTCGTCTTCATGAAGCGATTCCTGATGCGAGAGAAACTGCGTGAAAAATGCGTGGCCGGTGCGCGTCAGTGCGCGGCGGACACGATGTGAAATTTGATCTGCACGTCGTCGGCCACGACAGAGGTGTCCTTCCACTCGCCCGCGCCAATGCCGTATGCGAGGCGCTTGATGGGCAGCGTGCCGTCGAACACCTGGTTCGCGCCGTCCTTGTGGAATTGCACCGGCACCACGACGTCGGTCGTCTTGCCCTTGATCGTGAGCTTGCCGGCCACTGTGAACGCGCCGTTCGCGCCCGGCTTGATCTGCGTGGAAACGAAAGTCGCGTGCGGGAAGTGCGCGGCGTCGAACCACTCGTCGCCCGCGACTTCCTTGTTGTATTCCGGCGCGCCGATGTCGAAGCTCGCCACCTCGACGTCGAGCTTCGCGCTCGACGCCGCGACGTTGGCCGGATCGAAGTGCACGTCGGCGGAAAAGTGGTTGAAGCGCCCTTCGACAGGCACGTTCATCTGCTTGAACACGGCGGTGACCGAGTTCTTCGCGGCCTCGGCGGCGGCATTCGCGCTGGTGGCGAAAGCCGCGCCTGCGGCGAGCGCCGCGCCGAGCGCGACGACGGAAACGGAATGGGCAAGGCGTTGAATCATGGGCGTTCGGTCCACGTTGGAGTGCGTCGGGAAGTCGGTGAAATGGGTCCGGCGCGACACGCGCCGGGCAAGTCAGTCGCGCGGCGTGCCGAACGGCAGCATGCGCGCGAGGATGTTCTGCCGGTCGATCAACTGATGCTTGATGACCGCGAGCACGTGCAGCACGACCACGGTGAGCAAGGTGTAGTTGAGCGCGATATGCACGAAGCGCAGCACGCCCTTGAGCGCGGTGTCGGGGGCGATCAGCACGGGCATCGGCCAGATGCCGAGGTACACCACCTGGATGCCCGCCGCCGAGCTGTACAGGTAGCCCGTGACCGGAATCGCGACCATCAGCACATAGAGGGCTGCGTGGCCCACGTGCGCGGCGAGCCGCTCCCAGCCATGCATGGAGCCGGGCAGCGCCGGCGCCGTGTGCGTGGCGCGCCAGACAATGCGCACGAGCACGAGCGCGAGCACGGTCACGCCGATCCACTTGTGCCACGAGAAGTAGCGCAGCTTGGTGGGCGTGATGCCGGGAATGTCGGTCATGACCCAGCCGAGCGCAAAGCCCCAGACGATGAGCGCGGCGATCAGCCAGTGCAGCAGCATGGCAAAGCCGTTATAGCGACCGGCGGGCTTGACGGTAGGGTTCATCGGCATACGACTCCAATATTCGAGGTGTGCACTTTACCCGGCCAAACCTATACAAACAATCGTCTAAAATGGATGGTTATCATCCACTTTCTCGATAGGTCGACGATGGGCCACACTTCGGATCGCGCCTCGGACCGCTCCCCCAGCCTCGAACAGCTGCGCGCGCTCATCGCCGTCGCCGAAACAGGCAGCTTCTCGGCGGCGGCGCGCCAGCTCGACCGCGCGCAGTCGGTGGTCAGCTATACGATCGCCAATCTCGAGGCGCTGCTGGGCGTGGCGCTGTTCGAGCGTGGCAAGCGCAAGCCGGAACTCACGGCCGCGGGCCGCGCGATCCTAGCCGATGCGCGCCGCCTCGATCTGCTCATGGGTCAGCTTAACGCCAAGGCGGCCGGCTTGCAGCGCGGGCTCGAGGGCGAGGTGTCCCTGGCTGTGGACGTGATGTTTCCGTCGCAGCGGCTCGTCGAGGCGTTGCAGGCGTTCGCATTCACGTTTCCCACCGTCGCGCTGAATCTCACCATGGAGGCGCTCGGCGGCGTGCTCAAGCTCGTGCTCGACGGCGACTGCGCACTGGGCATCAGCGGGCCGAACCACAACTGGCCGCATGTGATCGAGGCGCAGTCCATCGGCACCGTCGAACTCGTCATGGTCGCGGCGCCTTGCCATCCGCTCGCCAAGGCGGAGCAGCCGGTGCGCATTTCCGATGCGCGCGAGCACACGCAACTCGTGCTGACCGATCGCAGCCGCCTCACCGAAGGCCAGAACTTCGGCGTGTACAGCAATCGCGCGTGGAAGCTCGGCGACCTGGGCGCCAAGCACCGGCTGCTGCTCGCGGGACTCGGCTGGGGGTCGATGCCCAGGCACCTCGTGGAAGCCGATCTCGAAGCCGGTAGGCTCGTGCGCGTCGCGCTCGCGGACCGGCGCTCGGTGAGCTACAACATCTCGCTGATCCATCGCACCAATGCGGCGCGCGGCCCCGCCAGCGAGTGGCTCAGCCATTACCTGTTGCAAGGCACGCCGCCGCAATCGCCCTTGCCCGACGCGCGTTGAAAGCGGCGGGCGCGCACAGGCGCTTGCATGAACGGAGTTGTACAAACGCAACCGAACGCGCGCCTGACAATGCTTCACAAACCCGCGCGAGCCGCGCCCCGCGTGGCGTACACGGCAACCCAGGCCGCCTGCGCGCAGCGCCCCCGCACGCGGCCGGATTTATCGAGATGCATCGCCATGCGAGGATCGCGCCACCACTCGCCTGGGAGCGGGCCCGAGCATCCCGCCCGGCCCGGCGCCCGCACGCGAGCCAGGTTTCGCTCGGTCGGTCATCACGCCTCATGGTCAACTTCATCTGCTTTCTGCTCTGGAATCTCGCCTTGCTCGTCGCCGTGCGGGTGGGCTGCTGGCTCATTCACTGCACGCGCCCCGATCTCACGCTGCACGGCACGCGTGTCTTCGTCGTCTTGATGGCGATTGCGCTCGTGTTCGATACGGCGATCACCTTCCTCGTGTTCGCCGACGCGGGCGGCGCGTGGAAAGCGCACAACCCGAGCGAGACCTGGCCGGAGCGCGCGCTGGCTTATGCGCTCGCCGCGTTGCTCGCCCTGCTCGCGGCGCGTCGCGCGCGCCGGGTGGAATCGCGCAAGGCCCGCAGCACACGCACGGCGCCGGAGGGTGCGCTCGAAATCGAAACGTCGCCATACAGCAAATCGACGTTGCCGATGTGAGCCAGGCGGTCAAACGCCCACATCCGGCCCGCCTCTCTCGACACACCCGGCTCACGCTTCAGCTTTTCTTGCTCTTACCGGCCTTTTGTGGCGCCGCCGCCGGGGCCGCGGCGGGCACCACGCCCGACCAACCCGGCAGATAGCGCGCGTCGGAATCGTGCGCGTGCGAAAGCGCGTCGGCGAGCGCGGCGTCGAAGTCCTTGCGCAAACGCGTTTCGGACACCTTGCGGCGCAGGTAGTCGGCCCACAGGAATTCGCTGAACGGCGTCGTGTCCTTCGCATAGCCGCCGGCCGTGCGCAACTCGCCCGCGAGGCTGCGGTAAGGGTCGTCAGCCAGACCGAGAAGCTGGCGCGGCAACTGGTCGAACTCGCAGCGCTCGCCCGCCGCGTCGAACGGATGCACCCACTGGTTGTGCTCCATCATTCGCCAGAAGATGGTGGGCTCGAGCCACGAGAGATCCTTGAGCACCGTCACGCGCACGCTCGCCACGCCTTCTTCGAGCCATGCGCGCCCGAGGTGGTGATGGTCGACCACGAAATAGCGCGACTTCGGGCCGAGCACGGCCGGGAACCAGTGCGAGTCGATGGCCGACGCGCGGCCCTTCTTGTCGAGCGCTTTCCAGTGTGCGCGCTTGACGTTCACTTCGCGCAGGCCAACGGTGATCTGCGTGGGGCGCAGCTCGTCGAGCTTCACGGTGACGAGATGGAGATCGGTGTTCTGAAGGTTCATTGCGGTCCTCCTTTTTGGTGTCTGAGCCAATCGCGCAACGATACCGCCGATTGATCCCGTATGCCGTAACAATCGCCCACGCGCCGGGCGCGCCCTGCGCAGGGTCAATCCCGAGGCGAGCGGGCACGCAGGATGCACGCTTTCGCCGCTTCGCCTATAAATGCGCTGAGGGACAGACGACGATAGCCACGCGCGTTCGTCATGCGCCCACATGTCACTTCAGTCAGTTCCGTCAGTTCCATGTCTTGCCTGCTCAACCAACGACACAAGCGAGGGCATTTTGGATCTCGAAACCATCCGCACATTCATCATGACCCGGGGCATCGACTTCGGGACCAAGGTCGTGGCGGCGATCGTCCTGTGGATCATCGGACGATGGGCCATCAATCTCGTCGCCGGCCTGCTGCGCAAGGTGCTCGCGCGTAACCAGCGCATCGATCCCACTCTCGCGCATTACCTCAGCTCGATCCTCGCCGCCGTATTGAACCTGCTGCTGGTCCTCGCGATCCTCCAGGTGTTCGGCGTGCAGACCACGTCGTTCGCCGCGCTCCTCGCCGGTCTCGGTCTCGCCATCGGCACGGCGTGGGGCGGCCTGCTCGCGCATTTCGCGGCGGGCGTGTTCATGCAGGTGCTGCGGCCGTTCAAGGTGGGCGACTTCGTGACGGCGGGCGGCGTGACGGGCACCGTGAAGGAGCTGGGCATCTTCGGCACGACCATCATTTCGCCGGACAACGTGGTGAACATCGTCGGCAACAACAAGATCTTTTCGGACACCATCTCGAACTACAGCGCGACGCCCTTGCGCCGCGTCGAGCTGACCGCGAAGATCGCCAACGGCGTCGATCCCGTCGACGCCGCCAACCGCTTGCGCGCGGCCCTCGCGAAGATTCCGAACGTCTCGCAGGAGCCGCCGCCCGACGTCGAGATCCTCTCGTTCACGCCCGAAGGCCCGCTGCTGGCCGTGCGGCCCTTCACGAGCAACGACACCTACTGGCAGGTGTACTTCGACACAAACCGCGCGATCGTCGAAACCTTCAAGGACGCGGGCTACCCCACGCCCGAAACGCCTTCGATCATTCGCCGCGCGGGCGGATAACGGCGGCTCGTCCCAACAAAAAACGGCATCGCCCTCGCGGGCGATGCCGTTTTTCTTTTCCGCGTTGCCGCTCGGGCAAGCCGCGTGCTCAGCCGCCGTTGGGCTTGCGCACCGCGGCGCCGCTCGCGTTCTTGCGCGTCATCTTCCAGAGCCCGCCGATCAGGACCGGCACGATCGCGGCGCCGATGCCGACGAGCACGATCACATTGAGGTACTGGCGAATGAACGGGATGTTGCCGAAGAAGAAGCCGAGCAGCACGAGCAGCAGCACCCAGAACAGCGCGCCCGCGATGTTGAAAAGCTGAAAGCGCTGCATGCTCATTTGCGAAACGCCGGCCACGAACGGCGCGAACGTGCGCACGACGGGAATGAAGCGCGCAAGCACGATCGTCTTGCCGCCATGACGCTCGTAGAAGTCGTGCGTTTTCTGGAGCGCCGCACGGTCCAGGAAGCGCTCGAGCACGGGAATGCGCGTGTTGAACACCTTCGGCCCGATGGCCCGGCCAATCAGATAATTGACCGTGTTGCCCGTGACCGCCGCGACGATCAGCAAGGTGATCAGGAGGCCGAGATTCATCTCGTGCGTGGCCGCGAACGCGCCGCCGATGAACAGCAGCGAGTCGCCTGGCAGAAACGGCAGGATCACGAGCCCGGTTTCGCAGAACACGATGAGAAACAGCACCGCGTAGACCCACGCGCCGTACTGGTGGATGAAGACTCCAAGAAACTTGTCGATGTGCAAGACAAGGTTGGCGAACTGTAGCAGCGTATCCAAAAGTGTCCCTTATTGATCGTGGGCCGCACCCCAAAAAAAGACGTGTCGGCCCAGTGTTGCGCGAGAAGCAAAATTGACCGCGCCATCATACCGAAAGTGCCCGGCGTCACGAAAAATTCCCGTGATTTTCGGTGAATTCGCGCACAAAGCGCACCATGCTGACGGCATTTTGGCGCTTTCGACCGGGTCTTCGGGGCGCGAGGCCGCGGCTCGCCGACTCGTTATAATTGCGCGCATGTCTTCGAATTCCGAACCCATCGGCGCCACGCCCGAGGCGCCAGGCGCAACCGCCGAAACCGGCGGCGACACGGCCGCCCCGCGCGCCGCCCGGCCCGCGCGCGCGATCCAGGCCCTGCCCGACCAGCTCATCAGCCAGATCGCCGCGGGCGAGGTGGTCGAACGGCCCGCGTCGGTCGTCAAGGAACTGCTCGAAAACGCGCTCGACGCGGGCGCGAGCACGCTGCGCATCCTGCTCGACGAGGGCGGCGTGAAACGCATCTCCATCGCCGACGACGGCTGCGGCATTCCCGAAGCCGAATTGCCGCTCGCGCTCATGCGCCACGCCACGAGCAAGATCCGCTCGCTCGCCGAGCTGGAGAGCGTCGCGACGCTCGGGTTTCGCGGCGAAGCGCTGGCGTCGATCGCCTCGGTGGCCGAGATGTCGATCACGAGCCGCAGCGCCGACGCGCCGCACGCCGTGAAGATCGACGCGCACACGGGCTCGATCTCGCCCGCGGCAGGCGGCCAGGGCACGACGATCGAAGTGCGCGAGCTGTACTTCAATACGCCCGCACGCCGCAAGTTTCTGAAGAGCGAGCAGACCGAGCTTGGCCACTGCCTGGAAATGATCCGCCGCAGCGCGCTTGCGCGCCCGGACGTCGCGATCTCGGTGCTGCACAACGGGCGTGCGGTCGAGCACTGGAACGCGAGCGATCCCGCCACGCGCGTCTCGAAGATCCTCGGCGAAGTGTTCGCCACGGCGCACCTGCCGCTCGACGAGCGCGCGGGACCGCTCGCCGTGTACGGCTGCGCGGGCCTGCCCACGGCGAGCCGCAATCGCGCCGACCAGCAATACTTCTTCGTGAACGGTCGCTTCGTGCGCGACAAGCTGCTCACGCATGCGGTGCGCGCAGCCTATGAGGACGTGCTGCACGGCGACCGCTATCCGTCGTATGTGCTGTTCCTCGACCTGCCGCCCGAGGCCGTCGACGTGAACGTGCATCCCTCGAAGATCGAAGTGCGTTTTCGCGACTCGCGCTCGATTCACCAGTTCGTGTTCCATGCCGTGCAGCGCGCGCTGGCACGCCATGCGGGCGCTTCGCCGGAAACGACCTCGGGCGGACACGCCGCGCTCATCGAGCCGCGGGCGTTGCCGGGCGCCGGGGTGCTCGGCGGTTCGGTCGGGCTGACGTCGGGTGCGTCGGGTGGATCGGGCACTGCGGGCGCTTCCGGCGCCACGGATTTCCCGCGCTCGGGCGGCACGTTCGGGGCGGAAGGCAAGTTCGGCACCGCGAGCGTGGCGAGCAGCTTTGGCGGCACGGGCGGCGCAGGTACGCACGCGTCGGGCTTCAGCCCGGCGGGTGGCGGCAGCGGCGCGGGAGCGGGCTCAGGCAACACCTGGCTGCGCCAGTCGCGCATGCAGCAAGGCAGCCTGCCCGTTGCACAGCCGCTCGCGCTCTACGACGCGCTGTTCGGCCGCAAGGACGTTGGCGCGGGCACCGCGCAAGGCGCGACCGTGCCGCAGGCGCAGGACGGCGCAGCCGGGGCATTCACCGCAAGCGCCCCGCCGCCCGCCTTCGATGCCGGCGACGATCACCCGCTCGGCTTCGCGCTCGGCCAGGTGCACGGCATCTACGTGCTGGCGCAAAACGCGCGCGGCCTCGTGATCGTCGACATGCACGCCGCGCACGAACGCATCCTGTACGAGCAGTTCAAGCAGGCGCTCGCCGACCGTTCGCTCGCCGTGCAACCCTTGCTGATCCCGATTTCGATGACGGCCGACCCCGTCGAGACCGGCACCGTCGAGGAAGAGAAAGCGACGCTCGAAGCGCTGGGCTTTGACCTGGCCGTGCTCTCCCCCACCTCGATCGCGATCCGCGCCGTGCCCGCGCTCCTCAAGGACGCCGACCTCCAGGCGCTCGCGCGCGCCGTGCTCGCCGACCTGCACGAGTACGGCGGCTCGCGCGTGCTGACCGAGCGCCAGCACGAGATGCTCGGCACGCTCGCCTGCCACCACGCGGTGCGCGCGAACCGGCGGCTCACGCTCGACGAGATGAACGCGCTGCTGCGCCAGATGGAAGTCACCGAGCGCGCCGACCAGTGCAATCACGGCCGGCCGACCTGGTACCAGCTCACACTCGCCGATCTCGATCGGCTTTTCATGCGCGGTCAATGACGCAGTCCACGAAACACGGAACCGGCGCGCTGCCCGTCGCGTGCCTGCTCGGCCCGACGGCGTCGGGCAAGACAGCGGCCGCGCTCGCCTATGCCGCGCAGTCGGCGGCGCGCGGGCACACGGTGGAAATCGTGAGCATCGATTCGGCGCTCGTCTATCGCGAGATGGACATCGGCACGGCCAAGCCGAGCGCCGCCGAACGCGCGGCCGTCGCGCATCACCTGATCGACATCGTCGATCCCGTGGACGCTTATTCCGCCGCCGACTTTCGCGCCGACGCACTGCGCGTGACGGGCGAGATCGTCGCGCGCGGGAACGTCCCGCTGCTGGTGGGCGGCACGATGCTCTACTACAAGGCGCTCACGCAAGGCCTGAACGACCTGCCTTCGGCCGACCCGGCCGTACGCGCGCAACTCGACGCCGATGCCGCACACGACGGCTGGCCCGCCATGCATGCGCGCCTGGCCCAGGTCGATCCCGCCACGGCGGCGCGTCTTGCGCCGAACGATTCGCAACGCATCCAGCGCGCGCTCGAAATCTTCATGCTGAGCGGGCAGCCGATGTCGGTGCTGCTCGCCACGCCCTCCACGCGCGAAGACGAAGCCGCACGCTACCGCTTCGTGCCCATCGCGCTCGAACCGTCGGATCGCGGCGTGCTGCACGCGCGCATCGAAGCGCGCTTCGACGCGATGCTCGCGAGCGGTCTGATCGACGAGGTGAAGGCGCTGCGCGCGCGCGGCGATCTCAACCCCAACCTGCCGTCCATGCGCTGCGTGGGCTATCGCCAGGTGTGGGAATACCTCGACGGCGAAGTCGATTACGACACCATGCGCGATAAAGGCGTATTCGCCACGCGCCAGCTCTGCAAGCGCCAGCTCACGTGGCTGCGCGCGATGCCGGAGCGCATCGTCGTGGATTGCTGCGCGGCGGATGCGACCGTGCAGGCGGTCGCGGCGGTCGAGCGCGCATTGGCGCCCGCGTTGGGTCGGAGCGGCGGCTAAGGCGAAAGCCGTCAGTGGTAGTCGTCTTCGCGTTGATGACGAACGGCGAGGATCGTGACGTACTGAACCGTATCGTGCGGCGCGGGAGCCAGGGTCTCGTCCCGCTTTGCGCCCTCGATTTCGAACAGCGCGACATAGCCGGCGTTGCCGAAGGAAATCACCAGCTCGCGCAGAAAGGGATTAGCGTCATCGACCTTGCGGCACGTGAACGGGAAGCTCGCAAGCAGTTCCGTGGCCCGGCGTATGGCGTCGAGCGCACGAGCCGCAGCCTCGACGTCGTACTCGAGCAAAAAACCGTAGAGCCTTTTGAGGTCGTCGCGCGCACCGCGTGTGTAGCGAACGCGAAAACTCATTTATCTTTCCGCTTCGCGTGCAGCATCGCCTCGAGTTCGGCGTGCACGTTGTCGGCAGCGAAATAATCGTTGTCCCGCCGCGCCTGTTCACGCGAGTCCAGCCCTCGCGCAACGAACTCGCGCTGTAGACGGCGGCGCGCAACGCCTTCGCGCAGTGCGGCCTCCATGAACGCGGAGAGCGACTCGTTTTCGTGCAGCACGTCTTCCGCAGCTTGCCGCAGTTCGGGGTCAACGCGCAGCGGGGGCATGGTGGCGGTCTTCATTGCCTCTCCTTGCATCGCAAATGTAATGCAGATAGTAGCACGCGGCGCTTGAACCATTCGGCCAATGGTTACACGCGGCGCCACACCCTTTGTGCATCACAACATTCGTTCCCAGCCCCGAGGCGGCTGCGTCCTTTCACGACGCATGAGTCGCCCCCCATCGCACCGCGCCACCGAAAACCGCCGCCCTCCGCTTGACTTTCGATCGACCGGATACGATCATTCGTTCAACAATAGAGCAATTGCTCAGGCATGAGCCTGGCGGCCGCTTTGAGTAAGGAGACACCGAATGAACACCGAACGCAGCCATGCGAACGTGATCCTGCACATCGGCGCCGGGTCGTTTCACCGGGCGCATCAGGCGTGGTATCTGCATCGCGTGAACCTCACGCGCAAGCCCGGCGAGGCCGCCTGGTCGCTCACCGTCGGCAATATCCGCTCCGACATGAACGCCGTGATGGACGCGCTCGCCGCGCAGAACGGCGCCTACATGCTCGAAACGGTCACGCCGCAGGGCGAGCGCGCATACGAGGAGATTCACTCGATCACACGCGTGCTGCCGTGGTCCGCCGATCTCGCGAGTCTGGTCGACGCGGGCGCGGACGCCGACTGCAAGATCATCGCCTTCACAGTGACCGAAGGCGGCTATTACCTCGACGAGCACGACCGCCTCGACACCGCGAATCCCGACCTCGCCGCCGATCTCAAGGACGGCCGCACGACGATCTACGGCGCGCTCGCCGCGATTCTCGAAGCGCGCATGGCGCGCAACGGCGGCCCCGTCACACTGCAAACGTGCGATAACCTGCGCAGCAACGGCAAGCGCTTTCACGCGGGCATGCGCGAGTTTCTCGCGCTGCGCGGCGCAACGGACCTGCGCGACTGGTTCGACGCGAACACGGCCTGCCCCGACTCCATGGTCGACCGCATCACGCCGCGCCCCACGCCCGACGTGCGCGAACGCGTGAAAGCCGCGACCGGCGTGGACGACGCATGCCCCGTGATGGGCGAGGCGTTCATCCAGTGGGTGATCGAGGATCACTTCTGCGCGGGGCGACCCGCCTGGGAGCGCGCGGGCGCGGAGATGGTCGAGTCGGTGATGCCCTACGAGGAAGCGAAGATCCGCATCCTCAACGCCACGCATAGCTGCATCGCCTGGGCGGGCACGCTCGTCGGGCTCGACTTCATCCACGAAGGCACCCAGGACGCCGATATCCGCACCTTCGCGCGCGAGTACGTGAGCGAGGACGTGATCCCCTGCCTCACGCCCAGCCCGCTCGATCTCGCGAAGTATCGCGACGTCGTGCTGGAGCGCTTCAGCAATCCGTACATCCAGGACACGAACCAGCGCGTGGCCGCCGACGGCTACTCGAAGATCCCCGGCTTCATCGCGCCGACCCTCGCGCAACGCATCGCCGCCGGCGCGACGCCCGCCGCCACGGCCATGCTGCCCGCGCTGTTCCTGCACTTTCTCGAACGCTGGCATAAGGGCACGCTGCCCTACCGCTACCAGGACGGCGTGATGGACGAAGCCGCCGTGCACCGCATGTTCGACAGCGGCGACCCCGTCTCGACGTTTCTCGGCGACAAACTGCTATGGGGCGGCCTGGCCGGCAACCCGACGCTGGGCAGCGCCGTGCGCGGCGCGCTCACACGTGTCGACCAGTGGCTTGCCTCGCGCGGTTGCAGCGTTTGATACCGGCCACACCTGAACCCCGCACCACGCGCGCCCTCCGGGTCGGCGCGCATGGCGCCGCGTCCGGTGCGCGGCTAAAGTAGCGCAACTCTCATCAAGACTTCAGCGCGCCTATGTATCTCGGCATCGACCTCGGCACCTCCGAAGTGAAAGTCCTGCTGCTCGCGCCCGACGGCCGCGTGATCGGCACGGCCGGCACGCCTTTCGTCGTCTCGCGCCCTCACCCGCGCTGGTCCGAGCAGAATCCCGCCGACTGGTGGGACGGCACGCGCCGCGCGCTCGCCGCGCTGCGCGAAGCCCATCCGCAGGAATTCGGGCAGGTGCGCGGCATCGGCCTTTCCGGGCAGATGCACGGCGCCGTGCTGCTCGACGCCCGCGACAACGTCCTGCGCCCGGCGATCCTCTGGAACGACATGCGCGCCGTGGACGAGTGCGCCGAACTCACCGCGCGTGCACCGCAGTTGCATCGCATTGCGGGCAATCTCGCCATGCCGGGCTTCACCGCGCCCAAGCTGCTGTGGGTCGCGCGCCACGAGCCGAAGATCTTTCGCGAAACGGCCTGCGTGTTGCTGCCGAAGGACTACTTGCGCCTGCAACTCACCGGCGGCAAGGTCTCCGATCCCTCCGATGCGGCGGGCACGCTCTGGCTCGACGTGGCCAGGCGCGACTGGTCCGACGCGCTGCTCGACGCCTGCAACATGACACGCGCGCAAATGCCCTCGCTTGCCGAAGGCAGCGCGCCCTCGGGCACGCTCCTGCCCGCGATTGCGCGCGAATTCGGCCTGCGCGAGGACGTGATCGTGGCGGCGGGCGGCGGCGACAACGCGACCAGTGCCATAGGCATCGGCGCGACGCAGCCCGGCGACGGCTTCGTCTCGCTCGGTACCTCGGGCGTGCTCTGCGTGGTGGGCGACCGCTTCCGGCCCAACCCGGCTTCCGCCGTGCATGCGTTCTGCCACGCGATTCCGGACCGCTGGCACCAGATGAGCGTCGTGCTCTCAGCGGCAAGCTGCCTGCGCTGGGTCTGCAAGCTCACGGGCACGAACGAGCCCACGCTGCTCGCCGAAGTCGAACAACTCAGTCCGCAAACGCTCAACGAAGCCCCGCTCTTCCTGCCGTATCTCTCGGGCGAGCGCACGCCGCACAACGACCCGTACGCACAAGGCGTGTTCTTCGGCATGACGCACGCGACCGATCGCGCGCTGCTCGGCTACGCCGTGCTCGAAGGCGTGACGCTCGCGCTCACCGACGGGCTCGACGCGCTCGCGGCCGCAGGCACCGAAGTGGGCGCGCTCTCGATGCTGGGCGGCGGCGCGCGCAGCGGCTACTGGGCGCAACTCGTTGCGGACGCATTCAACACGCCCACGCGCCAGCACGGCGGCGGCGAGACGGGCGCGGCGCTCGGCGCGGCGCGGCTGGGCTGGCTGGCAGCGGGCGGCGACGCGCGCGAAGTGCTGACCAAGCCCCCAGTCGTGGCCGAGTACACGCCGAACGCCACGCGCCACGCGGCGCTGCGCGAGCGGCTCACGGCCTACCGCGCGCTGTACCGCCACGTACGCCCACTCTTCGAGCCCTCGCGCGAACGCCTCGCGTAAGGTGTGCAGTACACTTCGGCCCCGATCCAGCCTCGACCACCACCGTGCCCAAGTCCACCGAAAAACTCGATCTCGCGACCCGCGCCGCCTGGCTCTACTACGTGGCCGGCAACACCCAGAACGAAATCGCCGAGAAACTCCAGGTGTCGCGTCCGGTCGCGCAGCGCCTCGTCGCATTCGCGGTCGAGAAGAATCTCATTCGCGTGCGCGTCGATCACCGGCTCGCCGACTGCCTCGCGCTCGCCGATGCGCTGTCGAAACGCTACGGCCTTTCGGTCTGCGAAGTGGTGCCGGTGGACAACGACACGCCCGAGGAGATCGACCGCAAGCTCGCGGTGGCGGGCGCACAGGTGATGGAGCGCTACCTCACCGAAGAGCGGCCGATGGTGGTGGCCGTGAGCAGCGGCCGCACGCTCAAGGCCGCCGTCGATCAGATCGCGCAACTGGAGCGGCCGCAGCACCGGCTGGTTTCGATGGTGGGCGCGATCGCGCAGGACGGCTCGTCGAATCGCTACGACGTCGCGCTGCATATCTCCGAGAAGACCGGTGGCAAGCATTTCCTGCTGCCCGCGCCGCTCATCGCCGACAACGAGGCCGAGCGCGCCCAATGGTGCAATCACCGGCTCTATCGCATCGTCGAATCGCTCTCGGGCGAGGCCGATGTCGCGTTCGTGGGCATCGGCAATATCGGCGAGCATTGCCCGCTGCATGAGGACGGCTTCATCACGTCCGACGAAGTGCGCGAGCTGATGAATCAGGGCGCAGTGGCCGAGATGCTCGGCCTGCCGATCGACGCGGCCGGCAAGCGCGTGGATTCGCCCACCGGCCGCCGCGTGACGAGCGTGTACCTCGATTCGCCGCCGCGCCGCCCGACCATCGGCTTTGCCGGCGGCGCGCGCAAGCGCGATGCAGTGATCGCGGCGCTCAACGGCGGCTGGCTCTCCGGGCTCGTGACCGATGAGCTGTGCGCGCGCGCCGCGCTCGCACGCTGACGCCTCCCGCCTCCATACGCCGAAGACAAAAAAAGCCCGCACGAAGCGGGCTATCAAAGGCAACCTCAGGTACCTCGCCACACAGTACACCGCCTCAGCCAGCGAGGCGGTGCGTCCGGCAAGCCAGTGAATTCACGCAGCCAGTTGCTGCGCGAAGCGACGCTCGAACGCGAGACCATCTGCATTGAAGAGATGGCAATGATCGGGCGTCGAGCCGACTTTCAACGCCTCGCCGCGCTGGTGCTGCTCCAGCGGCGGAATGCGCGCGATCAGGCCCTCGGGCGCAACCGCGCATTCGGCGTAGAGATAAGCGGCGTCGCCGAGCGACTCGACCGCCATCGCCTTCGCGCTCACGCCTTCCGCGCCCGTCATGATGTGCAGGTGCTCGGGGCGGATGCCCACCGTCACCTTGTCGCCTTCGCGCGCATTGCCCGGCTCGACCGCCACCTTCTGCGTATCGCCCGTTTCGTAGCGCACGACAATGCCGTCGCTGCCGACCTGCTGCACCGTGCCGTCGAGGAAGTTCATCTTCGGCGAGCCGATGAAGCCCGCGACGAACCGGTTCGCCGGCGCGTGATAAAGACGATTCGGACTGCCAACCTGTTCGACATTGCCCGCCGAAAGCACGACGATCTTGTCCGCCAGCGTCATCGCTTCGACCTGGTCGTGGGTCACGTAAATCATCGTCGTCTTGAGCTCGTCGTGCAGGCGCGCGAATTCCAGACGCATCTTCACGCGCAGCGCGGCGTCGAGATTCGAAAGCGGCTCGTCGAACAGGAACACTTTGGGCTTGCGCGTGATCGCGCGCCCAATCGCCACACGCTGCCGCTGGCCGCCCGAAAGCTGCTTGGGCTTGCGGTCGAGCAGATGGTCGATGTGCAGGATCTTCGCGGCGTTCTTCACGGCCGCGTCGATCTCGGGCTTCTTCGCGCCCGCGAGCTTCAGGCCAAACGCCATGTTGTCGTAGAGCGTCATGTGCGGATACAGCGCGTACGACTGGAACACCATCGCAATGCCGCGCTTGGCCGGGGGCACGTCGTTCATGCGCGTGCCATCGATCATCAAATCGCCGCCGCTGATGTCCTCCAGCCCCGCAATCATGCGCATGAGCGTGGTCTTGCCGCAGCCGCTCGGGCCCACGAACACCACGAACTCGCCGTCGCCGATGTCGAGGTTCACGTCGCGCAGCACTTCGTTGTCGTCGTAGCGCTTCAGTACGTCTCTGAGGATCACGCTTGCCATGATGTGTCTCCGTTGCCGCGGAATTGCCCGATATCGCTCAATACGAACGCGCATCCGCCTGGTTGATTCGTTGCGCCACCCGTGCGGGCAGCGTCGTCATGTCGTCGAAGATTTCGATTGCGCCCGCCTCGCGCAACTCGTGGGCGTGCGCGTCGCCGCCCACGTGCGTGCCGCCCACGAAGCCGAGCACCATCATGCCCGCCGCGCGCGCCGCGCTCACGCCCGTCACGCTGTCCTCCACCACGAGGCACGCGGCGGGCGTCACGCCCATGCCTTGCGCCGCGGCGAGATAGACGTCGGGCGCGGGCTTCGGCCGCGCGACGATATCGGCGCAATACACGCGCGCGCCGAAGAAGCGATCGAGTCCGTTGCGCGCGAGCACCTCGCGCACCACGGCCGTGTAGCTGTTGCTCGCGCAGGCCTTGGTGAGCGTCACCGCTTGCAGCGCGGCCACGACGCCCGGAAAGAGCGGCGCCTCTCGTGCTTCGGCTTCGGCCACCGTGCGGATCGCGTCGACATCGGTGGCGCTCAGGCTGCGCCCGAGCGCCTCGCCCGCGCCGCCCAGCACGCGCTCGATACGCTGGCCGAGCAGCGGCATCACCACGGGCGCCGCGTCGACTCCTGGCCAGCGTGCTTCGAGTTCGCGCACCAGCACACGGGCCGCCACGGCTTCGCTGTCGATCAGCACGCCGTCGCAGTCGCAGATCAGGGCTTGAATGGGCATTGCCTTGTCCATTTACTTGACCGCCCCGAAGGTGAGGCCGCGCACCAGTTGCTTCTGCGAAAGCCAGCCGACGATCAGCACCGGCGCCACCGCGAGCAGTGATGCCGCGGAGAGCTTCGCCCAGAACAGCCCCTCGGGGCTCGAATACGAGGCGATGAACACGGTAAGCGGCGCGGCGTTGGAGCTGGACAGATTGATACTCCAGAATGCTTCGTTCCACGAAAGAATAATCAGCAGCAGCGCGGTGGAAGCGAGCCCTGGCACCGCCATCGGCATGAGCAGATAGACGATTTCCTGCCACGTGGCCGCGCCGTCCATGCGTCCGGCTTCGAGAATGTCGCGCGGAATCTCATTGAAATACGTGAAAGTCATCCACACCGCAATGGGCAGGTTGATGAGCGTATAGACGATGATCAAACCGGACACGGTGTCGAGCAGCCCGGTGTTCTTCCACAGCAGGTAGATCGGCACGAGCACGCCCACCGACGGCATCATCTTCGTGGAGAGCATCCACAGCAGGACCTTCTGCGTGCGCTGGGTCGGGAAGAACGCCATCGCATACGCGGCGGGCACGGCAAGAAGCAGGCAGACGACGGTCACGCCGGCCGAGATCAGCACCGAGTTCCACGCGAACGAGAAGTAGTTGCTGCGCGCGAACACCTCGCGGAAGCTGTCGAGCGTCGGCAGGAAGAAGATCGTCGGAATATAGGCCTGTTGCTCGGTCTTGAACGCCGTGATCGTCATCCAGAAGATCGGGAAGAACAGCGCAAGCGCGATGAGCCAGGCAAGCAGCCCCGGCAGCACGCGGCCGATGAACTGGAGCGGCGACGAACGGTTGACCGCGTCGGGCGATGGCGCGGGCGTAGCGGTAATCTGGCTCATTTTTCGTACTCCCCTTTGAGGTTGCGCGCGAGCATGCGCACGAGGAAGAACGACACGATGTTCGCGAGCACGACGGCGAGAATGCCGCCAGCCGAGGCGATGCCCACGTCGAACTGTTGCAGGCCCATCGAGTAGATCAGGTAAGTGAGGTTGGTGGTCGCATTGCCGGGACCGCCGCCCGTGGTCGTGTAGATCTCGGCGAAGATCGACAGCAGGAAAATGGTTTCCATCATCACGACAACGGCAATCGCGCGCCGCAGGTGCGGCAGCGTGATGTAGAAGAACAAGGCGATCGGGCCCGCGCCGTCGATCTTCGCGGCTTCCTTCTGCTCCTGGTCGAGCGACTGGATCGCCGTGAAGAGAATGAGGAACGCGAACGGCAGCCACTGCCACGCCACGATCATGATGACCGCCGTGAGCGGATACACGGCGAACCAGTCGATGGGCGTCATGCCTATCGAACGCATGGCGATGGCCACGAGCCCGTACACGGGGTGCAGGATCATGTTCTTCCAGATCAGCGCGCTCACCGTGGGCATGACGAAGAACGGCGCGATCGCGAACAGGCGCGCCACGCCCTGGCCGATGAACTTGCGGTCGAACAGCACCGCCATCAGCACGCCGCCCACCACGGTGATCACGAGCACCGCCACGATCAGCTCGATGGTGTGCACGATCGACGGCACGAACGAGGGGTCAGTGGCAAGGAACTTGTAGTTGTCGAAGCCCGCGAAACCCTTCAGGTCCGGATTCAGCAGGTTGTATCGCGTGAACGAATACCAGATCGTCATCGCGAGCGGAATCGTCATCCACAGCAGCAGCACCGCGACGGACGGCGTCACGAGCCAGCGTGACGCCGAGCGGCGTGTCTCGACCTGCTGCGGTTTCTGCGGCGTACGCGCTCGATTGAATATAGGCATGGGGAGATGGAGATGACGCATGAGGACCACCCTTCTCGGTTGCGCGCCGGCTCGTGGCACGGCGCGACATCGGCTTCGCGAGGGGGCGCGCCGCGCCGGGTGGCCCGGCGCGCGCTCGCGGCACTACGCTTGCTGCGGGAACATCGCAGCGTGGCTACGTTTGCTACCCTTACTTCTGGTACCCGGCCTGCGCCACAGCGCGGTCGGCAGCGGCATTGCCCGCGGCCAGCGCCTGATCGACGCTCATCTGCCCGGCCACGGCACCTGCAATGCTCTGGCCCACGACCGTACCGAACGACTGGAATTCAGGAATCCCGACGAACTGGATACCCGTGTACGGCACCGGCTTCGCGGTCGGGTGATTCGGATCGGCGGTCTGGATCGCCTTGAGCACGAAGTCCGAGAACGGCGCGGCCTTCTTGTACTCGGGATTCTGGTACGTCGAAATACGCGTGCCCGACGGCACCGAAGCCCAGCCCTCGTCCTGCGCGACCATCTGGACGTATTCCTTCGACGTGGCCCATTCGATGAACTTCTTCGCGGCGTCCTGCGACTTCGACGACTTCGGCACCGCGAGCGCCCACGACCACAGCCAGTGCGCGCCATTCGGCGTAGCCTGCGTCGGCGCGGCCGCGAAGCCGATCTTGTCGGCTACCTGCGACTGCTGCTTGTTGTAGAGAATGCCGGCGGCCACCGTCGCGTCGATCCACATCGCGCACTTGCCCGAGGACATCAGCGTGAGGTTTTCGTTGAAGCCGTTCGAGCTCGCTCCCGGAGGGCCGTCCTTCTTCAACAGATCCACGTAAAAGTTCACGGCCTTCTTCCACTCGGGCGAGGTGAGCTGCGCATGCCACTTCTCGTCGAACCAGCGGC
Source organism: Paraburkholderia unamae (assembly GCF_003096875.1). NCBI lineage: Bacteria > Pseudomonadati > Pseudomonadota > Betaproteobacteria > Burkholderiales > Burkholderiaceae > Paraburkholderia > Paraburkholderia unamae. The sequence goes on from NZ_QEOB01000014.1 coordinate 106,590, forward strand.
CGCCGAAGGTGTTCGCAACCGTCGTCACGTACGCCATGTTCTCTCCCCAGCCGGCCTTGCCGCGCAGGCAGATGCCGTAGGTGCCGGCGGACTTGTCGGTGAGCTTGTCGGCGAAGTCCTTGATCTGGTCATAGGTGGGCTGTTCGGGCATCTTGAGGCCCTTCTTGTCGAACAGATCCTTGCGGTAATACGTCATCGAGCTTTCCACGTAGAACGGCAGCGCATAAAGCGTGCCGTTGTACGAGAGGCCGTCGCGCGCGGTCTTCACCACATCGTCGATGTCATAGCTCGCGGGCAGGTTCGTCATCGGCACGATCCAGCCGCGCTTGCCCCATTGCGGCGCCTCGTAGGTGCCGATCATCATCACGTCGAACTGGCCGCTGTTGGTCGTGATGTCGGTGGTCGCGCGCTGGCGCAGCACGTTTTCTTCCAGAATCACCCAGTTCAGCTTGATGCCCGGATTGGCCTTCTCGAAGGCCGGCGAGAGCTTCTTCAGCTCGATCATGTCCGGGTTGTTCAACATGGCGATCGTGACGGTCTGCGCGTGAGCGGCGCTCGCCGCGGCGACGAGTGCGCCGGCACTCACCGCTCGACCTATGCACTTTGCTGCGGTCTTCATTGCTGGCTTCATGACGTTGTCTCCTTGTTCGTTGCGTTATGTCGTATTGCGTTGTGCAAGGGCTGCGGGAAGGGTCAGCTCATCCAGTTTCCGCCGTCGACGTTGAGTGTCTGCGCGGTGATGTAGTCGGCGTCGGCGGACGCGAGAAAGAGCGCGGCGCCCGTGAGATCCTCGGGCAGACCCATGCGCCCGAGCGGCACGGCCTCGCCCACGAGGCGCTTTTTCTCGCCCAGCGGACGATGTTCGTAGCGTGCGAAGAGCGCGTCGACCTGCTCCCACATTGGCGTGTCGACCACGCCCGGCGCGATGCCGTTCACGTTGATGCGATGCGGCGCGAGCGCGAGCGCCGCCGACTGCGTGTAGCTCAGCACCGCAGCCTTGGTTGCGCAGTAGTGCGAAACGAGTGCCTCGCCGCGGCGGCCCGCCTGCGAGGACATGTTGATGATCTTGCCGCCCTGCCCTTGTTCGACCATGCGGCGCGCCACGGCCTGCATGAGGAAGAACATGCCCTTCACGTTCACCGCGAAGAGGCGGTCGTAAATGTCCCAGGATTCGTCGAGAAGCGGGCGCATGTCGAACAGCGCCGCGTTGTTGAAGAGAATGTCGATGCGGCCAAAGCGTTCGACCGCGCTGAGCACGATGCGATCGATGTCCTCGCGTCGCGTGACGTCCGCGCTCACTGCCAGCACGCGCTCGGGGTACGCGGCAGCCAGCGTGGGCGCGATGGATCCGGCGGCCTTCACGTCAACGAGCACGCAGCGCGCGCCTTCGTCGAGATAGCGCTGCGCGACCGCCTCGCCAATGCCGCTCGCCGCGCCGGTGAGCACGGCTACCTTGTCCTGCAAACGTCCTGCCGCCGGGATCGCGGAATGTGCCACAGGTTTGTCTCCGGTTTCATTCGTGTGGGGCGCCAGAAAAACACTTTGGTGAAGTGCATCTGGGCGATCGCCCCACATGTGAGCATTTGCTCTTTCGTTGATCGAATGATCGGATACGAGTCGGAGCCTGTCAAGGCGAACGAACGCGATTGACCGACATTTCGATGGTGCGGCGCGCAAGCCCTCGCGGGGCGTGGCATGGAGATCCGGCCCCCTTGGCCGGACGGCGAGCTGACTCGCCAAGAGAAGTGATACGTTATATCATCTCGCCTTCGCGACGCCGACGCTCCCGCGCCTCTTTCAGATTCCGCTATAAACAAGGATAGAACCATGCTGACGTTCACCCGCGCGAATTGCCCCCAACGCCCCGCCACTACGGGCGCGCTAACGCGCGTTACCCCCGCGCTCGCGCGGCTCGCGGCAGGGCTCGCCCTCGCGCTGGGCACGGCGCTCGGCGGCGCGAGCGCGGCCCTGGCAGCGCAGGCGGGCAGTGCCGCGATTCCGGTGGTCGCCGCCGAGAACTTCTATGGCGACGTCGTCAAGCAGATCGGCGGCAGCTATGTGGACGTCACAAGCATCCTCAGCAACCCCGATCAGGACCCGCATCTTTTCGAGGCGAGCCCGAAAACGGCCCGCGCGCTCCAGAACGCGCGCGTAGTGGTCTATAACGGCGCCGACTACGACCCGTGGATGACCAAGCTGCTCGGCGCAACGGGCGCGGGCAAAAGCGGCAACGACCGCGCGACGATCGTCGCGGCGGACCTCGTCGGCAAGAAAGCGGGCGGCAATCCGCACCTCTGGTACGACCCGAAAACCATGCCCGCCGTGGCGCGCGCCGTGAGCACGGCGCTCGGCGCAGCGGACCCGGCGCACAAGAGCGTGTACGATGCCAACCTGGCGACGTTCCTCGCCTCGCTGCAACCGGTCGACGCCAAGGTCGCGGCGCTGCGCGCGCACTACCAGGGCCAGCCGGTCACGGCTACGGAGCCGGTGTTCGGCTACATGTCGGACGCTATTGGCCTCGATATGCGCAACCAGCGCTTCCAGCTCGCGGCGATGAACGACACCGAGGCGAGCGCTTCGGACATCGCCGCGTTCGAGCGCGACCTGCGCGAGCGCCGCGTGCGCGTGCTGATCTACAACAGCCAGGCGACCGAAGCGCTCACGCGGCGCATGCTGGCACTGGCGAAGCAGTCGAAGGTGCCGTCGGTGAGCGTGACCGAAACGCAGCCGGCCGGCGTGAACTTCCAGCAATGGATGCTCGCCCAGCTCGAAGCGCTCGACAAAGCGCTCGCCGCGAGCGCGCAGAATCAACATTAATCGTATTCAGCAAGGACACACGCCATGACAGGGGCCGGCCCCTCGCCCACTGATCTCGCTTCACAGCAAGGCGCGCAACACCATGGCGCTCATGGCGCGCACCGCGCGCCCGCACCCGTGCTCACGCTCGCGGGCGTGAGCCTCGCACTCGGCGAGCGCACGATCCTGCGCGACGCGAACTTCGCGGTGAACCAGGGCGAATTCATCGGCGTGCTCGGGCCGAACGGCGCGGGCAAGACCACGCTCATGCGCGCCATTCTCGGCCTCGTGCCGGCCTCGCACGGCGCGATCCGCGTGCTGGGCGAGCCGGTCGCGCGCGGCAACGCGAAGATCGGCTACATGCCGCAAACGCGCACCGCGCTCGCGAGCCGCCGCGTGCGCGGCCGCGACTTCGTGGCGATGGCCGCCGACGGCCACCGCTGGGGCCTGCCGCGCGCCGACGCGACCACGCGCGCCGACGTCGAGCGCGTGCTCGATCTCGTGGGCGCGACCGCGCTGGCGGACCGCCCGCTCTCGGAGCTTTCGGGCGGCGAGCGCCAGCGCCTGCTGCTCGCGCAATGCCTGCTCGGCGACCCGAAGCTGCTGCTGCTCGACGAGCCGCTCATCAGCCTCGACCCCAACCATCAGCGCGGCGTGGTCGAACTCGTGCGCCGCGTGCAGCGCGAGCTCGGCATCGCGGTGCTGTTCTCCGCGCACGAACTCAATCCGCTGCTCAACGCGCTCGACCGCGTGCTCTATCTCGGCAACGGCGTGGCCGCGCTCGGCAGCGTGGACGAAGTCATCACCGCGCCCGTGCTCTCGCGCCTCTATGGCTCGCCCATCGAGGTGATGCGCATGAAGGGCCGCATCTTCGTGATGTCGGGCGACGTGGAAGTCGAAAAACACGACCACGAGCATGAGCACGACCATGCGCACGATCATGGTCACGGCCACGCTCACGACGGCGGCCACAGCCACGGCAATAACGACAACGCACACGGCCACACGCACGATGCTTGAATACGATTTCATGGTGAACGCCTTCGCGGCGTCGGGCATCGTCGCGGTGCTCGCGGGCATCGTCGGCTACTTTCTGGTGATGCGCGGGCAGACGTTCGCGGGCCACGCGCTCTCGCACGTGGGCTTCACGGGTGCAACGGGCGCCGTGCTGCTCGGTGTCTCGCCGATGTGGGGCATGGTGGGCTTCACGCTCGCAGCGGGCGTGTCGATGGGTGCGCTCGGCGAAAAGCTCGCGGGCCGCGATGTCGCGATCGGCGTGATCCTCTCGCTCGCGCTCGGCTTCGGCCTGCTGTTCCTGCACTTCTTCACGTCGTACGCCACCCAGGTCACGGCGCTCCTGTTCGGCAACGTGCTCGGCGTGAGCCGCGAAACGCTGGGCGTGCTCGCGGCGCTGGCCGTGGCGAGCCTCGTGGCGCTCGCGGCCATCATGCGGCCGCTGTTGTTCGCCTCGCTGCAACCGGAGCTTGCCGAAGCGAAGGGCGTGTCTCTGCGCGCCGTGTCGATGCTGTTTCTCGCCATCGCCGCACTCGCCGTGGCCGCGTGCACGCAGATCGTCGGCGTGCTGCTCGTCTTCACGCTGATGGTCGGGCCCGCCGCCGCCGCGCAGAACCTCACCACGCGCCTTTCCACGGGCCTCGTGCTCGCCGCGCTGCTCGCGCTCGTGCAGGCGTGGCTCGGCGTGACGCTCGCGTACTACACCGACTGGCCCACGAGTTTCTGGATCACCGCGCTCGCCGCGCTGGTGTATGGTGCAAGCTTGATCGGGCGTCGCTAGCACGTTGCGCGCGCATCGAAAAAAGGCGTTGCCCCTTCCGGTGGCAACGCCTTTTTCGTTTGTATGGCTCGCTTGCGTTACTTCGACAAGATCCGCGCATGATGCGCGAGATGATCCTCGACGAACGACTGGATAAAGAAGTAGCCGTGATCGTAGCCCTCGTGGCGGCGCAGCGTGAGCGGCTGCCCCGCCGCCTTGCACGCGGCTTCGAACACATCGGGGTTCAACTGGGTGGGCAGGAACGAATCGGCCATGCCCTGATCGACGAGGATGCCCTCCTCGAACTTGCGCGTCGCCTTCGCCACCAGTTCGCTCGCGTCGTATTGCTTCCACGCTTCGCGGTCGTCGCCCAGATAGCCGCTGAAGGCCTTCTCGCCCCACGGGCAGCGCGTGGGCGCCGCGATCGGCGCGAACGCCGACACCGAGCGATAAATGTCCGGATTGCGCAGCGCGAGCATCAACGCGCCGTGCCCGCCCATCGAATGCCCGAAGATGCCGAGACGCGCGCCGTCGACAGGCAGATTCGTCGTCACCTTCGCGCGCAGTTCGTCGCGCACGTACGAATACATGCGCCAGTGCTTCGACCACGGTTCGCGCGTGGCGTCGACATAAAACCCCGCCCCCACGCCGAAGTCCCACGCATCGGCTTCGCCCGGCACGTTCGCGCCGCGCGGGCTCGTGTCGGGGGTGATGAGCGCGAGGCCGTGTTGCGCGGCGAAGCGCTGCGCGCCCGCCTTGATCGGGAACGTCTCCTCCGTGCAGGTCAGGCCCGCGAGATAGAAGACCCCCGGCACGTTCGCCGTGCGCGCCTGCGGCGGCAGATACACCGAAAAGCGCATCGGCAGGCCGATGGTTTCCGACTCGTGCTGATAAATGCGCTGCACGCCGCCATGGCAGGCGTGTTCCTCGATCAGGTTCAGCATTCCGTATTTCCTCGCTTGGTAGGTGAGTCCAATTCGCCTCATCACGCCGCTGGCGCGAACCAGGTGCGCACGCGGCCGTACAGGTCGATGAAACGCGCATAGCGCCGGGCCAGCGCCGCGTCGGGGCGCGGCGACGCCACGCGCGTTGCGGCGGGCGCCAGCGCGGCAAGGTCGCTCGCGTGCCAGTGCCCGCACGCGAGACCGCCCAGCAGCGCCGCGCCGCGCGCCGCCGCGTTCGGGCAGTCGATGGCGTCAAGCTGCGCGTCGAGCGCGTCGGCGAGCAGTTGCCGCCAGCGCGCGTCGACGGAGCCGCCGCCCGCCAGCTTGAGCCTCGGCACGGCCTGCGCAGCGCCCGTGCTCTCGCCGCCGGTTTGCGCCATACCGCGCACGGCGTCCAGGCCCGCGCGCAACGCGAACGCCACGCCCTCGAACGCCGCGCGCATGAGCGTGCCGCGCGTATCGCCGAGCGACGCGCCGAGCCAGCCGCCGCGCGCCGCCGGGTCGAGCCATGGCGAGCGCTCGCCGCTCAGGTAGGGCAAAAATGCGAGCGTCTCCGAAGGCGGCGCGGCGAACGCGTCCACATACGCGCAGGCCCAATCGTAAGACAGCCAGCCGCGCGCGGCTTCGAGCGCCACGCCCACATTCTGCATGGCGGCCATGGTGTACCAGCCGCCGGTGGCCGAGCGGTAGCGATGCAGCCCGCGCCGCGCGGGGGGAATGCTGCGCGCGGTCACGATGATCTGGCCGCCGGTGCCCGTGGTGAGGAGCGCATCGCCGTCGTCGGCCAGGCCGCTGCCGAGCGCGGCGCAAGGCGTGTCGCCGGCGCCCGTTGCGAGCACGATGCCCGCAGGCATGCCGAGCGCCTGGGCGGCCGCGCCGCTCAGCGTGCCGCTCGCTTCACTCGAACCGGCCAGCGGCGCGAACCAGCGCACGGGCAAGCCAAGGCGTTCGATCAGCGCGAAATCCCACGCGCCATCGGGCGCGGCGAGCGCGGTCGCGCACGCATCCGAGGGATCGGCGACGAACGCGCCGCCCAGCGCCACGCGCAGCCAGTCCTTCGGTTGCAGCGCCCAACGCGCGGCCTGCGCGATCGGCGGCTCGTTTTGCAGCACCCAGCGCAGCAGCGGGCCGGCCATGCCGGGCGCAGCGGGGTTGGGCTGGGCATGTTCGGCGTCGTCGGGCCACGCATCGAGCAGCGCATGCGCGCGCGTGTCGGGCCACAGCATCGCGGGGCGCAATGCGCGGCCGGCTTCGTCGGTGAGCACGACGCCATGCATCTGCCCGGAAAAGCCGATGGCGCGCACTGCCGCGCGCTCGCTTTCGGGCAGCCGCGAGCACGCCTCGACCAGTGCCTCCCACCAGCGATCGACGGCGATCTCGGCCCAGCCGGGCTGCGGCGTTTCGAGCGCATAGGCAACACTCGCCGAAGCGCGCTCGACGCCCTCGCCATCGACGATGCCAAGCTTGAGCGAACCGGTGCCGAGGTCGATGCCGAGAAAACGCGTTTGCGATGAGCTCATGGGAGGCCGTGCGAGAGATGTGAGGCAGCGGAAAAAAAGCCATGATACCGGCGCGCAGCGCGCGCCGATGAGCGACCCGAAAAGCGCGTGGCGAGCCGGTCACGAACATGCCGCGAACCCGCTCGCAACGCAGCCGATTTCGCTTCGAAAAATGCCCATTCACGGGTTAACCCGGTGGCTGTCCAAGCGATGCCAAATGGCTCACATTCGGCATCCGAAATAGAGATCATAAGGGCGCGGCCATATGTGACATTGCCCGTCCCCTATTGACGAGCCACCGCAACGGCAACGTGCGCACGTCAACGATTGCCACGCCGCAGCGAGACGCCCACCGCCGGACACGCGCCGCACAGGCCGTCGACTCCCTGAAACAGGGCCCTTCCCGCGTTGCGCCGCCGCATTCGCGCACGCGCGCAGCGCGCCTCGCAGCCCCAAACAGGCGCTCACACGCGGCGCGCCGACGCCGATCGCACCCTTATGTCGGCCATCCGTCGGCCTGCGCGCATATCGCCCCCGGAAAGCACGGAATAGTCCCCAGCGGTCTTGTTGCATATTTTCGTACCGCATACCTTGGAGGCCATATCCTTAAACAAACAGACGGAGACAGACGACATGCAAGCCAAGGGTCTTCAGGACCGGTCCGGCCAGGTCCACCCCTGCGACGAGCGCCTGCCGTTCGGCCAGTTGCTTACGCTCGGCATCCAGCACGTGCTCGTGATGTACGCAGGCGCGGTCGCCGTGCCGCTCATCGTCGGCGGGGCGATCGGGCTGCCCAAGGACCAGGTCGCCTTCCTCATCAGCGCCGACCTGTTCGCCTGCGGCATCGCCACGCTGATCCAGACACTCGGCCTGTGGATCTTCGGCATCCGCCTGCCCGTCATCATGGGCTGCACCTTCGCCTCGGTCGGCCCGATGATCGCCATCGGCACGAATCCGTCGCTCGGCATTCTCGACATCTTCGGCTCGACCATCGCCGCAGGCGCCATCGGCATCGTCATCGCCCCGATGATCGGCAAGCTGCTGCGCTTCTTCCCGCCCGTGGTGGTCGGCACCGTGATCGCGGTGATCGGCCTCTCGCTCATGGAAGTGGGCATCAACTGGGCCGCCGGCGGCGTGGGCAACCCCGAGTACGGCAGCCCCGTCTACCTCGGCCTCTCGCTGCTCGTGCTGATGCTGATCCTGCTCATCAACAAGTTCGGGCGCGGCTTCGTCGCCAATATCTCGGTGCTGCTCGGCATCGTCGCGGGCTTCGCCATTGCGCTGGCACTCGGCCGCGTGAATCTCGCGGGCATGGCGAGCGCGCCGTGGGTGGGCATCGTCATGCCGTTCCATTTCGGCATGCCGAAATTCCATATTCTGCCGATCGCGACGATGGTGATCGTGATGTTCGTGACCTTCATCGAATCGACGGGCATGTTCCTCGCCGTGGGCGACATGGTCGAGCGCCCGGTGGATCAGGCCACGCTCGTGCGCGGTCTGCGCGTGGACGGTCTGGGCACGCTGATCGGCGGCATCTTCAACTCGTTCCCGCATACGTCGTTTTCGCAGAACGTGGGCCTGATCGGCGTGACCGGCGTGAAGAGCCGCTATGTGTGCGCGATGGGCGGCGTGATTCTCGTGCTGCTCGGCCTCTTCCCGAAGATGGCGCAGATGGTCGCCTCGGTGCCCGCCTTCGTGCTGGGCGGCGCGGGCATCGTGATGTTCGGCATGGTGGCCGCGAACGGCATCAAGGTGCTCTCGCGCGTGGACTTCGTGAAGAACCAGCACAACCTCTTCATCGTGGCCGTGAGCGTGGGCTTCGGTCTCGTGCCGGTGGTGTCGCCGCACTTCTTCGCGAAGCTGCCGCCGGCGCTCTCGCCGCTGCTCCATAGCGGCATCCTGCTCGCTTCGGTGTCGGCCGTGGTGCTGAACCTGATCTTCAACGGCGCGAAGAGCGAGAAGGCCGCCGAGCGCGCCATCCGTCGCGCCGGGCACGATCTGGAAGGGCGCCCCGACGCGGACCAGGCGCCCGACGCGGGCCACGAAATGCCCCGCTCGGCAGCGCACTGAATATGAACGGTTTGAGTTGACGCGAGAGGTTCCCCGCTCGCCGGTGTCCATCTACACACACATGCGGGCGGGGTCTTTTGCTGGTTTGGCGCCATGGGAAACCGTGGCGCCTTTTTTTTGCCCCGCTTTTGCCCTCTTCTTTTTCGTTTTGGCACGCGCATAAAAAAACGCCACGGTCTCCCGTGGCGTTTTCGCTTCCTGCTGGCCAAGCCCTGACGGCGCGTTACCCCGCCGTAGCCGCCGAAGCCGCTGCCGGCGCGCTCGCCGCGCCGTAGTCGGCCGGCGCATCGGCCGGACGCGGCGTTTCGCCCGCGTTCGCGATCCAGCCGCCGCCCAGCGCACGATACAGATCGACGAGGTTGGTCAGCCGCGCAAGACGCGCCGTGACGAGCGACTGCTGTGCGGTGTAGAGGCTCGTCTGCGCGGCCAGCACCGGCAGATAGCTGTCCACGCCGTTCTTGTAGCGCAGCTCCGAAAGCGTGAGCGAGCGCTGGTTCGCAAACGTGCTGCGTTCGAGCGCTGCGATCTGCTCGTCGTAGGTACCGCGTGCAGCCAAACCGTCAGCCACTTCGCGGAACGCCGACTGGATCGACTTCTCGTAGTTGGCGATCTCGATGCGCTTCTCGACATTCGCGAGTTGCAGGTTCGCGATGTTCGAACCGCCTTCGAAGATCGGCAGCGTGATCTGCGGCACGAAACTCCACGCCGCCGTGCCCGCCTTGAAGAGGCCGCCGAGCGACAGGCTTTCGGAGCCGAACGCCGCCGTGAGCGAGATCTTCGGGAAGAAGGCCGCACGCGCCGCGCCGATATTGGCATTCGCCGCGAGCAGCGTTTCCTCGGCCTGCATGATGTCCGGACGCCGCGTGAGCAGATCCGAAGGCAGTCCCGCCGGGATGTCGTTGAGCAGGGCCTGGCCGTCGAGCGGCAGGCCTTGCGGCAAGTCCGCCGGCAGCGGCTCGCCAATCAGCAGCACGAGCGCGTTTTCGGCCTGGGCCCGCGCGCGCAGTTGCGCCTGCATGTTGGCCTGCGCGTTCTCGACCACGGTCTGCGCCTGGCGCAGATCGAGCTCGGTGCCGGTGCCCGTTTCGAACTGCGCCTTCGCGATGTTGTACGAGTCCTGCGCCGTCTTGAGCGTTTCCTGCGTGACCTTGAGCAGGTCGTCGTCGGAGAGCATGACCAGGTACTGGTCCGCGACTTCCGAAACCAGCGTGATCTCCGCCGCCTTGCGCGCATACGCCGTGGACAGGTACTGCGCCAGCGCCTGGTCCTTCAGGCTGCGGATACGCCCCCAGAAGTCGAGCTCCCACGACGCCTGCACGCCCACGTTGTAGACGCTGTACGGATTCGGACTGTTCGGATTGGTCAGCAGATCCTTCGGCGTGCGCGTGCGCGTGTCCGTGCCCACGCCGTTGATGGCGGGGAACAGATCGGCGCGCGCGATCTGATACTGCGCGCGCGCCGCTTCGACGTTGAGCACCGAAACGCGCAGGTCGCGGTTGTTCTTCAGCGCGATATCGACGAGCTGTTGCAGACGCGGATCGACGAAGAACTCGCGCCAGCCGATGTCGGTCGCCGCGGCGCCGTTGGCGCTCTTGGCGGGCTGGCCGTTCTCGCTCGCCGCGACGGGCTGCGTCGCGTAGACGCCGCCCTGCGGGAAGCTCTGCGACACCGGCGCCTCGGGACGGTGGTACCACGGCTCCATCGTGCAACCCGCGAGTAGCGCGGCGGCCACTGCAATTACGGATAGTTTATGCATCTCAATGTCCTTCCTTGCCCGGGCCGTTGCCGTTGCTTCCGCCGCCGCTGCCGCCGCTTCCGCCACCGTTGCCGCCCTGACCGCCGGCGCCATCACCATTCGCGCCGTTCTCGTCGTCGTGGTCGTGCGCGTGGTGCTCTTCGTAGTGCTGGAGCGCGACATCGGCGTCTTCCTTCTCGCCGGCAAACTTCGCGCGGATCACGACGAAGAACATCGGGATCATGAAGATCGCGAGGAACGTGGCCGTCAACATGCCGCCGATCACGCCCGTGCCGATCGCGTGCTGCGAAGCCGAACCCGCGCCGTTACTGATCGCGAGCGGCATCACGCCGAGAATGAACGCGAGCGACGTCATGAGAATCGGGCGCAAACGCAGTCGCGAAGCTTCGAGCGCGGCTTCGATCGGTCCCATCTTGCCTTCGGCTTGCAGGTCTCGCGCGAACTCCACGATCAGAATCGCGTTCTTCGCAGACAGACCCACGGTGGTCAACAGACCCACCTGGAAGAACACGTCGTTCTCGAGGCCGCGCAAGGTCACGGCGAGCAGCGCGCCGAGCACGCCGAGCGGCACCACCATGATGACCGCGAACGGAATCGACCAGCTTTCATACAGCGCCGCAAGACACAGGAACACGACGAGGATCGAGATGCCGTACAGAATCGGCGCCTGCGAACCCGACTGGCGTTCCTGATACGACAGACCCGTCCACTCGTAGCCGATGCCCGCGGGCAGCTTCGCCGCGATCTGCTCCATGGCCGTCATGGCCTGGCCCGTCGACTTGCCCTGACCCGCCTGACCCTGGATTTCCATCGCCGAGATACCGTTGTAGCGCTCGAGCTTGGGCGATCCGTAGGTCCAGTGGCCGGCCGCGAACGAGGTGAACGGCACCATCCCGCCCGAACTGTTGCGCACGTACCAGAGACCCATGTCTTCCGGCGTCATGCGGAACGGCGCGTCGGACATCGCGTACACCTTCTTGATACGGCCGTCGGTGTCGAGGAAGTTGTTCACGTACGACGATGCCCAGGCGATCGAGAACGTCTGGTCCACCGCCGCCGACGTGACGCCAAGCGCATTGGCCTTCTCGCGATCGATATCGATCTTGAACTGCGGCGTGTCGTTCAGGCCGTTCGGGCGCACGAGTGCGAGCGTCGGGTCCTTCGCGGCCATGCCGAGCAGCATGTTGCGCGCTTCCATCAGCTTGTCGTGACCGACGCCGCCGCGATCCTGCAATTCGAAGTCGAAGCCCGACGCCGTGCCGAGTTCGGGAATCGAAGGCGGATTCACCGGAATCACCATCGCGTCCTTGTAGCTCGCGTAGTGACCGAACATGCGGCGCACCAGCGCCTGGACCTTCTGGTCCGCGTGCTGACGCTCCTTGTAGTCCTTCAGGCGCACGAACACGAGACCCGAGTTCTGGCCACGGCCCGCGAAGCTGAAGCCGTTCACCGTGAACACCGACTCGACGATCGACTTCTCGTCCGTGAGCAGCCAGTTCTGGATGTTGGCGAGCGTGCGTGCCGTGGTTTCCTGGGTCGAGCCCGACGGCGTTTGCACGATCACGAACATCGTGCCCTGGTCCTCATCGGGCAGGAACGACTTCGGCAGGCGCACGAACAGCAGGCCAACCGCGACGATCACCGCGAGATAGATAATGAGCCAGCGGCCCGAACGCTTGATCACGTGGTAGACGCCGCTGTGATACTTGTCGCGGCTCTTCTCGAACGTGCGGTTGAACCAGCCGAAGAAGCCCTTCTTCTCTTCGTGATGGCCCTTCGGAATCGGCTTGAGGATGGTCGCGCACAGCGCCGGCGTGAGAATCAGCGCGACGAGCACGGACAGCACCATCGCCGCCACGATCGTGAGCGAGAACTGCCGGTAGATGGCGCCGACCGAGCCGCCCGAGAACGCCACCGGCACGAACACCGCGGAGAGCACGAGCGCCACGCCCACCAGCGCGCCGGTGATCTGGCCCATCGCCTTGCGGGTGGCTTCCTTCGGTCCTAAACCCTCCTCCACCATCACCCGCTCGACGTTCTCCACGACCACGATCGCGTCGTCCACCAGCAGGCCGATGGCGAGCACGAGGCCGAACATGGAGAGCGTGTTGATGGAGAAGCCCACCATCGCCATGATCGCGAACGTGCCCAGCAGCACCACCGGCACCGCGATCGTCGGAATCAACGTCGCGCGCAGGTTTTGCAGGAACAGGTACATCACGAGGAACACCAGCACGATGCCTTCCAGCAGCGTCTTGATCACTTCCTCGATCGACAGGCGCACGAACGGCGTCGTGTCGTACGGGTACTTCACGACGAGACCGTGCGGGAAGTACTTCGAGAGGTCGTCGATCTTCTGGCGCACCAGCTTCGCCGTTTGCAGCGCGTTGGCGCCCGTGGCGAGCTGGATACCGAGGCCTGCCGTCGGCGAACCGTTGTACTTCGTGTCGAAGTTGTAGTTTTCGCCGCCAAGACCAATGCGCGCCACGTCCTTCAGACGCACCTGCGAGCCGTCCTGGTTGACCTTCAGCAGAATGTTGCCGAACTGCTCAGGCGTCTGAAGCAGCGTCGATTCCGTGATGGTCGCCTGGAACGACTGCCCCGCCACCGATGGCGTGCCGCCAAGCTGGCCGCCCGCGATCTGCACGTTCTGCGCGGTGATCGCCGCTGTGACGTCGGTTGGCGTGAGCTGGAAGTTCGTGAGCTTGTTGGGATCGAGCCACACGCGCATCGCGTACTGCGAGCCGAACAGCGTGACCGTACCCACGCCGTCGATACGGCTGACCGGGTCCTTCACGTTCGACGCCACGTAGTTCGCGAGGTCGTACTTGGTCATGCTGCCGTCTTCGGACACGAACGCGAGCACCAGCAAGAAGCTGCTGCTCGACTTCGTCACGCTGATACCGAGCTGCTGCACCACCTGCGGCAGGATCGGCGTGGCGAGTTGCAGCTTGTTCTGCACCTGCACCTGCGCGATGTCCGGGTTGGTGCCCGCGGCGAAGGTCAGCGTAATGGTGGCCGTGCCCGAGTCATCGGACGTCGACGAGATGTACAGCAGATGGTCGAGACCGCTCATCTGCTGCTCGATCACCTGGGTGACCGTGTTTTCCACCGTCTTGGCCGACGCGCCCGGATAGTTGGCGCTGATCTGGATGGACGGCGGCGCGATGGTCGGATACTGCGCGACCGGCAGCGTGAACACCGACGCCACACCCGCCAGCATCAGGATGATGGCGATCACCCATGCAAAGATAGGGCGATCAATAAAGAACTTTGCCATGAAGCAGGCTCCCGGTTATTGCGCTGCGGAGGCGGCAGGCGCGGCCGAGGCGCTGTTTGCGCCACTTGCACCATTCGCACCCGAGGCCGCCGATGCCGCGCTCGCGCCGTTCGCATTGCCCGAAGCCGTCGCCATGTCGGCCGAAGGCGCGCCGGGCGCCGGCGGCGGCGGCAGTTGCGCGGGCACAGGCTTCACCTGCGCACCCGGCTTGACCTTGTCGGTGCCCTGCACGACCACGCGGTCGCCCGCGTTCAGGCCGGCCTGGACGACCCAGTCCTGGCCTTGCGTGCCCGACGTGGTAATCGGCTGGATCTTGACCTTGTCGTCCTGGCCCACGAGGTACACGGTCGCTTGCCCCTTCTGGTCATGCAGCACGCCAATCTGCGGCACGAGGAACGCGTTGTTGTTGATGCCTTCCTCGATGCGCGCGCGCACGAACATGCCCGGCAGCAGCACGCGGTCGGCGTTCGGGAAGAGCGCGCGAATCGTGACCGAGCCCGTGGTCTGGTCGACCGTGATGTCGGTGAACTGGAGCTTGCCCTTTTCCGAATAGACGCGGCCGTCTTCGAGGACCAGCGACACCTTCGCGGCGTTCGGGCCGGTCGTCTTCAGGCGCCCTTCCTGGATGTCGCGGCGCAGCTTCAGGCCTTCGAGGCTCGACTGCGTGACGTCGACGTACATCGGGTCGAACTGCTGGACCGTGGACATGAGCGTGGCCGCGCTCGCCTGGACGTAGGCGCCCGGCGTCACCTGCGAGATGCCCACCTGGCCCGTGACCGGCGAAACGACGTCGGTGTAGCCCAGGTTGATCTGCGCGGTGTCCACGGCGGCCTTGCCCGCGGCGACGTCAGCCGCCGCCTGGCCCTGCGCCGAGACCGCGTTGTCGTAGTCCTGCTTGCTCACCGCGTTGGCCTGCACCAGCACCTTGTAGCGCGCAACCAGCGCGTTCTGCGTGACGAGGTTGGCCTGCGCCTTGGCGAGCGTGGCCTTGGCGTTGTTGAGCGCGGCGATATAGGGCGCCGGATCGATCTTGTAGAGCCGCTGGCCGGCCTTCACGACGGCGCCTTCGGTGAACTCGCGGCGCAGCACGATGCCGTCCACCCGTGCGCGCACCTGCGCGACGAGGAAGGCACTGGTACGGCCGGGAAGCTCGGAGACGACCGGCACGGCGGTCGGCTGGACGGTGACGATACCCACTTCGGGAGTTTGCGGCGGCGGCGCCGACTGCTTTTGCCCGCAGGCTGCAAGCACGATGGCAGCCGTCGCGACACTGATTAGGCGGAATGGAACCCGTTCGACGCGCATGGAGCGACCTCTGTCTATAACTGACAATAAAAGCGTGCGGCGTCCTGCAACGAGGAGGACGACCACGCACGCCAGCATCTGGCAAATACCTGACGGACTAGCCCGGTACTTCTCTTAGATAGGCGCGATTCCGGTCAGCCCATCCGTCCTGGCGATACTGCTGCGCGCCACCGCGAAGGCGTCGCGCATTGGGGTTTCTACGACCACTTGGCCAGTGACGGATATTAACCGGACATCACCACTTGAGGCACCCAGGTGGTGGGGTGCTATTATAGATACATTCGCGAACGAATGTAAAAGGACGTTACGTAACCGTTGAGGGGTACTTCTGGAGTGATTTACGCGTCATTTCAATATTACAAATCAATACATTACCGTTCGCGCCCCAAAAAATAATTCCAGCCCATTAACTCGCAGCAATTATTTATTTCAACATGGCACGCCGTACGAAAGAGGAAGCGCTGGAGACGCGCAACCGGATCCTCGACGCCGCCGAACACGTCTTTTACGAGAAAGGCGTGTCGCGCACTTCGCTGGCGGATATCGCCCAGGCCGCGGGCGTCACGCGCGGCGCAATTTATTGGCATTTCGAAAACAAGGGCGACCTGTTCACGGCGATGTTCGACCGCGTGGTGCTGCCGCTCGACGAGCTGAAAGTGGCGTCGACGGACCCGGGCGAGCCCGACCCGCTCGCGCGCATGCGCGACCTCTGCGTGCTCTGCCTGCGCAACACGGCGACCGACGAGCGCCGCCGCCGCGTGTTCGAGATCCTGTTTCTGAAGTGTGAGTTCGTCGAGGAGATGGGGCCGGTGATGGCGCGCCATCAGACGAACATGTGCGAGGGCCTCGCGAGCATCGAGCAGGGCTTGCGCAATGCGATGTCGAAAGGCCAGCTACCCGCCGATCTCGACGCCACGCGCGCCTCGCGCGTGCTCCATTCGTTCATCAGCGGCGCGCTGCGCGACATGGCGATCCTGCCCGATGTCTTCGACGTGGCCAGCAACGCCGAGCGCCATGTCGAGGCGATGCTCGACGCGCTGCGCTACAGCCCGTCGCTGCGCACCGGCGCGGGCGAGCAGAAAGACGCCTGAGCGCGTCGCGCCCGCCCGGCGCGATCAGGCCGGCACGCGGCTCGCGCGGGCTCGCTGATTCGATGCGTAGATATTGTCGCGGGCGAGCGGCGCGCCCGCCTGCACGGCGGCGAGCCACGCGTCGGTGCTCACCACCGCCGCGAAACGCGTGTGCATCACCACGCTGAACGCGCGGTGGATCTCCTCCGCGCTCGCCGAACCCGCCTCGTTGGCGTACGGCACCGCGCCCGTCGCGTCAGCGAGAAACTCCACCGCCAGACCCGCATGGGTCGCCTCGAACACCGTCGAGGCGTCGCAGTTGTGCGTCATGTAGCCCGCCACCGCGATCGTGTCGATGCCGCGCTGCGCGAGCCATGCCTTGAGATCGTTGCCCGCGAAGGCGCTCGGCAGCGACTTCTCCACGTAGTGATCGTGCTCGCGCGAGGCGACCACGGGATGCAATTCGGCGGCCACGCTGCCGCGCGCGAACAGCGGCGAGTCCGCCGGCGCGAAGTTCTGCACGACCACGACCGGCACGCCCGCCGCGCGCGCGGCGTCCATGGCGCGGCCGATATTGGCGAGCGAGGTTTCGACGGGGGGAAATTCGATCGGCAGATCGCCGCTGACATATTCGTTCTGCACGTCGATGACGACGAGCGCGCGGCGCGGATTCGCGGACATGGCAATGCCTCCTGGTTTGGGTTCTCGGGCTGGAAACGTTCGACGGGCCGGTACGCCGTACAGCGGCGGGTCGATGGCGGGATTGTGGCGCGCCGCCCGCGCGCATGACAGTGGCCCGAACGACAACTTTCGCTAGAATCGGGCCATTCATTCCGGGAACGGCGCACGGCCCTTCCCGTCTGCGAGAACCGTCATGACCGCTTGCGCCCGCTCACCGCTCAAGTCGCGCGCCGCCGCGCCCGATACGCGCCCCGCCCCGGCGGCACCGGCCGCGCCGCTGCGCGTGGCCGTGATCGCCTTCGACCGCATGAGCCCGTTCCATCTTTCCGTACCCTGTGTCGTATTCGGCGAGGACCGCGGCGAAGGCGGCGTGCCGCCGTTCGAGCTCGTCGTGTGCTCCGCCCAGGACGGCGCGCTCGCGACCACGGCGGGCTTCACGATCGGCGCGCCGCATGGCCTCGAAGGGCTGCGGGGCGCCGACGTGGTCGTCGTGCCGAGTTGGCGCGACATGCACGAAGCGCCACCCGTCGCGCTTTGCGAGGCGCTGCGGCAAGCGCATGCAAGCGGCGCGATTCTCGTGGGGCTGTGCCTCGGCGCTTATGTGCTCGCGCACGCGGGCCTGCTCGACGGCCGTCCGGCCACCACGCACTGGGCCGCCGCCGACGATTTCGCGCAGCGCTTCCCGGCCGTGCGCTTCGATCCGGACGTGCTCTATATCGACGACGGCGACCTGCTCACCTCGGCCGGCACGGCGGCGGGGCTCGACTGCTGCCTGCATCTCATGCGCCGCCTGTGCGGCTCGAACGCCGCGAACTACGTGGCGCGCCGGCTCGTCGTGCCGCCGCATCGCCAGGGCAACCAGGCGCAGTTCGTGAAGCAGCCGCTCGCCGGGCCGGGGCGCGGCGACCGGCTCTCGGGCCTGCTCGACTGGATCCGGGCGCATCTCGACGCGCCGCATACGCTCGATTCGCTCGCCGGGCGCGCGCTCATGAGCCGGCGCACCTTCACGCGTCAGTTCCGCCTCACGACGGGGTCGACCGTGAGCGCCTGGCTGTTGGGCGAGCGCCTCGCCCGCGCGCAGCAATTGCTGGAGAGCAGCGATCAGCCGATCGACGCGATTGCCCAGCGCGC
Source organism: Paraburkholderia unamae (assembly GCF_003096875.1). Lineage (NCBI taxonomy): Bacteria > Pseudomonadati > Pseudomonadota > Betaproteobacteria > Burkholderiales > Burkholderiaceae > Paraburkholderia > Paraburkholderia unamae. The sequence continues at coordinate 124,896 of NZ_QEOB01000014.1, forward strand.
CGGCTTCGGCTCGGCGGCGTCGCTGCGGCAGCATTTCGTGGAGGCGTTCAGGACTTCGCCGTCGGCGTGGCGACGGGAATTCCGGGGATCGTGAGGAAAACCGGCGGCGGGCGCGTGTGCTGCCCGCCCTCGCTCAGTTCGCCGTGAACCAGCGCGCGGCGTACAACAGCAGCGCGACGAAGAAAATCATCGCGGCCCATGCCCAGTGCGGCATGGCGTGCGGCGCCGGCTCATGGTGCAGCGTGCTGGCCGCCCGGCCCGAGAGCGTGCCGCCCCCGTGCTGCGGCAGGATATGCGCGCGGCGCGCGAGGCCTGCGAGGTTGATCGGCCGCAGGAACACATGCTGGCGGCGCGGGTGCTCACCCGCCACGCGGTTCGGGGCCTGCCCGTGCTTGACGGCAACCACGGCGCAAAACTCCGTGAAGAAGTCGTCGGCCAGTTCGTGCAGCGCGTTCTCGATCTGGCGCGAGGGCAACTCGGAGAGCGGCCCGGTGAGCGTGGCCCACACCGAGTAATCGATGCGCGTGCTCACCCCGCCCACGCCCTTATCCGCGCCGTCGTCCTCCTTCGCCATGCCGCCGCGCTCTTCCTGGCGCAACGCCACGTCGATCTGCCCGCGCAGCGAGCCAATGCCGTCCGCTCGCGCGCGAAAGCTCAAGACGCGGCGCGGCGTGAGTGGCACCTGGGCGGCGTCACTCGCGATGTGAGCACGCACTTCGTAGCGCGCGCGCAGCGGCCCGAGCGGCACCGTGAGCGTGATTGCATACTCGCCGGGGCCGAGGCGCCGGAACGACTCGCAATGCTCCATGCTCGCGCGCACGAGCGTCACGTCCTGCAACGCCGTCCAGACAGCGGACGGTTCGAGCGGAATTCTCAGCGCATCGTTCAGTTCCATAGCGGCTCCCCGTTTGCACTCTATCGGGTGAATTCAGGAGGTCTGATCGATCCGGTCCACGCGGGTCGCGTAGAAAGCCAGATAGCCCTTGATGCCGTGCACGCCTTCGAGCGGCGCCTCGTAACTCCAGGCCGCCTCTTCGATGCGCCCGTCTTCAGTACGCAAATGGAAGTACGTCGCCTCGCCCTTGTGCGGGCAATGCGAGGTGCGCCCGGCGCGCTCGAGCCGCGCCATGTTCACGTCGGCGCGCGGGAAATACAGGACGTCGGGGTAGCCGGTCTCGCAGAGGGTGAGCGCGGCCAGCGTGTCGGCAATGGTGATGCCGCCGTGGATCACGCGCACACGGTGACGGTTCGCGACGATGTCGATGCGATGCGTCGCATCCGGTTCGACCGCCATGTTCGGCTCCCTGGTGGTGGGCAGCGCCTGTGACGCCCTGCCCCGGCCGGGCGGCGGCACGCCGCGCCGGTTCGCGTGGCGCGCAGCCGCAAGGCGCGCGTCCCGTGCAATTTGCGCGGGGTGGCCGCTTGTCGACGACAGCGAACACGATCGATCGCGGCCGACGTGGCGATCGCAGCCTCCCCTTCGGCTTCATTATCGGCCAAACTCCGCCGCCTTGCGCGGATCTTATGCGGGCCGCGTGTGCGGCGGCGCGCTCATGCTCACCGGTTCTCCGGCGCGGCCTACCAGATGAACGACGCGCGCGCGCTGCCGTTCGAGCCCACCGTCACGGCGCTGGTCTTGTCCACGCCCGCGTGGCTCACGTGCACGTTGTAGCGCCCCGGGCGCACCTTGACGAGCATGTAAGGTCCGCGCGAGGTCGTGTCCAGCACGCTCGCGCCATGCGAGTCGGTGATCTGCACGCGCACGTCGGCCACGTACTCGCCGCTGCGCTGGGTGAAACGCAGCGAAAGCGGCCAGTCGTGCTGCGCGCCCAATAGCGCCTTCGACTCGTCGAGGCCCACGCCGCCCGAGACGAACGACACGTCGCCCTGCTGCTGGACTTGCGGCATGCCGCCGCCGTTGGTGTTGCCGGCGCTCGTGTCGTCGGTGGTCGAGCCGCCGACGACGCCCGACGCATTGGCTTGCTGCGCCGCCGCGCCGCCCGTGTAGCCGAGCGCCAGCGCGGCCGCGAATATCGCCGCCCAGGCGGCGGAAGGGATGGGGCGCGAGTTATGGAACTTCTTCATCAATCGCTCCTTGCAGGTTGACTCCGACGCTACGGGTCCGCAAGGCGCATGCCTGATTCCTCCGATGAAGCATCGGCATTCAAGGAGGACAGGCGATCGGGAAGCGGGACGGCGTTTGCGTGCCCGAAAGCGGCCGCACGGGCCGGCAAGGCCCCGAAACGCCGCTGCCGCCGGGCGCGAGGCCAACGGCGGCAGCAAAAGAGACATCAGGACAACAGGAGAAACAACCTGCTCTGGCCGCGAGTCCGGCGCACGGAGCCGGACCCGCGGCAGCAGGGATCAGCCGAGATCGACGGGCACGAAAATCTGTGCGTCGTCTCGCTGGATCAGGAGCGCGATGCTGTTGCCAGCCTTCGAGATCATCTGTTTGAGCTGATCGGCGTTGGCCACCGCGCGGCCGTTCACGGCGAGGATCACGTCGCCGGGCTGCACGCCCGCGTTCGCGGCCGCCCCGCCCGCCTGCTCGACGAGCAAGCCGTGGTCGAGCGAGTCGTTGCTCTTTTCTTCGGGCGTGAGCGGACGCACCGCCACGCCGAGACGCCCTTGCATCTGCGATTGCGGCGCTTCGTCCGAGGCCACCTTCGCGTCACCGAGCGCGCCGATGGTCGCCGTGAGGCTCTTGGTGCCCTTGTCGCGCCACACCTGGATGTCCGCCTTCGTGCCCGGCTTCATGCCCGCGATGAGCGAAGGCAGATCGGACGAGTCGTCCACCGCCTCGCCGTTCACCGAAAGGATCACGTCGCCGGCCTTCAGGCCCGCCTTCGCTGCCGGCCCGCTCGCGTCCACCGAGCTCACCAGCGCACCGTGCGGCTTGTCCATGCCGAACGAGTTGGCGAGCGTCTGGTTCATCGACTGCACCGCGACGCCCAGGCGTCCGCGGCTCACGTGGCCGGTCTTGACGAGATCGTCCTTGACCTTGATCGCCTCATTGATCGGGATTGCGAACGAAAGGCCCTGGAAGCCGCCCGTCTGCGAATAGATCATCGAGTTGATGCCGATGACTTCGCCCTGCAAATTAAAGAGCGGGCCGCCCGAATTGCCGGGGTTGACCGGCACGTCGGTCTGGATGAACGGCGTGTAGTTTTCGTCAGGCAGCGAGCGCGACTTCGCGCTGATGATGCCCGAGGTCACCGTGTTGTCGAAGCCGTACGGCGAGCCGATCGCGACCACCCACTGGCCGACCTTGCTCTGGCGCGGGTCGCCGATCTTCACGGTCGGCAGATCCTTCGCGTCGATCTTGAGCACCGCAACGTCGGACTGCTTGTCCGCGCCCACGACCTTCGCCTTGAATTCGCGCTTGTCGGTGAGCTTCACCGTCACGACATTGGCGCCGTCCACGACGTGTGCGTTCGTGAGAATGTAGCCGTCCGCGCTGATGATGAAGCCCGAGCCCAGGCTCGCGCTGGGCGTGTCGGGCTGCATGCCGCCGCCGCTGCCGCCGTCGCCACCCATGCCGGGCGCGCCGCCGTAGAAGTGCTTGAAGAACTGGTAGAACGGATCGCTCGGGTCGATCGGCAGTTGCTGCGGACCGCTGCCGCCGCTGCGCATCGCCGTTTGCTTCACAACGTGCTTGGCGCTGATGTTGACCACGGCGGGCCCGTAGGTTTCAACGAGACCCGAGAAGTCGGGAATGCCGGTTTTGGCCGCGGCTTCGGCGGGCATCATCGCGGCTTGCGCCTGCGTGATCACCTGCGGGGGCGAAACGTCGCGGTGCCCGGCTACGTAGCCCGCCGACAATGCGACGACCACGGCGGCTGCCACGGCACTGCGGGAAAGAACTTTTGTATTCATTGCGGACTCCTTGCGCGGGATACTCATCACGACGTACCGAAGAGTAAGCCGTGTCGCTTAAAGGAATCTTAATTGCGCGTAAATCGCACAAATCGCGCAAACGCCCGCCCGGCGGGCGTTTGCAGGCATTTTTCAGATGCTTGCTCGCGCACCTGCGTCAGAAGCGCAGGTCCACGAGCAGGCCCCCGGCGGGCGAATCGCCGAGCGTGATGGTCGCGTCGTGCTGATCCGCAATGCGCCGCACGATCGCAAGTCCGAGCCCCGTGCCCGCGATATCGGTGCGCGCGCGGCTCACGCCCGCGCCCACGCGATAAAAGCGATCGAACACCCGCGCGCGCTCGTCCTTCGGGATGCCCGGCCCGCTGTCCGCGATGCGCACGCGCGGGTGGCCGTCCTCGACCACGAGGCTCACGTCCACACGGCCGCCCGCGGGCGTGTATTTCGTTGCGTTGTCGAGCAGGTTGTTGAACATCACGCGCAACGCGTCGGCGTCGCCGTGCACGCTCGCCGCCGTGCTTTCCTCGATGCCGAGATCGACGCCGCGCTGCTGGGCGAGCGGCGCATAGTTGAGCACGCAATCATCGAGCAGTGCGTGCAAGTCGACGGTTTGCTCGCGCGCGTGACCGTCGGGCTCCGAGCGCGCGAGCGCGAGCAGTTGCTCGGCCAGACGCGTGGCGCGCGTGACGCCCGCTTGCAGATCGTCGAGCGCTTCGCGGCGCGTTTCGTCATCCCTTGCGCGCGCAACGAGTTGCGCCTGGATCTGCACGGCCGCGAGCGGCGTGCGCAGTTCGTGCGCCGCGTCGGCAACGAAGGCCTTTTGCGTGTCGAGCGCCTGCGCGAGCCGTTCGAGCAGCGCGTTCAACGCATGCACGAGCGGCGTGACCTCGCGCGGCAAGCGTTCCTCGGGCAACGGATCGAGCGCTTCGGGATGGCGCGTGTCGAGCGCGCGCGCCACGCGCGAGAGCGGCTTGAGCCCGCGCCCCACCACCATCCACACGGCCAGCCCGAGAAACGGCAGCAGCACGATGAGCGGCCAGAGCGTGCGCAACGCGACATTGGCGGCAAGCCGGTTGCGCACGGAAACGGGCTGCGCGAGCTGCACGACGTTGTCGCCGACGATCGCGCCATACACGCGCCAGTCGCCGCGCTCGGTACGCTCCGTGGAAAAGCCGAGCTCCGCGCGCGGCGCGAGCGGCGCACGCGGATGCGAGTAGTACATGAGCACGCCGTTGCGATTCCAGATTTGCAGCACGATGCCTTCGTCGCCGGTATCGCGCGAACTGAGGATCTCGTTGAACGGCTCGGAGGGCAATGCCTCGGCGATTTCCTGCAACTGGTAGTCGAACAGCTCGTTGGCTTCGGCGAGCGCCTGGCGATAGATCAGCCAGCCCGCCAGCCCCACCCCCGCGACCACGATCGCGAGCAGCCAGAACAGCAGTTGTCGTCGGATGGAACTCATCGGCTGCGGGACTCTCCTGGGCGCGTCATGCGTCTTTGGCGATCATGTAGCCGAGGCCGCGCACGTTGCGGATCAGGTCGGCGCCGAGCTTCTTGCGCAGCGCGTGGATATAGACCTCGACGGTATTGCTGCCGATCTCCTCGCCCCAGCCGTACATCTTCTCTTCGAGCTGGGTTTTCGAGAGCACCGCGCCCGGCCGCGCGAGCAGCGCTTCGAGCAGGGCGAATTCGCGCGCCGAAAGCGCGACGGGCGAGCCGTCCTGCGTGACCTGGTGCGAGGCGGGATCGAGCGTGATCGAGCCGTGCCGGATGGTCGAGTCGCTGCGGCCCGACTGGCGGCGGATCAGCGCGCGCATGCGGGCGCCCAGTTCGTCGAGATCGAAGGGCTTGATGAGATAGTCGTCGGCGCCGGCGTCGAGTCCCTTCACGCGATCGGCCACCGCGTCGCGCGCGGTGAGGATCAGCACGGGCAAAGCCGCGCCGCGCGCGCGCAGCGTGCGCAGCACATCGAGGCCGTCGCGGCGCGGCAAACCGAGATCGAGCAGCATGAGATCGTAGGAATCGGCGCTCGCGGCAGAGAGGGCGGCGTCGCCGTCCTCGACCCAGTCGACCGCAAAGCCTTCGCCGCGCAGCGCCTTGCGCACGCCTTCGGCGATCATGCGGTCATCTTCGACTAGCAGTATGCGCATCGTAATGTTGGGCGGCGACATCGCGCCGCACTGCGTGAAATAGTGCGATGCGTGCATTCTAGCGCCTGAACAGGGGCGCCGCGCCGCAGGGGGTGCACGGCCGGTCGCGACGCGCGCCCCACATCCGAGGCAACCGGCACAACCCGCCGCAAGCCGGCGCAATCTCTGCTCACCGTTTTCTCACCGCTTTCTCACGGTTTTCTCGCACACGATGCGCGCGCGCCGCGCGAGGTCTTTACAATGTGCGCTTTTGCGGCGCGCAACGCCGCGATGCAAGCGCGCCACGTGCACGGCGAGCGCATCGCGCGCGAGACGCGCCGCCTGAATTTACGCGTCCGCGCGCAGCCCCGGCGAGTGTCCCGCCCGTGCGCCGCGCCCGGCCCCCAATGTCGAGCGCAGCCCGTGCCGAGCACGGGCTGCGCTCCCATCCTGCACTCGCCCGAACGCTTTTCATGCTGCCCGCTTCGCTGTCCCGCCTACGCTCCCTGTCCAGACTGCCCGCCGCGCGCGCCGACCGCGCTCACGCCGCCACCGCTCATCGCGCCCCCACTTCGCCTGGCCGCGCCCTGACCCTCGCACTCGCCTGCGCCGCGCTCGCCGCGAGCTTCGTGGCCGCGCCGGCGGCGTACGCACAGCCCGAAGGCGCGCGCATACCCACGGTCAACGTGACGACGGTGCTGCCGCCCACCGTGATGGCCGGTCTCGAGCGCGCACACGTGCCGCTTTCGTCGGTCAGCGTGGTGATCGAAAAGGTGGGCGACCGCCAGCCGAGCGTCGCGGTCAACGCCGGCCAGCCGATGATGCCCGCCTCGACGATGAAGCTCGTCACAACGTGGAGCGGCCTCGCGATGCTCGGCCCCGACTATCGATGGAAGACGAGCGCCTATACCGATGGCGAAGTCGATGCGAGCGGCACGCTGCACGGCAATCTCTATATCAAGGGCACAGGCGACCCGAAGCTCGTGCCTGAGGAACTGATCGATCTCGTGCAGAAGATTCGCGCGGCGGGCATCGCGCGCATCGACGGCGCGCTCGTGCTCGACAAGAGCGAGTTCGACGCGTCCACGCGCGACCTGCCCTCGTTCGACGGCGACGACAGCGCGCCCTACAACGTCGGCCCCGATCCGCTGATGTACGCGTACAAGTCGGTCTCGTTCACGTTCTCGCCCTCGCGCGAAGGTGTGTCGATCGACGTGGTGCCGCCCGTTGCGCAATGGCAGATCGACAACCAGATCCGCGAGCGCGCCGGCGCATGCGGCGGCATGCTGCCAAGCCCGCAAGTCACGCCGACCGGCAACGGCCTCGTGACCGCGAGCTTCGCGGGCAGCTACGCCATGCGCTGCGGCGATCGCACGCTGAACATGGCCGCGCCCGTGGATCACAGCACCTTCTTCGCCGACGGCTTTCTCGCCCTGTGGCAGCAAACGGGCGGGAGCCTCTTCGCGACGCCCGGTGGCGCGGTGCGCGAAGGCGTCGTGCCGCCGCGCGCGCGCCTGCTGGCCGTCCATCAGAGTCCGCCGCTCTCGGACGTCGTGCACGACATCAACAAGTTCAGCAACAACGTGATGGCGCGCAATCTGTTCCTCACGCTCGGCGCCGTCGAAGGCAAGCCGCCCGCGACCACGGCGAAGGCCGCCACGGCCGTCACCACGTTCCTGCGCCGCAGCGGCCTGAACATGCCCGAACTCGTGCTCGACAACGGCTGCGGTCTTTCGCGCGAAGAACACATCAGCGCGCTCTCGCTCGCGAATCTGCTGCAAAACGCGAACGCAAGCCCGGTCGCGCAGGTGTTCATCGACTCGCTGCCGGTGGCCGGCGTGGACGGCACGATGCGCAACCGCCTCACCAATGCGGGCGTGGGCGGCAACGCGCACATCAAGACCGGCACGCTGCGCGACGTGCGCGCCATCGCCGGCTACGTGGCGGCGGAAAACGGCGAAAGCTGGATCGTGGTGAGCCTCATCAATGATCCGCGCGCCGAAGCCGCGCGCGCCGCGCACGACGCGCTGCTTGAGTGGGTCTACAAGGGCATGCCCGAAGAAAAGCCGGTGTATGTCGAGCCGCATCCGAAGCGTGCAGCGAAGGTTGCGAAAGCTACGAAGGCCGAAAAGACTCCGCACAAGGCCGTCGTCAAGCGACGCGGCGCGCATTGAGCATGCGCTGATCCGCCCGCCCGGAAGCCCGCCGCCACGCGGCGGGCTCGAAGTTTTCCTCTAGCAAAGCCGCGCCCGACTTGCGTGCGAGGCGTGTACTCTGGCGGGCACAGGCTACAAACGCGTCAAATAAATCTGTCATACGCGCATGGCCTTCGCGCCGCGCGCAATGAAACCGCGCACCCACGCGGCCAATACGAGACGAAACAACGAGACAACAATCGGCGTGCTGCCCGCCAGCGCCGCCCACGGGACAAGGAGGACGACGTTCGTGCAGTTCGACGCGCAATGGCTGTTGCTCGCCCTCGCTCCCGTGTTTCTCGCCTGCATCGGCTGGGAGGCGTGGCACCTGTCCCGCACGCGCGGACACATCGCAGCAAACGGCGCTCCCGATAACGCACGCTACGCGTGGCCCGATACGCTGTGCAACACCGCGCTCGCGCTCATGCACCAGGGCGCCGACAAGCTCGCATGGCTCGTCGCCGTGCCCATCTATGCATACGTCTACCAGCACTTTCGGCTCACCTCGTGGCAACCGGGCTGGGCCGCATGGCTCGTGCTTTTCGTCGCGCAAGACCTGCTCTACTACGTTTTTCATCGCGCGAGCCACCGCGTGCGCTGGCTCTGGGCCGCGCATGTCGTTCATCATTCGTCGGAGCGCCTGAACTTCTCCACGGCGTTTCGCCAGAGCCTCATGTATCCCGTCGCGGGCATGTGGATGTTCTGGATTCCGCTCGCCATGCTGGGCTTCACGCCCACGCAGATCGTCTCGATCGTGCTCGTCAATCTCGCGTTCCAGTTCTTCGTGCATACCCAGGCCATCGGCAAGAAGCCAGGCTGGCTCGACTACGTGCTCAACACGCCGTCGATGCATCGCGTCCATCACGCACGCAACGCGCGCTACATCGATCGCAACTACGCGGGCGTGCTCGCGATCTGGGACCACCTGTTCGGCAGCTACGTCGCAGAAGATGCGCGCGAGCAGCCCGATTACGGCATCGTCAAGCCGCTCGGCTCGTGCAATCCGCTCAAGGCGACGTTTCACGAATGGTTCGCCATGGCGCGGGACTTCGCGCGCATGCCCGACTGGCGCTCGCGGCTCGCCGCGCTCTTCGCGCCGCCGGACTGGTGCGAGCGCCACGACGCAGTGCGCTTCGCACCCGCCATGGCGGGCACGCCGCACAGCGTGCCGGAAAACAACACCGAGGGTGAGTTCGGGTCGCGCAATCCCTGAGAGATTGCGTAGTCTGTCGGCCGTGGCCCCGGCCCGGGGGCCGCGTTGCATGCGGGGGAGATCACGCGCGGCCGACGAGCAGCATCGGAAACGACATCGATAACAGAACAGCAGTTCGCGGCACGAGCACCCGTAGCAGAGCATCAAGGCAAGGCATCACAGGCCACACACAGAGGAGATGAAGTGAACATGAAGCATCAAGGACCGAGACACCGTACGCTGTTGCGCGCCTCCCAGATCGCAGTCGCGAGCGCGGCTTTCGCGCTGCTCGCCGCGTGCGGCGGCGGCAGCAGCGGGAACAACAACGCCAGCACGCCGCCGCCGTCGGGCGTGAATTTGCAGGTGGTGGCGTTCGGCACGAGCCTCACCGACGCGGGCACGTATTCGGAGCAGATTCTGCCGGGCTTCGGTGGCGGCCGCTTCACGACCAACCCGGGCGAAGTGTGGGCGCAAAAGGTGTCCGAGTACTTCGGCAATACGCTTACGCCGGCCTTTGAAGGCGGTTTCGGTCTGCCGCTCACGGCAACCGGCGGCTTCGACTACGCGCAGGGCGGCGCGATGGTCTCCACGGGCGGCGTGGCCAATACGAGCGCCGTGATTCCGGCCGCGAGCCAGCAACCCATTACGTGGCAGTTGAGCCAGTACATCGCGCAGCACGGCAGCTTCAATGCGAACCAGCTCGTGCTCGTGGAAGGCGGCGCGAACGAAATCCTGGCGCTCCTGAGCAATAGCGGCGCGGGCCTGGCGGCGTTCGCCACGGCGCTCGCCAAAGCCAATTTCACGGCGCTCGCGAGCGACCCTGCAACCCAGCAAGCCACGGCTCAGGCCCTGGTTGCGAAGGGCTTCACAGCCGCACAGGCGCAGGCGCTCGTGCCCGCCGCCATCGCGCTCCAGATCGTCACGACGGATGCCAACGCGGCCACCGACTTCGCGTCGGTCTTGCCGATCATCACCGCCGCCGGCACGCTGGCCAACCTCGTGAACACGCAGATCGCCGGCACGGCCAAGGTCGCGGTCGTCACGGTGCCCGATATCGGCAAGACGCCGGCGGCGCAGGCCGCCGACAAGAGCGCGGGCGCGACGCCCGGCGCTGCGAACGCGCCCGACCAGGCGCTCACGCTGGTCTCGGCCATGTACAACCTCGCGCTGCTCGAAGGCTTGCAGCCCTCGCTGGCGGCCAAGAAGGTCGTGCCGGTCGACGTGTTCTCCTGGCTCGACCAGACGGTGCAGAACGCGGCGAGCCTCGGCTTCACGGTGACGAACACGGACACCGCCTGCAACCTCACGCAGATGGAAACCGACGCCACCAACTACGCGCTGGCCAATCCGAAGGCGACCTTGGGGCTGGACCCGGCGACGACGCCGCAGGCCACCCTCAACGCCTATGCGCAGGCGTACGGCCAGAGCTTCGGCAGCTCGCTGTTCTGCTCGCCGCAAACGCTGAAGGCGGCGAATGCGCCCACGACCTACATGTTCGCGGATCTCGTGCACCCGAGCACGGCGCTGCACGGGCAGTTCGCGACGTTCGTCGAAACGCAGCTGGCTGCGGCCGGCATCGGCAAGGCACCGCAGTAAGAGTCGCGCACCGGGTTTTCCGGTGTAAAAAAACACCCCACGAACCTTTCGGGTCGTGGGGTGTTTTTGCGTTCGCGGCCTGACTTGTCGATCAGGTTCCCGCCGATTCCGCCTCCGGCCATAACCGGGGAAAGAGCCAACGAAAGAGCGCAATCGGCAAAGCCAGTTCGATGGGGCCGCGCGGACTCGGAGAGCAGAGAATCCCGATCTTGAAGAGATCCGCGAGCAAGCGGTCTGCGGTGCGTGCCGCGAGTCCGGTCATCGCCTTGAAGCGCGCACGATCCATGGATTCGACGGTGCCGAGCATGGCGAGGGGCAACGCCGCCTCTGCGCGCAGATACCGCGTCTCCGGCGTCTGGGCGAGTGCCGCCAGCATTTGCGCCAGCCGGCTTTCGAATGCGCTCAGGTCGAGCATGCCTTGCATAAAGCCGATCTGATCGAGACAAACTTCGAGAAAGTACTCAATAAAACTCACGAGGCCGGCTTCCGTCAGGTTGCCTCGCCCGTCGAGATCGCCCTTGCGAGGCTGATCGGCTTCGGCAAGCGAGGCGTAGTACCGCGGCTGCGAGCGGGCAAACCCGCGCATGGGTGACCACAGTCCGTGCGTCAACCCGAGCGCGGCAAGTCCGATATGGGTATGGAGTCGCGCCACTCGCCCGTTGCCATCGAGAAATGGATGAATCCATGCAAGCCGGTGATGTGCGGCGGCCAGTGCGATCACCGCCGTCTCTCCGGCCCGCGCGTGGCGATAGCCCGTCTGCCAGGCGTCCATGAACGCGGGAATCGCGGCGGGATCGGGCGGGACATGGTGCCCAACCTGTACACCCTGCGCACGCCATTCACCGGCAAGCACGTTGGCAAGCTTGCCGTCGTCGTCCTCTTGCCGCAGATCATCGGGGCGCAGTTGTTCGTGCAGATGTCGATGAATGTCCCGCACGGCCGGCGCACCGAAGTGCACCTCGGAATCGAACGACGGCCATGCCGCCTCGCTCCAGCGCTCCGTTTCGATATGCGCAATCGCGATGCGCTGGCGGCGCGCTTCGTCCGGCTTGCTTGAGAAGTCGCGCTGCAAGGCCTGCTCGATCAGCAGCGGCTCGGTATGCTGTCCCTCGATTTTGTTCGTGTAGTAAGAGTTCATCGGCCGCAAGGCTTCGCGTAACGCGGCGCGAAGCCTTGGCATCCCATGCGCCGCCAGCGCGGCGGATTGCGCAATGAGCCGCGCCGCGAGCGGACGCAGCGACTCCAGCCGATGCTCTCCCGGCATGAGCGGCTGCATTTGATGAGGATGTTCGTAAGGGTAGCGGCGTGCGAGCGGCATCATGGATCTGGCGATCGAAATGCAAACCAGGTGGCGCGTTTCGCGGCGACTAATCTGGCGACTGTCCACCTCGCATTCTATCTATCATTATTCTTTATTTACAATAAGATAGATCAATAATATCGCAGGTCATGGCGATTGCCATGGCGACTGATCCGGCGACAGCGCCGGATCAATTCCATCTATTGCTGCGCCTCAAACGCCGCAGCCGCCCGCCCCAACCGGTCATTCACCGCAATCCACTCGATCGTCTCCGGCAGCTTCTCGATGAGAATGCGCGAGACATTCGCGCGATCGAGCGCACGCAGCAAGCCGTACAGTTCGCGCGCGTATTCCTGCGGCTCTTCCGGCGCGCCGACGAAATGCACGCCCTCGGCCTGCGCCCAGGCGCCCGCACGCGAGGCGCGCGCCACCAGCGCCACCGTTTCGCCCGCATCGCGGGCCGCCGCGAGCAAGGGCTCCAGCGCTTCGAACGGCAGCAGCGCGAGCGGCGTGCGCGGCGCGTAGTGCGCCTTGAGCGTGCCCGAGGCGCGTGGCGCCGTGGCGTCGGAACCGTCGGGCAAGCGAGGCGCCTCGCCCAGCACCCGCGCAATGTCGTGCGGCGTCACGTGGCCAGGCCGAAGCAAAGCCGGAAAGCCGCGCGACAAATCGAGAATCGTCGATTCGATTCCCACATCGCATGCGCCGCCGTCGAGCACATGCACGGCCGCGCCGAATTCGTCGCGCACGTGCTGCGCCGTGGTCGGGCTCACGTGGCCGAAGCGGTTCGCCGAAGGCGCCGCCACGCCGCCATGCCCGCCGCGACGCGCGGAAAACGCCGCCAGCAGTTGCTGCGCGACCGGATGCGAGGGGCAGCGCAGCCCCACCGAATCCTGACCGCCGCTCACGGCGTCGGGGATGCGCTCATGGCGCTTGACGATCAGCGTGAGCGGGCCGGGCCAGAACGCCTCGACGAGCTTTTGCGCAGCTTCCGGCCACTCGGCCGCCCAGTACGTCGGGTCGCCGTCCGGCGGCAGGTGCACGATCACCGGATGGTTCGCGGGCCGCCCCTTGGCCGCGTAGATGCGCGCGACGGCTTCCGGGCTCGCCGCATCGCCGCCGAGGCCGTAGACGGTCTCGGTCGGGAACGCGACCAGTTCGCCTGCGTCGAGCAGCGCGGCGGCCTGTTCGATGTCGGCGGCGGTCAAATGCGGCGCGTTCTGCTGATCGGACATGGTGCGGTCCAACCTCAGCTCGTCGCGATGTGCAGCAGGCGCGCGCAGTCGCGTGCGGCCGTGCGCGCTTCGTCGAGCGTCGGCGCGGTGAAATTCACGTGGCCCATCTTGCGGCCCGGACGCGCTTCTTCCTTGCCGTACAGATGCAGGCGCGCGGCGGGCATCGCCGCGACCTGGTCCCAAGGCGGCGTGACGGGCGCGGCGCCCTTCTGCGGCTTGGCCTCCCCTACGGCGCAGGGGAACCACACGTCGCCGAGGATGTTGAGCATCACGGCTGGCGAGTGCTGGCGCGTGTCGCCGAGCGGCATGCCCGTCATCGCGCGCACTTGCTGCTCGAACTGGCTCGTGGCGCACGCATCGGTCGTGTAGTGGCCCGAATTGTGCGGACGCGGCGCCATTTCATTGGCGACGAGCGTGCCGTCTTCGAGGATGAAGAATTCCACGCACAGCACGCCGACATAACCGAGCTTCGCCGCGATCTGGATCGCCGCCTGCTGGGCCTGTTGCACGAGCGTCGGGCTCGCATCGGGCGCGGGCACAATGGTGTGCGAAAGCACGCCGTTGCGGTGCGTATTTTGCGCGAGCGGATAGACCACGGCCGCACCGCTCGTGCCGCGCGCGATCAGCGCGCTCACCTCGAACTTGAGCGGCAGGCGCTTTTCCAGCACGCAGGGCACGCCGCCGAGCGACGCATGCGCCTCGCGCACTTCTTCGGCATTGCCCACGCGAATCTGGCCCTTGCCGTCGTAGCCCATGCGCGCCGTCTTGAGAATGCCGGGCAGCACGGCCGCAAGCGCCTGGTCGTCGATGGCGGCAAGCGCCGCGGACGACTCGATCACCACGTGCGGCGCGACCGGCACGCCGGCGGCCGCGATAAAGCGCTTCTCGGCGATGCGGTCCTGCGCCACCGCCACGCAGCGCCCGGCCGGGCTCACGAAGGTCGATTTCGCGAGCGCGTCGAGGCTTGCAGCGGGCACGTTCTCGAACTCGGTCGAGATGGCCGCACACAGGCGCGCGAGTTCGGTGAGCGCGGCCTCGTCGTCGTAGGCGGCGCAGATATGGCGGTCGGCCACGGTGCCCGCGGGGCTCGTCGCGTCGGGATCGAGCACGGCGACGCGGTAGCCCATCGCCTGTGCGGCAAAGCAGAACATGCGGCCGAGCTGGCCGCCACCCACCATGCCCAGCCAGGCGCCGGGCAGGATCGGTGAAACCGGTGAATTGTCAGGAGTCATCTTCGTGGTCGGCCGCGGCGAGGCGCGGCGCGTGGGGGACAATCAGGGCAAATCAGAGCGGAGGCAGCACCATGGCGTGCGCCGCTTCGTTCTGGCGCACGCGGAACGCCGCGAGCTTGTTCGCATATTCGGTGTCGGTCACGCTCAGGATCGACACGGCGAAGAGCGCCGCATTGGCCGCGCCCGCCTCGCCGATGGCGAAGGTCGCGACCGGCACGCCCTTGGGCATCTGCACGATCGAATGGAGCGAATCCACGCCCTTCAGGTATTTGCTGACTGCCGGCACGCCCAGCACGGGCACCGTGGTCTTGGCCGCCAGCATGCCCGGCAGATGCGCCGCGCCGCCCGCGCCCGCGATGATCGCGCGCAAGCCGCGCTCGCGCGCTTTTTCCGCGTACTCGAACATCTCGTCGGGCATGCGGTGCGCCGAAACGACCTTGGCCTCGTACGCGACGCCGAACTCCTGGAGGATCGCGACCGCGTGCTTCATCGTGTCCCAGTCGGAGCTGGAGCCCATCAACACGCCGACGAGCGGCGCCGCATGCTGGTGAGCCGTCTGAACTTCGCTCATTGTGCTTCCTTCTTCCCTCTTCACGCTCGCTTAGGCGAGCTTTTGACCCGTAAGACGCTCAAGCGCCTCCTGATACTTCGCCGACGTCTTCGCGACCACGTCGTCGGGCAGCTTCGGCGCCGGCGGCTCCTTCTTCCAGTCCTGGGTTTCGAGCCAGTCGCGCACGAACTGCTTGTCGAACGACGGCGGGTTCGAGCCCACCTGGTACTGGTCGGCCGGCCAGAAGCGCGACGAATCGGCAGTGAGCGCCTCGTCCATCAGATACAGCTGGCCGTGGTTGTCGAGACCGAACTCGAACTTCGTGTCGGCGATGATGATGCCGCGCGTGGCCGCGTAGTCGGCGGCTTCCTTGTACAGCTTGATCGAAATCTCTTTGATGGTGCGCGACAGCTCGGTGCCGATGCGGCGCTCCATCTCGTCGTACGTGATGTTCTCGTCGTGATGGCCCATTTCGGCCTTCGCAGCCGGCGTGAAGATCGGCTCGGGCAGCTTCTGCGCGTTTTGCAGGCCCGGCGGCAGTTCGACGCCGCACACGGCGCCCGTTGCCTGATAGTCCTTCCAGCCGCTGCCGGCCAGATAGCCGCGCACCACGGCTTCGACGAGGATCGGCTCGAGGCGCTTCACCACCACGGCGCGGCCCTTGACCTGTTCGACTTCGTCGGCGGCCACGACCGTTTCCGGGGCGACGCCCGTGAGGTGGTTCGGCACGACGTGCTTGAGCTTCTCGAACCAGAAGTCGGCCATCTGGTTGAGCACCTCGCCCTTGCGCGGAATCGGCTCGCCCATGATGACGTCGAACGCCGACAGACGGTCGGTGGTGACGATCAGCAGCTTGTCGGTGCCCACGGCATAGTTGTCGCGGACCTTGCCGCGGCCGAGGAGCGGCAGCGAGCGGAGCGTGGATTCGTAGAGGGTAGACATCGTCGTGATTCGCTAAAAGAACAATCGAAACGGAAGCGGGTTCGGCCCAAAAACGCTGCGGGAAACCGCGGCGCAAGACCGGAATCCTGAAGGTATTGCGAGGGTAAACCAAAAATCCCAAAAAAGCCCAACGCCGTTCCCCCAAAACAGGCGGAAACGGCGATGTTTTTTACGGCTTCAGGCGGCCGGACCGGCCGAAGCCGGTGCACCTGGCGCGCCTGGCGTGAAAGCCCGCTTTAGCGAACGATCTGCGCGAGTTCGCCCGACTTGTACTTCTCGGCGATCTTGTCGAGCGAAACCGGCTTGATCTTGCCGGCCTGGCCTTCGCAGCCGAACGCGAGGAAGCGGTCCACGCACACCTTCTTCGCGGCTTCGCGAGCCGGCTTCAGGTAGTCGCGCGGGTCGAACTTCGACGGGTTTTCGTACATATAGCGACGGATCGCGCCCGTAATGGCCAGACGCAGGTCGGTGTCGATATTGATCTTGCGCACGCCGTGACGGATGCCTTCCTGGATCTCTTCGACCGGCACGCCGTACGTTTCCTTCATGTCGCCGCCGAATTCGCGGATCTCGGCCAGCAGTTCCTGCGGCACCGACGACGAACCGTGCATCACGAGGTGCGTGTTCGGAATGCGCGCGTGGATTTCCTTGATGCGCTGGATCGACAGAATGTCGCCCGTGGGCTTCTTGGAGAACTTGTACGCGCCGTGCGAGGTGCCGATGGCGATGGCCAGCGCGTCGCACTGCGTGAGCTTCACGAAGTCGGCGGCCTGCTCCGGGTCCGTCAGGAGCTGCTCGCGCGTCATGGTGCCTTCGGCGCCGTGACCGTCTTCCTTGTCGCCCTTCATCGTTTCCAGCGAACCGAGCACGCCCAGTTCCGCTTCGACCGTCACGCCGATCGAGTGCGCCATTTCGACGACCTTGCGCGACACATCGACGTTGTACTCGTACGATGCGACCGTCTTGCCGTCGGCTTCGAGCGAACCGTCCATCATCACGCTGGTGAAGCCGCTGCGGATGGCGGCCATGCAGACTGCCGGCGACTGGCCGTGGTCCTGGTGCATCACGACCGGAATATGCGGATACGACTCGACTGCCGCTTCGATCAGGTGGCGCAGGAAGGGCTCGCCCGCATACTTACGCGCGCCTGCCGACGCCTGCATGATCACCGGCGAGCCGACCTGGCTCGCCGCTTCCATGATCGCCTGGACCTGTTCCAGGTTGTTCACGTTGAATGCCGGCAAGCCATAGCCGTTCTCGGCCGCGTGGTCGAGCAGTTGACGCATTGAAACGAGAGGCATTGTTGCTACTCCTTTGATTTGAAACGAATTCCTTCTGCCGCCGACTGTCTTGCGCAGCCGGTCGAGGGCGGCCTGGCAGCCGCCGCCCGCGTGACACGCAGCGGGCTCAATGGCGTGATTTTATCGCGAAGCGGGTCCGTTCCCTGCGCCAGGCACGTAACTGGCATGAAATTGGCGTGTCGGAGCGTCAAATCCGCGAAAAGATGCAAAAAGGATTGACAGCCCGGCCGCCGCTTCTACGGCGTACGGGCTGCAATTGCAGGGAAAAGACACCTAAGTGGCACCGATCTGACGCCTGTCCGATACCAGTTTGATACCAGTGCGCATCAGCGGCATTTATTTTCGGGAGTCTCGAAAATAAAGCGAAAAAAATCGCCGACCACTTACAACATCATTACAGAACGTCGCCCACACGCACGATCTTCAGCGTGTTCGTGCCGCCAGGCTGCCCCATCGGCTCGCCCACGGTCAGCACGACCATGTCGCCGCGCGCCGCGTAGCCCTTGCTCACCACCACTTCGATGGCTTGCTGGAGCGCCGTGTCGCGGTCGCTGCTCGTGTCGAGATGCAGCGGCGTGACATTGCGGTAGAGCGACATCGCGCGCTCGCTGCCCACGCGCGGCGTGAGCGCGAAGATCGGCACGTGGGTCCAGTGGCGCGACATCCAGAGCGCGGTCGAGCCCGAATCCGTGAGTGCGACGATCGCCTTCGCGCCCAGGTGGTAAGCGGTGAAGAGCGCGCCCATGGCGATCGACTGGTCGATGCGCGTGAAGGTGCGGTCGAGGAAGTCCTTGTCGAGTTCGGAGTGCTCCGACTTCTCGGCTTCCAGACAGATCGCGGCCATCGCCTCGATGGTTTCCACCGGGTACTTGCCCGCTGCCGATTCGGCCGAGAGCATCACCGCGTCGGTGCCGTCGAGCACGGCGTTGGCGACGTCCGAGACTTCGGCGCGGGTGGGCACCGGCGCGTGGATCATCGACTCCATCATCTGCGTGGCCGTGATGACGAGCTTGTTCGAGTCGCGCGCCATGCGGATCATGCGCTTTTGCAGCGCCGGCACGGCCGCGTTGCCCACTTCCACGGCCAGGTCGCCGCGCGCGACCATGATGCCGTCCGACGAATCGAGAATCTCTTGCAGCGCCGGAATCGCTTCGGCGCGCTCGATCTTCGCGATCATCTTAGGCTTGATGCCGTAGGGCGCGCCCGCGATGTTGGCGAGCTGGCGCGCCATTTCCATGTCGGTGGCGTTCTTCGGGAACGACACGGCGACGAAGTCCACGCCGAGCGACAGCGCCGTGCGGATGTCCTCCATGTCCTTCGCGGTGAGCGCGGGCGCGGTCAGGCCGCCGCCCTGGCGGTTGATGCCCTTGTTGTTCGACAGGTCGCCGCCCACGCGCACGACCGTGTGAATCTCGCTGCCGATCACGCGCGAAACGTCGAGCACGATCAGGCCGTCGTTGAGCAGCAGCACGTCGCCCGGCTTCAGGTCGCGCGGCAGGTCCTTGTAGTCGAGGCCGACGCGCTCGTCATTGCCGAGTTCGCACTCGGCGTCGAGGATGAAGGGGTGGCCCGGCTCGAGCGTGGTCTTGCCGTTCTCGAATTTGCCGACGCGAATCTTCGGGCCTTGCAGATCGGCCATGATCGCGACTTCGCGGCCGGCCTGGCGGGCGCACTCCCGCACCATTTCAGCGCGCTGACGGTGATCGTCGGCGGTGCCGTGAGAGAAGTTGAGGCGCACCACGTCCAGTCCTGCGCGGATCATTTTCAGCAGGATGTCCGGCGTGCTGGAAGCCGGACCGATGGTGGCGACAATCTTGGTGGCGCGATGCATGAGTCTCCTCGTCTGGAAAGGATCGCTGGGAAAACCGTTGTTGCGAGAAGTGCTGGCCGGTTGCGCCGCGGGTGCGGACGCGCCGGAACGCGCACCGGTTGTGCCCGGCGTCGCTTTCTTGGAGGGCGCAGCAGGGCTCACGTGAGCCGCTGCGGCGTTGCTTGTATTCGCTTCGGGCGCGGCTGTGCGCCCGACTGGATTCTGTGCGGCTGTCGATTCAGCGGTCGACTGGGTTGCCGCTTCCTGGGCAATCTCTGCGGCCACGGCCGCGGGCGTCGCGCCCGCCCGCGCCGTGCCTGCAAGGGGCGTCGCCCGCCCCTTCTGTTTGCCTGCGGCCCCGGTTGTGCTGCGCGACTTCTGTGCAGCAGCACGAGGAAGTTTGTTCATGGCGGTGGCCTTCGCCAACTTCGCGGCCGGGGCGCGCGGCGCCACTTAGCCAGCCGCCCGGGTTTCGAGCACTTCGACCGCCGGCAGCTTCTTGCCTTCGAGGAACTCGAGGAAAGCGCCGCCGCCGGTGGAGATATAGCTGACCTTGTCGGCGATGTTGTACTTCGCGATGGCCGCGAGCGTGTCGCCGCCGCCTGCGATCGAGAACGCGCCCGAACTGGCGATGGCGTCCGCGAGCGTCTTCGTGCCGTTGCCGAACTGGTCGAACTCGAACACGCCGACCGGGCCGTTCCACACGATCGTGCCGGCCTGCGCGAGCTGCGCGGCGAGCGCGTTGGCGGTGACGGGGCCAATGTCGAGGATCATGTCGTCGTCGGCGACATCCGCCACGTTCTTCGTCTCGGCCTTGGCCGTCGGCGAGAATTCCTTGGCCGTCACGACGTCGGTCGGGATCGGCACCGACGCGCCGCGTGCGCGCGCCGCGTCGATGATGGCCTTCGCATCGTCAATGAGATCGACCTCGGCAAGCGACTTGCCGATCTTCAGGCCGGCGGCCAGCATGAACGTGTTGGCAATGCCGCCGCCCACGATCAGCTGGTCGACCTTCTCAGCCAGCGACTTGAGGATGGTGAGCTTGGTCGACACCTTCGAGCCGGCGACGATCGCGACGAGCGGGCGCTTCGGTGCGCCGAGCGCCTTGCCGAGCGCGTCGAGTTCGGCCGCCAGCAGCGGGCCCGCGCAGGCGATGCCCGCGTACTTCGCGATGCCGTAGGTCGTGGCTTCGGCGCGGTGCGCGGTGCCGAACGCGTCGTTCACGTAGATATCGCAGAGCTTCGCCATCTTTTGCGCGAGCTCGTCCGAATTCTTCTTCTCGCCCTTGTTGACGCGGCAGTTTTCGAGCAGCACCACGTTGCCCGGCTCGACGTTCACGCCGTTCTCAACCCAGTTCGCGACCAGCGGCACGTCGCGGCCGAGCAGTTCGGCCAGACGCTTCGCGACCGGCGCGAGCGAGTCTTCGGGCTTGAACTCGCCTTCGGTCGGGCGGCCCAGGTGGGAGGTGACCATGACGGCCGCACCGGCGTCGAGTGCGGCCTTGATGGCCGGCACGGAGGCGCGCACGCGGGTGTCTTCGGTGATGTTGCCGTTGTCGTCCTGCGGCACGTTCAGGTCGGCGCGGATGAATACGCGCTTGCCCTTCAATTTGCCTTCGGAGATCAGATCGGAAAGACGCAGAACCTTGTTCATGGGCATGTCATCTTGATGGTGGGAAGGCGGTGGCAAGGCGATGCGCCTGGCCGCTGGCCAGTCTCTATGGCGGGCGGCAAGTCGTGCTCAGCAGCACGGCGCGGGATCCGGTCTGACAGTCTTCCGGTCACGGCTCCGGGTCGCTGCTCGTCGCTGGCACGAGCCGGCATCGAATTGCGAGATCGGTATTTTAGCTGATAGCCAGAACGATCTGAGACGTGTCCTGGCGAATCTCCCGTATTTGGGAGAACGCTCCACGCCCGGCGGGCGTTCGCGGGATTTGCTGCGTCGCAGCATGTTTTTGGCGCGCCACATGGCTTGCGCCACGAGGCCGCGAATGCGGCGAAACGACCCTAAAATCGCCCGAAAACCCCGCCGCACGCGCCCGTGAGCGCGCTGGGGAGCGTCAAATGACGCTAAAATGTTTGTCTTTGCCAAATGCCAGCCACGCTGCGTTTGGCGAAACCCAGCTTCATGGCCCGCTTCACGGCCCGATACTTACCGCACTTGTCTGGAGAATCGTATGTCAATGGCCGACCGCGACGGCAAGATCTGGATGGACGGCAAACTGATTGATTGGCGCGACGCCAACATTCATGTGCTGACCCACACGCTGCACTACGGCATGGGTGTTTTCGAAGGCGTACGCGCCTACAAGACCGCCGACGGCAGCACCGCCATCTTCCGCCTCGCCGAGCACACCAAGCGCCTGCTCAACTCGGCCAAGATCTTCCAGATGGACGTGCCGTTCGACGCCAAAACGCTTGCCGACGCACAGCTCGAAGTCGTGCGCGAGAACAAGCTGGAGTCGTGCTATATCCGCCCGATCATCTGGGTCGGCTCGGAAAAGCTCGGCGTGTCGGCCAAGGGCAACACCATTCACGTGGCCATCGCCGCGTGGCCGTGGGGCGCCTATCTCGGCGAAGACGGCCTCGCCAAGGGCATCCGCGTGAAGACGTCGTCGTTTACGCGCCATCACGTCAACGTGTCGATGGTGCGCGCGAAGGCCTCGGGCTGGTACGTGAACTCGATCCTCGCCAACCAGGAAGCCACCGCCGACGGCTACGACGAAGCGCTGCTGCTCGACGTGGACGGCTATGTCTCGGAAGGCTCGGGCGAGAACTTCTTCCTCGTGAACAACGGCAAGCTGTACACGCCGGACCTCGCGTCGTGCCTCGACGGCATCACGCGCGACACGGTCATCACGCTTGCGCGCGACATGGGCATTCCCGTGATCGAAAAGCGCATCACGCGTGACGAGGTGTACACCTGCGACGAAGCGTTCTTCACCGGCACCGCCGCCGAAGTCACGCCGATCCGCGAGCTCGACAACCGCACCATTGGCAGCGGCTCGCGCGGCCCGATCACGGAGAAGCTGCAATCGGCGTTCTTCGACGTGGTCTCGGGCAAGAGCGAGAAGTACGCGCACTGGCTCGCTAAGGTCTAAGAAAGAAAGGTCCGGGCGCGCTTCGCCCGGCCCCCACAGCTACACAGAGAAAGTCCTCATGAGCGAAATCAAGGAAATGCCGCTGGTCGAACTGTCGGCCAAGGATCTGCCCGCTTACTGTCCGAATCCGTCGATGCCGCGCTGGAGCAACCATCCGCGCGTGTTCCTCGACGTGACGCACGGCGAAGCGAAGTGCCCGTATTGCAGCACGCGTTACAAGCTGCGCGCGGGCGAGGTCGTCCACGGTCACTGACGCGAAGCGCGGCCGCACCGGGTTGCACACGGCCGCATTCGCACTTTTTCCGTTCGCGCTTTCTCGTTTGTGATGGCATGGCCGCCGGGTGGGAACGCCTCGTTCATCCGGCATTGTCCGTGCCCCATCGCCCGTCACGCGTCGCCACGTACAAGGCGCCGCGCTGCGGGCTTTACGCACACAGGACGCACATCGCCACGAAGCGCCGCGCCCGGCGCGTCTCGCCCGCCGGCACGCCGGCAGGACGGCGCGCTCGCCGCTTCGTTGATTCAACCGTGTTTCGCACGCCGCCCCACCCGCCCGAACGGCCAGGCGGCGCGCGCAACCTTTACCCTCTCCGGACCCTGACTCCCGATGCGCCGCGCGCTGGTAATCGCACCGAACTGGATCGGTGACGCACTGATGGCGCAGCCGCTTTTTTCGCGGCTCGTGAAACTGCACCCACGCATTCAGATCGATGCGCTCGCGCCGACCTGGGTTGCGCCCGTGCTCGAGCGCATGCCCGAGATTCGCGACGTCTACGCCACCGACCTCGGCCACGGCAAGCTGCAACTGCTGCGCCGCTGGCAACTGGCCGGCGACTTGCGCGCCGAACGCTACGACGCCGCCTATGTGCTGCCCAATTCGCTCAAGTCCGCGCTGATCCCGTGGCTCGCCAACATCGGCCTGCGCATCGGCTACACGGGCGAGAACCGCTACGGCCTCTTGAACGTGCGCCACGCGAATCCGCCGAAGGACGAGCGTCCGCCCATGGTCAGGCACTACGCCGCGCTTGCCTACGCGCCCGGCGCGACCGTGCCCGAGGACCTGCCGATGCCGCGTCTCGAATCGGACCCGAACGAGGCCTCGCGCGTGTCGGCGCGCTTCAATCTCGATACGCGCGTGCCGCTGCTGGTGTTCTGCCCCGGCGCCGAGTACGGCCCCGCCAAGCGCTGGCCGCCCGAGCATTTCGCGGCGCTCGCGAAGATGGTGGGCCAGTCGTTCCCGTACACGCAGATCGTCGCGCTCGGCTCGCCGAAGGACGCCCCGCTCGCCCAGGCCATCGCCGATCGCGCGCCGAACGTGCGCAACCTGTGCGGACAGACCGCGCTCGGCGAAGCGTGCGCGCTGATCTCGCGCGCGAGCGCCGTGGTGACGAACGATTCGGGCTTGATGCACGTGGCCGCCGCGCTGCGCCGCCCGCTCGTCGCGCTGTACGGATCGACGGATCCGCGCCACACGCCGCCCTTGTCCGAGCTTGCAAAGGTACAATGGCTTCATCTCGAATGTAGTCCCTGCTTTGCGCGCGAGTGTCCGCTCGGGCATCTGAACTGCCTGCGCGAACTGAGCCCGGAGCAGGTTTTCGGCGATTTGCGCGGCATGCTGCTAGGGCAGCGCTAAGCGACGTATCCCGCACGCGCCACGCGAAAAGCCGCGCAAGCGCCACGGATGTGCGGCACGTAACGGACGCCATGCCCGTTGCGCGCGCCCAATGGGGATACGCGAGGCGCGGGCTCGAAACGCGGCATCGGGGCACGTCACAGGCCCGTCTCGCGAAGGCGGCATGCTCGCGGCGGCCGCGGCTCGCCAGAACGCAGCGCGCACGCCCGGCAACGCGCGACGCGCCGCCACCGACGACGCAGAAGAATCGCGAACCCGCGCGAATCCGCGCCAACCCGCGCCCATCTGCATGCCGAATGCAACGCTGAGCGCACAAGACCAACGAGCCATGCCACGTTTTGCCCACATCTTCGAAGCCGCCGCGGACACCCTCAACGCGTACTATCAGGCCGTCGCGGAAGCCAACATCGACAGCTTGATGGGTCTGTGGATCGATGAAGAGTTCGTGAGCTGCATCACGGCCGAAGGCGCGCATCTGCACGGCCTGTCGAATATCCGCGCGGGTCTCGCCGCGCAGCTCGAAGCGGCGCCGGTGTCGATCGAGCCGCTCGACATTCGCGTGTACGACAGCCTCGGCACCGTGGTCTACGCGATCGTGGAGGCGCACCGCCCGGTCGATCCGGCCGCGATTCCCGCCATGGTGTTTACGACCTATGTGATGGTTCACGAGCGCGGCGAGTGGCGCATCGCGCACATTCACGCGAGCCGCATGCCCGACGATGCGGCCACCCAGTTCTCCGCCAAGCTGCGCCACGGCCAGGGCGCGCTGCACTGAAAACGAGGCGGCCGGGAACAGTCATGAGCACCACCGACGACACCACCAGGCCCAACGAGACCGACCGCGTCGCGGCAGCGCTGCGAGCCCAGGCCGCCGCACTGGAGACGAACTATCGCGCACCGTTCTGGCTGCCCGGCGCGCATGTCCAGACCATCGTGCCGGCGCTCTTCGCGCGCCTGCCGCTGCCCGCCTACCGGCGCGAGCGCTGGGACACGCCCGACGGCGATTTCATCGAAGTGGACTGGGTGGACGGCAAGAACCCCCGCCCCAACGCGCCGCTCTTCGTGCTGTTCCACGGCCTGGAAGGCGGCTCGGGCTCGCACTATGCACGCTCGCTCGCAGCCGCGGCGCACGCGCGCGGCTGGCACGCCGCGATCCCGCACTTTCGCAGTTGCAGCGGCCCGCTGAACCTGCTGCCGCGCTTCTACCATCTCGCCGATTCCGCTGAAGTCGACTGGGTGCTCAGGCGCCTTGCCGCGCGTCATGCGGGACCGATCGTCGTCGCGGGCGTGTCGCTCGGCGGCAACGTGCTGCTGCACTGGCTCGCGCAGCGCCGCGAGGACGCCTCGGTCGTCGCCGCCGCGGCCGCGATATCGGCGCCGCTCGACGTGCATGCGGGCAGCGAGATGCTCACTCACGGCTTCGGCATGGTCTATACGCGCAGCTTCCTGAAGACGCTCAAGGTCAAGGCGCTGGAGAAGCTCGCGCAGTACCCGGGCCTCTTCGATGCCGACGCGGTGCTCGCGAGCCGCACGATGTACGAATTCGACAACGTCGTGACCGCGCCGCTGCACGGCTTTCGCAACACCCACGACTACTACACTCAGGCGACGATCCTGCCGATGCTCGGCGAAATCGTCGTGCCCACACTCGTTCTGAACGCGCGCAACGATCCGTTCCTGCCCGGCCACGCGCTGCCCGCGCGCCACGAAGTGGGCGCCGCAGTGGAGCTCGACCAGCCCGAGCATGGCGGCCACGTCGGCTTCATGACGGGACCGTTCCCCGGCCGCAGCGACTGGCTCTCGCAACGCGTGTTCGCTTATTTCTCGCCTTTCGTTTCCCATGGATGACATCGTCAAACAAGCGCTCGCGCGCTGGCCCAACGTCCCGCATTGCACGGGCTGGCTCATGCTCGACGCACGCGGCAACTGGCGCATGCGCGACGAGGCCGCGCAGGCCGGGAATACGCCCGGCACGGCGATCCGCCACGACGCGCTGCTCGGCTTCATCAACCGCAACTACGAACGCGACGCAAACGGCCAGTGGTATTTCCAGAACGGCCCGCAGCGCGTGTATGTCGAACTCGAATACACACCGTGGATCGTGCGTCTCGCAAGCGATGCGAGCGGTGCGCTGACGCTCACCGACCAGGCCGGCCAGCCGTTCGAACCCGCGGCCGCCTGGCTCGACGAAGCGGGCAGCGTGATCTTCGCCGATGCGGGCACGCCGCCGCGCGCGGCCCTGCTGCACGATCACGATCTCGACCTTTTCAGCGATCACGCCACACTCGCCGACGACGCCCGCAGCGGCACCTTCCACTGGCGCGCCGATCGCGCGTTGCCGCTGCAAGCGGTCAAACGCGCCGACGTGCCCGCGAGTTTCGCCTTCGTGCAAAGCCCGGCGCGCGCCGAGCGCGAAGCACAAGGCGACGCGCACGAGCACTGAGCCAGGGGGCGCGCTTCTCACTCAACCGCGCCCTTCGTCCTTCTCGTCCTCGCGCTCCTGCTTGTAGCGCGCCTCGAAGTCATGCAGGCGCGCTTCGATCGTCGAAAGATCGTAGTAGCTGACCGATTTCATGTCGCGCGCCTCCTTGAGCTGCCGGATGGCCGAAGGCCACGCGCCGTCGAGCGCGAGCTTCTCCGCCATCGCGCGATGCTGCGTGAGCGCGTCGCCCATGCCGACGCTCGCCTGCGCCAGATACAGCCACCATGAGGCTTCCTTCGGCTCGGCCTCGGTCTCGCCGCGCGCGAGCGCCTGCGCCTCGGCGTAGCGCCGCGCCGCGAGCAACGCCTGCAAGAGCGTGTCGACGGCCGCGTGCGATGCGGGCCATGCCTTGTGCGCCGCCTGCGCGAGCCGCACGGCTTCGTCGGTGCGGCCCGAGCGGCGCGCGATGTCCGCCGTGAGCACGTCGAGGCTCGGCGAACTGCGCGCTTTGCCCCCCCCGCTCCCGCCTTCCGCCGCCTCGAAGCGCACGAACGCCGCGCGCGCATTCGCGAGCGACGCCGTCGCGTCGTCGTAGCGCTCGAGCAGCGTCTGCGCGTAGGCAATGCCGTACCAGTTCGCCGCGACGTTCAGCGCTGTGCGATCCTCCAGTTCCGAGCGCAGGCGCGTGATCTCCTCGATATAGTCGCTCCTCGTGCGGTTCTGGAGCACGCGCACCCGCGCGCGCACGAAGCCGTATTCGGTCGCCTGGCGCGGCTGCCGGTAGGCGGCGCGGCGCGCGCGGTCCTGCATGTCGGCGATGCGCTCGCCCGTGAGCGGGTGGGTGCGCGCATAGGCCGGCACGCCCGCGTCGCCCATCGAGGCGCGCTCCAGACGCTCGAAGAACGCCACCATGCCCCACGGGTCGTAGCCCGCGCCCGCGAGCAGCTTGAAGCCCACGCGGTCGGCCTCGTGCTCGGCGGCGCGCGAAAAACGCAGCTGGCTGTCCACGGCATAGGCCTGACTGCCGAGCGCAATCGCGCTGCCCAGGTCGCCGCTATGCGCGAGCACACCCGCGAGAATGCCGAACAGCACGCCCGCCAGCGCGGCGAGACCCGTGCGCTCGCTTTGCGAAAGCATGCGCGCGATGTGCCGCTGCAAGACGTGGCCCATCTCGTGCCCGAGCACGGAGGCGAGTTCGGACTCCGTTTGGGTGGCGACGATGAGACCCGAGTTCACGCCGATGAAGCCACCCGGCAGCGAGAACGCGTTGATCTGGCCGTCGCGGATCGCGAAGATATCGAAGTCGGGACGATAGCCGCCGATGTACTGCGCGCTTGCCGCCGCTGCGAGGCGCGCGGCGACCGTGTTGAGGTAATCGAGAACGAGCCAGTCGCCGATATAGTCCGGATCGCGCCGGATCTCGCGCATCACGCGCTCGCCCAGGCGGCGCTCCGCCTGCGGCGTGAGCGCGCCGCCCGAGCCGTCGCCGAGATCGGGCAGTTGCGGCACCCAGGCGGGGGCGCGCACACTGGCGTTGCCGCCCGGTGCCAGCGCGCCGGACTGCCCGCCCTGGCCGGAAAAGCGGCTCTGCGCGCCGCCGTAGGTGCCGAACACGCCCTGCGCGATCGAAGCGGGGATGACGGGGTCCGCCGCGTCATCCAACGGGCCGCTGACGAGCGCGGGCGCGTCGGATGCGAGGCTCGACGGGTTGGCGCCGCGCGTGAGCGGTGCTGGGGGCGTTGAAGGTGACGATGGTGCCGGTGGTGCCGAAGGCGTCTGGCCCGGCGTCGCGCCGAGGTTCAGCACGACGTCCTGGGCCCCCGCCGCGCTGCGCGCACTCGGGCTCGACGCCTGCGCGTACGCTTGCGGCGGGACCGCGAGCGAGGCGCACAACCATGCAGCAAGCAGCCGTTTCAGACGCATTGATGACAGGATCGGGAATGCAGGACGCTGGCGCGACGGCGCGAGCACGTTGCGCGCCGCCTGCGCTGACCGGTCGATTGTAGCCCGCCTGACAAGCCCTGCGGCCTGATGGCGACCCGCATGGCGACCCGGTGGATGCGCCGCCGGCGCAGCGGCCGCCGCGTGGCGCGCTGTTAAGATAGGCACCCTTCACGAAAGAGCCCACCATGCCCGAACTCACGCATTTTGACGCAGCCGGCGACGCCCACATGGTCGATGTCGGCGGCAAGGCCGAGACGAAGCGCATCGCACTCGCGCGCGGCACGATCCGCATGCTGCCGGAGACCTTCGCGCTGATTCGCGACGGTCACGCGAAAAAAGGCGACGTGATCGGCGTCGCGCGCATCGCCGCGATCCAGGGCGCGAAGCGCACGTCGGATCTGATTCCGCTGTGCCACCCGCTCGCGATCACGCGCGTGAAGGTCGACTTCACGCTCGACGAAGCGCTGCCGGGCGTGCATTGCACGGCGCAGGTGGAAACGCTCGGCCGCACGGGCGTGGAGATGGAAGCGCTGACGGCCGTGCAGGTGGGGCTCTTGACGGTCTACGACATGTGCAAGGCGGTGGACCGCGGCATGACGATCACCGATGTGAAGGTGCTGGAGAAGCACGGCGGGAAGTCGGGGGATTGGGTGGCGCAGGGCTGAGACAGAACTCAGGCAATGCATGGGCACTGCCGCCCCAGCGCTTCACCGAACCACGATCAGGACAAGGATAAGGCCATGACCATCGACGAACTGCTCAAGCAGGTGCTGGACTTCCGCGATGCCCGCGACTGGAAGCAATTTCACACGCTGCGCAACCTGATCGCCTCTACCAGCATCGAAGCCGGCGAGTTGCTGGAGACGGTTCAGTGGAAAACCGATGGCGAGATCGACGCCCTGCTCCACGATCCCGAGCAAATCCGCAATCTCAGGCACGAGTGCGCGGACGTGTTCATCTACCTCATGCTGGTCGCGCACACCGCCGGATTCGACCTCGTCGATGCGGCCGCGGAAAAGCTCAAGCTGAACGAAACGCGCTACCCCGTGGAGAAGGCAAAAGGAAGCGCCGCGAAGTACTCCGAGCTTTGATTGCCGGATGCGCGGCGCCCGGGGCTTGCCTTAGCCCCGTTTGAGACTCAATCGTCCGAATCGTCCTCGTCGTCCTGTTCGATCGACTTCGCCGGCATGCCGTACTTCTTCACCAGTTGCGCCTTGAAATCCGCAAGCGTGTCCTGCCCTTCGAGCAGGCCATAGACCGAGGCGAGCTGGGTCGGCCAGTCATGCAACTCCGTCGCGAAGATGCGCAGGCGCTCCATCGTGTCGAGCGCGCCCGCCGTGTCGCCGTTCAGCGCCTGCAAGACCGCATAGCGGCGCAGCACCGTTTCGCCCGGCAAGAGCGCAATGGCGCGCTGGTGCGCATAGAGCTTGCTGGACAGGCTCGCGGCGTTCATCGGCAGGAGCGTGGCCATGCCGTAGTCGCCCCACGCGCCGAACAGGCGCGAAGGATCGTCGGCGTAGTCGCGCGCAGGATGCTGGCCGTAGTACAGCACCTCGGCGCGGTTGTAGTCGCGCAGCACCGGGTACAGCGCCGCAATGCCGCCGAACGCCACAACCGCATACACGCCGAGCGACACGCGCGAGCCTACGGCGCGCAGTGGCTTCGTTTCGAGCAGACCGAACACGAACATCGCGGGCAGCAGGAAGAACATGTACTGCTGCGGATATTCGACGAGCGCATGCATGACGAGCACGCCGATCAGCATGAAGCCGAACACGCGCTCGGCGGTGTGCGGCGCGCGCAGCGCGCGCACGAACCACGCGACGAGCCCGAGCACGACGATCACGATGCCAGCGAGGCCGGTCTTGGCAAGCAGGTCGAGGAAGATGTCGTGCGCGTTGTTGGCGATCTCGACGCCGCCCAGCGTGCGCACGAGTTCGAACTGATGGATCGGAAAATCGCCCCAGCCCACCCCGAGCACCGGATGCGACTTGAACATGGTCCAGCCATAACGCCATAGCGCGAGGCGAGGCGCGATCTGGCTGGCGTCCTTCATGCGGTCGGCGGCCGACTGCGCGAGGTCCAGGTTGTAGTGGACGTTGGCCCAGCGCACGTACGCGTTCATGGCGAAAAAGATCGCCACGAGTGCCACGGGAATGATCCAGGCGCGCAGGCCGCCCGACTTGCGATCCGTGGCCGCCGCCGAGGCCAGGCCTTGAGCGTTCGAGCCGCGCCCGTCACCCGCCTCGGTGCGGCAACCGGTGAGCGCGATCCACAGACCCGCAACGAAGATCACGCCCATCTGCAACCACGGGCCACGCGACACCGTGAGCGCGAGGCCACCCGAATAGACCGCGGTGAGCACAGCCCACAGCACGGGATTCAGGCGGCGCGTTTGCACGAGATACATCGCGCCGGCCATGGCGAACGCGATATAGGAGGCGAGGTGATTGGCCTGCGCCATATTGCCGAAGGGCCGCCGGTCGACGGTAATGTTGTACGCGACCACGAACGGCGTGACTTTCGTTTCCAGGTGAAACAACTGGATCAGCTGGCAGAACACGGCGAAGAGGCCGCCGACCTGCAACGCAAACGCCCCCCATACGAGCGCGGCCTGCATGAGACGCGCGCGTGAAATGGTGTACCCCGCATGCGTGGCCACGAAAGCGGCGAGCAGGTAGCCCGCGCCGAGCCAGTTCATCGAGGGCTCGGCGAGCGGCAGCGCAAACGTCTGCACGACCAGCAAGAGGCCGAACAGCAGCGGCACCAGCGCGACCGTGGGCGAGGCGAAGCCCTCGCCCGTACGCGCCGGACGCACGAGCATCAGCGTCGAGGCGCCCACCAGCAGATAGAGCGTCAGCGCAACGAATTCCGCGTAGAACGTGGGAATCGGATAGGTGTGGTTGGCGACGGCATAAGGCAACGTCAGCGCAAGAGCCAGCAGGACGAACGTAAGGTAACGCGCAAAATTGGAAGGCATGTGTTAGGCGGGGGCGACGGCAACCGGCGCACTATACAAAACTTTTCCGCCGCTGTGCGGGAACGTCCGTTCGGACCGTGCCCGCACGCACTGCGCGGCGGTGCGAACAGGCGCTCGCGCCAGCGGCGTGCCCGCCGGTCGAGCGGGCGCGAACGGGTTCACCGTTGCGCCCGCAGCGGCCGCATTTGCGGCGTTGGCCGCGTTGGCCCGCGTTGGCCCTCGTTACGCGCGGCACTCCGGCGGCGCGAGATTGCCGGCGAGCGTTGCTGCGTCCACGGGCGCTGGGCCCGAGCCCGGCGCACCGAGCGACGAAGCCGTCTTGCCGGCTGCGAAGCACTCCCACGTGAGCGTGCCGCCCTGCACGCCGCCCTGCGCGAGCGCGACGCGCGCGGTGGGCGCATCGGCATTGTCGGGCACCGACGGCACGAGCACGATCGTGTTGCTGCCCTCGGGCGCCACGCGCGAAGTGAAGGCAACGGTGATCTGGCCAGTCGCGTCGTCGATGTGCATCGACTCCACGTTGCGCGTGGCCGGCGGCGCCGTGTAGCCGGCGCCGAACGCATTGCCGCTCGCAGCGTTCTCCGCCACGGCAAGGCGCGCCGCTGCTGCGAGCGAGAGGCCCTCGCCTACCCGGCTGCGGGCAAGGTAGTCCTGGTACGCGGGAATCGCGTAGGCGGCGATCACGCCGACGATCGCGAGCACGATCATCAGTTCGATCAGCGTGAAGCCGCGCGCCGCCCACCGGCAGGCGAGGTTCGCGAAGCGCGATAGCCGGGCCAGGCCCGAACGTGAAGCATGCGAGCCGACGCACGCCGGCGGGCTCAGGTCGAGTACAGATACGATCATCTTCAGGGCTCCTGAAACAAGAAACGCCCGCTCACACGCGTGAACAGGCGTCTTGATCGTATCGGCGGCGGTGCGCGCGCTACAGTCGGCCAAATGGCTTAGGCACAACGGCAGCGCATGCCGCCCGGCGCCCGATGCTCAGTGGGATTGCGGCCCCTGCGCCGCGCTGCGCCGCGCGTTGCGGCGCCTGAGCCAGGACCCCAGCGCGACGACGAACACCGCCCCCACCACGCACATGCCGTACTCGGCCACGGGCGTGTCGAGCAGCGGCCAGCGGTCGCCCGCGGGATCGTTGATGATGAGGCCGCCCGCGATCCAGCCCAGCAACGCCGCGCCGAGCGTCACGATCACCGGATAGCGGTCGAGCAGCTTCAGCACGAGCTGGCTGCCCCACACGATGAGCGGAATGCTGACCATCAGCCCGAAGATCACAAGCGCGATGCGATGGCGCGGATCGGCGGCTTCGGCCGCACCGGCAATCGCCACCACGTTGTCGAGGCTCATCACCGCGTCGGCCACGATGATCGTCTTGATCGCACCGATCAGCTTGTCGGCGGGCTTCACATTGGCGTGTTCGAGATGCGAAGGCGCGAGCAGCCGCACGCCGATCCACAGCAGCAGCAGGCCGCCCGCGAACTTCAGGAACGGCACGTTGAGCAGCACCACGGCGAAGGCGATCAGCACCACGCGCAGCGCGATCGCGCCGGCGGTGCCCCACAGGATGCCGCGCAGGCGCTGCTGCGCAGGCAGGTCGCGGCAGGCGAGCGCGATCACCACGGCATTGTCGCCGCCGAGCAGGATGTCGATGACGATGATCTGGATGACAGCGCCCCAGTGGAGCGACGCGAAAAACTCGAGCATGGAAGCGGAAACCCAGCGGAAACTCAGGATCGGTGGCTCAAGCGGCGAGCCAAATAAAAAAGCGAGGAGGCCATGACTGGCTCCCTCGCTTTTTGTTCGGAAACCTCGTGAAAGGATTCCGCAAGCATATCAAAAAACGCTGACCGCTCGCGCATGCGTGATGCACGAGTGGCAGCATCTTTCGAAATTACAGCACCGACTTCAGCAGGCGGGCCATTTCCGACGGGTTGCGCGTGACCTTGATGCCGCACGCGTCCATGATTTCCAGCTTCGCGTCGGCCGTATCCGCACCACCCGAGATCAGCGCGCCAGCGTGGCCCATGCGCTTGCCCGGAGGCGCCGTGACGCCTGCGATGAAGCCAACCACCGGCTTCTTCATGTTGTCCTTGATCCACTCAGCAGCATTGGCTTCGTCCGGACCGCCGATTTCGCCGATCATGATCACGGCGTCCGTATCCGGATCGTCGTTGAACATCTGCATGACGTCGATGTGCTTCAGACCGTTGATCGGGTCGCCGCCGATACCGACTGCCGACGACTGGCCGAGGCCGATCGCGGTCAGCTGGGCAACCGCTTCATACGTCAGCGTGCCCGAACGCGACACGACGCCGATGCGGCCCTTGCGGTGGATGTGACCCGGCATGATGCCGATCTTCAGCTCGTCCGGCGTGATCGTGCCGGGGCAGTTCGGGCCGAGGAGCAGCGTCTTGCGGCCTTCGCGGCGCATACGGTCCTTGACTTCGATCATGTCGCGGACGGGAATGCCTTCCGTGATACAGATCGCGAGATCGAGGTCGGCCTCGACGGCTTCCCAGATCGCGGCAGCAGCGCCTGCCGGCGGCACGTAGATGACCGAAACGGTCGCGCCGGTGGCGTCCTTGGCTTCACGCACGTTGGCGTAAATAGGAATGCCTTCGAAGTCTTCGCCGGCCTTCTTCGGGTTCACGCCAGCGACGAACGCTTCACGGCCGTTCGCGTACTCACGGCAAGCGCGGGTGTGGAACTGACCGGTCTTGCCGGTAATGCCCTGCGTGATGACCTTGGTGTCTTTGTTGATCAGAATCGACATGTATTGTCCTCTGTTCGTTTGGCGTCATGCGTCGCGCCAGACCGCTTCTTGCGTTGCGGTGTTCGCGCCGTCACCACGCCATTCGTGTCCGGTGAAAATTACTTGCCTTCGGCAGCCGCGACAACCTTCTGCGCAGCTTCTTCCATGCTGTCTGCCGAGATGATCGGCAGGCCCGATTCGGCCAGCATCTTCTTGCCGAGGTCCTCGTTCGTGCCCTTCATGCGCACGACGAGCGGCACGTTCAGGTTCACGGCCTTCGAACCGGCGATCACGCCTTCCGCGATCACGTCGCAGCGCATGATGCCGCCGAAGATGTTCACGAGGATCGCCTTCAGGCCCGGGTTCTTGAGCATGAGCTTGAACGCTTCGGTGACCTTCTCGGTCGTGGCGCCACCGCCCACGTCCAGGAAGTTCGCCGGCTCGCCGCCGAACAGCTTGATGGTGTCCATCGTGGCCATCGCGAGGCCTGCGCCGTTCACCAGACAGCCGATGTTGCCGTCGAGCGAGATGTACGCGAGGTCGAATTTCGAGGCTTCGACTTCAGCCGGATCTTCTTCGTCCAGGTCGCGGTAAGCGACGATTTCCGGATGACGGGCCAGCGCGTTGGAGTCGAAGTTGAACTTCGCGTCGAGCGCGATCACCTTGCCGTCGCCGGAGACGTTCAGCGGGTTGATTTCAGCCAGCGATGCGTCCGTTTCCCAGAATGCCTTGTACAGGCCTTGCAGGATCGTGCGGGCTTGCGGAATCGAAGCAGCGGGCACGCCGATCTTCGCGGCGAGGTCGTCGGCCTGGGCGTCGAGCAGACCCGTCGACGGCTCAACGATGACCTTGTGGATCAGTTCCGGGTGCTTTTCGGCCACTTCTTCGATGTCCATGCCGCCTTCGCTCGAACCCATCAGAACGATCTTTTGCGACACGCGATCAACGACGAGGCTGACATACAGCTCTTGCTTGATGTCAGCGCCTTCTTCGATCAGCAGACGGTTGACCTTCTGGCCTTCCGGACCGGTCTGGTGCGTGACGAGCTGCATGCCGAGGATCTGGTTCGCGTATTCGCGGACCTGCTCCAGCGTCTTGGCAACCTTCACGCCGCCGCCCTTACCGCGGCCACCCGCGTGGATCTGCGCCTTGACAACCCAAACCGGGCCGCCGAGCTCTTCAGCGGCCTTGACCGCGTCATCCACCGAAAACACCGGGATGCCGCGCGGGACGGCGACTCCGAATTTCCGCAGGATTTCCTTACCCTGGTACTCGTGAATCTTCATGCGTGATTCCTTCAGTCTGAGAGTTGGAGTGAACTTCGATTCCGCTGTTCTTATTCATGCGCGGTGGCGTCGGCCCTGCCCTCTTGGCCCGGGTTCCTGCCCTCGCGCACGCTGGCGACTTCAGCACCGCGCTCTATTGAACGCGGCACATGGCCATACCAGCGCGGATAAAACTGCTTCACCGCCTCCCCGTCGAACCGCAGCGCATGGCAGCGGCCAAGCTGGAAGGGCGGCTTTTCACCGGCGGCCTCATTGCCTCCGGCGGTCTTGCCGTGTTCCGGTCCGGGCTCTTCGCCCGGCGAGCCATTCGATGTATCCCACACCTCTCCGACGAACGCCTGGATTGCAGTGGTCGGCAATACGCCCAACATTTCTGTGAGATGCGTGCAGCCGACCGTGCCGGCGAGGAGCCGGCCCGCTTCGCGGCGGAAGTTCTGGAGGAGATTGAGCCCGATAAGGGCCCGATAGGCAGGATGAGCGTTCTGGCACTGACCGTCATAAGGCACCCAGTCGGACGACGCTTCTGCGTCGACGACGTTGAGCTTGCGATCGATCGTAATGCGCAGCCAGAGTTCATGGATCGGCAGACCATTGGGCCGGACACCGGCGGCGAGCGGCACGTCGCGTGGCTTGTGGTCGGTCAGGCACGCGTCGATGTCCCACAGGCCGTCTTCGCGCTCATACGCAACCGCCCGGATGGCGCGCTGGTGGCGCAACTGGCGGGGCACGGGCGGAGGAAGCGGCATGCTAAAGGTAAGACCGGATTGGAAAACCCCGTGATTTTAACATACCGGGTATTTGAGACAGCCGGGAACACACAGGCTGCTCATGGTCAAGCGCGCACGGCTTTTCGAGACGGTTGACTCAATTATCGGACCAGTCGTCCTCAATCCCCTTGAGGATCTTGCCGATGATCGACATCGAGAATCCGCGCGCCGCGAGAAAGCGCGCCTGGCGCGCGCGCTCGGCGGGCGTTTCGGGCAACTGGCCGTACTTCTTTTGCCAGACGGCGCGGGCGCGCACGAGTTCGGTCTCGCGCAGTTGCGTGCTGACCTCTTCGATGAGCGTCTCACCCACGGCGTGGCGCTTGAGTTCGCTCACGATACGCCCTGCCCCCACGCGCGCGGCGCGACGGTGCACGACGCTTTCGGCAAAGCGGGCGTCGGAGAGCCAGCCTTCGCGTTCGAGCGAATCGAGCAGCACTTCGAGTCCGTCGGCGTCTTCGGTGTACGGCATGAGCTTGCGCGAAAGTTCCGCGCGGCTGTATTCGCGGCGCGAGAGATAGCCAAGCGCGCGACCTTTGAGCGAGCGCTCGGGGCGCTGTCTGGCTGCCGATGATTTTTCGCGCGCGCTTTGCCGGGCAGCGCGCGTGACGGTGCTGCGCTCGTAGCGGTCGCCTTGGGGTTCGGCAGCCTCGTCCGGCTCGGCGGTCGGTGCATACAGCCGCTTTTTCAGCGATGTCTGCGAGGAAGAATCGAATGGCGGGCTCGACGAGGCTTCGTCGCCCGCGCCAAAGAAGGCTTCGAACGGCACTTCGAAGACTGCGCCGCCATCGTCGCTGAGATCGGCGGGCGAAGAGTCGGCCGCGCCAGAATGCGCAAAGCCGCGATCGCCCGCATGGGCGTCGCGGCTTGAACCGGCCGTTCGCGACATCGTAGACATCGTAGACATCGGCGACGATGCCGACGAAGGCGAAATTCGTGATTCGGCACGCAAGTTCGCCTGCTCGCCAGACTGCGAGGACGTGGAGGACGTCGAAGACGCCGCCGGGGACGGCGGCGCCGAAGCAGACCCGCCCTTGCGCATCAGCTTGCCTTGTCTACGAGAGCCTGGAGAACTTACTCTTCGTCAGCGATCTCGACTTCGCCGGAGTCTTTGACGCCGTCGGGCATCGCACTCACGCCGAGCGATTCGCGAATACGGTTTTCGATCTCACGGGCGATGTCCGGATTCTCACGCAGGAATTCGCGTGCGTTGTCCTTGCCCTGGCCAATGCGCTCGCCGTTATAGCTGTACCACGCACCCGCCTTGTCGACGATCTTGGCCTGCACGCCGAGGTCGATGACTTCGCCCTGACGCGAAATGCCTTCGCCGTAAAGAATGTCGAACACGGCTTCGCGGAACGGCGGCGCAACCTTGTTCTTCACGACCTTCACGCGCGTTTCGCTGCCGATGACTTCGTCGTTCTTCTTGATCGAGCCGATACGGCGAATGTCCAGACGCACCGATGCGTAGAACTTGAGCGCGTTGCCACCCGTGGTGGTTTCCGGGTTGCCGAACATCACGCCGATCTTCATGCGAATCTGGTTGATGAAGATCACCATGCAGTTCGTCTTCTTGATCGTGCCGGTGAGCTTGCGCAGCGCCTGCGACATCAGACGCGCTTGCAGACCCGGCAGCGAGTCGCCCATTTCGCCTTCGATTTCGGCCTTCGGCACGAGCGCCGCGACCGAGTCGATCACGATCATGTCGATCGAGCCCGAGCGCACGAGTGCGTCGGCGATTTCGAGCGCCTGCTCGCCCGTGTCCGGCTGCGAGATGAGCAGTTCAGGCACGTTCACGCCGAGCTTGGAAGCGTATTGCACGTCGAGCGCGTGTTCCGCGTCGATGAACGCCGCCGTGCCGCCGATCTTCTGCAATTCGGCGATCACTTGCAGCGTGAGCGTGGTCTTGCCCGACGATTCCGGACCGTAGATCTCGACCACGCGGCCGCGCGGCAGACCGCCCACGCCGAGTGCGATGTCGAGACCGAGCGAACCGGTGGAGACCACCTGGATGTCCTCGACCGCGTCGCCGTCGCCGAGTCGCATGATCGACCCTTTGCCGAACTGCTTTTCGATCTGCGCGAGCGCGGCGGCCAGCGCCTTGCTCTTTTCAGCAGTCAGCCCAGCCGAGCCTTTCTTGCTATCTTCCATGAATCGTCCTTTGCTATGATGAACGGCGTCTCGTGACCATGCGCACGCCTTATTCGGGCTAATGCACACGAACGCAGACACTGTATAAAAAAACAGTGGTTTTGGCAAGCCCTTCCGGCTAACCAGAACCGTGAATTTCGGGAGACCGCCCCGCGTCGGCTGGCCGCGCCTTCAAAGGTACGGTGCGGCGCGGGCGCTACGAGGCTCACCAGAGCTCGAAGGCGACGCTGGCGCAACATGCGAATCCTCATTGCCGAAGACGACAGCATACTCGCGGACGGGCTCGTCCGATCACTCCGCCAATCGGGCTATGCCGTTGATCACGTGCGTAGCGGCGTGGATGCCGATACGGCCTTGTCGATGCAGTCGTTCGACCTTTTAATCCTCGATCTGGGCCTGCCGAAAATGCCGGGCCTCGAAGTGCTGCGCCGTTTGCGCGCGCGCAATTCCAACCTGCCCGTGCTGATCCTCACCGCCGCCGACAGCGTGGACGAGCGCGTGAAAGGCCTCGACCTCGGCGCCGACGACTACATGGCCAAGCCCTTCGCGCTCAACGAGCTCGAAGCGCGCGTGCGCGCCCTCACGCGGCGCGGCGCGGGCGGCGGGCCGACCATGGTGCACCATGGGGCGCTGTCGTTCGACCAGGTGGGTCGCATCGCGCGCATCCACGACCAGGTGCTCGATCTTTCGGCGCGCGAACTCGGCGTGCTCGAAGTGCTGCTCCAGCGCATCGGGCGGCTCGTTTCGAAGGAACAGCTCGTCGATCACCTGTGCGAATGGGGCGAGGAAGTCAGCAACAACGCGATCGAAGTCTACGTGCACCGGCTGCGCAAAAAACTCGAAGCGGGCGGCGTGCGCATCGTGACCGTGCGCGGGCTCGGCTACTGCCTCGAAAAAGAAGCGAAGGAAGCGCAGACCGGCGCAGCCTCGTCGCGCGCCGCGGCCGCCGCGCCCGAGGCTGCGCCGGCCATGCCCGCCAGCCACTACTTCAAGTAAGAGGGAGCGACGATGGCCGGGCGTCCTGCCGCCGCGCGCTCCGCGCCGCCCCACGGCGCTGCGGGCGCTGCCGGTGAAGACGCGTCGGGCGCCTCGGCATCCGGCGCCGACGCCCTCGACGACGAAGCGCGCGACGCCCGCTACGCCAACCCGTTCGCCCCGCCCGACGAAACCGAAGCCGTTGCCGAGGCGCGCCCGCGCTCGCTCTTCGGCGAAATTCTCGACTGGATGCTCGCGCCGCTGCTGCTGCTCTGGCCGATGAGCATCGCGGTCACCTATCTCGTGGCGAAGTCCATCGCCAACGGCCCCTTCGACCGCGCACTCGAAACCGACGCCTACGTGCTCGCGCGCCAGATCCATCCGGTCAACGGCGTGGCCGAGCTGACGCTGCCCGCCTCCACGCGCGACTTCCTGCGCGCCGACAATGTGGACAGCGTGTACTACCAGGTGCTGGGCAGCCGCGGCGAGCTGGTGGGCGGCGACCGCGACATGCCGCTGCCGCACGACGACGACCGCCCGCCGCCGGGCGTCGTGGAGTTTCGCGACGACACGCTGCACGGCATCGACATCCGCGTCGCCTATACGACGGTGGAGCCGACGCATGCGGGCGCCGCCGACCGGCAAGGTCAACCCGTGCTCGTACAGGTGGCCGAAACGCTCGACAAGCGCCGCCAGCTCGCCAACGACATCATCAAGGGGGTGATCCTGCCGCAGTTCGTGATCCTGCCGCTCGCCATCCTGCTCGTGTGGTTCGGACTCTCGCGCGGCCTTGCGCCCCTGCACGCGCTGCAATCGAATATCCGCATGCGCCGCCCCGACGACCTCTCGCCGCTCGAAGCGCGCCGCGCGCCGCCCGAGATCGAGCCGCTCGTCACCTCGTTCAACGACCTGCTCACGCGGCTCGAACAGAACATGGAGCTGCAAAAGCGCTTCATCGCCGACGCCGCGCATCAGATGAAAACCCCGCTCGCGGGCCTGCGCACCCAGGCCGAGCTGGCGCTGCGCCAGGACGCACCCGCCGAGGTGCACCGCTCGCTCGAGCAGATCGCAACGAGTTCCGAGCACGCCGCGCGGCTCGTCACGCAGTTGCTCGCGCTCGCGCGGGCGGAAAACCGCATGACCGGCCAGATCTTCACGCCGGTGGACGTCGCGGACGTGGCGCGCCACGCGGTGCGCGACTGGGTGCAGCCGGCGCTCGCCAAGCAGATGGACCTGGGCTACGAAGGCCCGGAAACGGCGTATGGCGGCGAGGAAAGCGGCGAAGAAGAAAACGCGCGCATCGAAGTGGACGGCAACCCCGTGATGCTGCGCGAGATGCTCTCGAACCTCATCGACAACGCGATCCGCTACACGCCCGCGGGCGGGCGCATCACCGTGCGCGTGCGGCCCGAGCCCACGGCCGGCGTGGTCCACCTCGAAGTGGAGGACACCGGCATCGGCATTCCGGCGGCCGAGCGCGAGCGCGTGATCGAGCGCTTCTACCGCATTCTCGGGCGCGACGGCGAAGGCAGCGGGCTGGGTCTCGCGATCGTGCGCGAAATCGCCACGATGCACGGCGGCACGCTCGCCATCGAAGACCACGTCTACCAGGAAACGCCGCGCCTGACGGGCACGCTCGTGCGCGTGACATTGCGCCTGCGCGCACGCGCCTGAACCGCGCGAGCGCTGCGCAAGCGGTGAATCCGCCGCGAAACTGACGGATCGGGTCAGAAAACGGGATGGGACTTACCCTTAGCCAGTCTGCGTCACACACCAGCAGATAATGACGTTGGAAGACGTTATTGCATAAATAAACGAATCTATGTGATATTGACCGACAATAGACGATCGAACCCCCTACCTACAGCCTGATCAGAAACTCGCACTCGCGTCAGAAGCCCGTAAGTTTCCATTCCAATAATGCTTCGCAGGACCGCCGGTC
This sequence comes from Paraburkholderia unamae, assembly GCF_003096875.1. Classification (NCBI taxonomy): domain Bacteria; kingdom Pseudomonadati; phylum Pseudomonadota; class Betaproteobacteria; order Burkholderiales; family Burkholderiaceae; genus Paraburkholderia; species Paraburkholderia unamae. Next base: position 166,200 of record NZ_QEOB01000014.1, read on the forward strand.
GAAGCGTCGCCCGCCGGACCACACGCATATCAATATTGGAGACACATATGGCAACCGTTGGCGGACAAGTCTCGCACGCGCCGATGACCAGCGACGAAAAACGCGTGATCTTCGCGTCGTCGCTCGGCACCGTGTTCGAGTGGTACGACTTTTACCTGGCAGGCTCACTCGCGGCCTTCATCAGCAAGAGCTTCTTTTCCGGCGTCAATCCCACAGCCGGCTTCATCTTCACGCTGCTCGGCTTCGCCGCGGGCTTCGCGGTGCGCCCGTTCGGCGCGATCGTCTTCGGGCGCCTCGGCGACCTCGTGGGCCGCAAGCATACGTTCCTCGTCACGATCGTCATCATGGGTGTGTCGACCTTCGTGGTCGGCTTCCTGCCAGGCTATGCGTCGATCGGCATTGCCTCGCCGGTGATCTTCATCGGCATGCGTCTCTTGCAGGGCCTCGCGCTCGGCGGCGAGTACGGCGGCGCCGCGACCTACGTCGCGGAACACGCACCGGCCGGACGCCGCGGCTTCTACACCGCCTGGATCCAGACGACCGCCACGCTCGGCCTGTTCCTGTCGCTGCTCGTGATCCTCGGCGTGCGCACCTTCGTGGGCGAAGAGCAGTTCGGCGCATGGGCATGGCGCATTCCGTTCATCGCCTCAATCCTGCTGCTGGCGATTTCGGTGTGGATCCGCCTGCAACTCGACGAATCGCCGGCATTCAAGCGCATCAAGGCGGAAGGCAAGATCTCGAAGGCGCCGATCAAGGAAGCCTTCGGCCAGTGGAAGAACCTCAAGGTCGTGCTGCTCGCCCTCTTCGGCGTGACCGCCGGCCAGGCCGTGGTCTGGTACACGGGCCAGTTCTACGCACTCTTCTTCCTCACGCAAACCCTCAAGGTGGACGGCGCGAGCGCCAACATCCTGATCGCGGTGGCGCTCCTGATCGGCACGCCGTTCTTCCTGTTCTTCGGCGCGCTCTCGGACAAGATCGGCCGCAAGCCCATCATCATGGCCGGCTGCCTGATCGCGGCGCTCACCTACTTCCCGATCTTCAAGGCGATTACGCACTACGCGAACCCGGCGCTCGAAGCGGCGACCGCACGCGCACCGATCGTCGTGATCGCGAATCCGGACGAGTGTTCGTTCCAGTTCAACCCGGTGGGCACCTCGAAGTTCACGAGCTCGTGCGACATTGCGAAGAGTGCGCTCTCGAAGGCCGGCCTGAACTACGAGAACGTGGCGGCCCCGGCTGGCACGCTCGCGCAGATCAAGGTGGGCGACACGACCATCGACACGTTTGATGGCCGGGCAGCCGGCGCCAAGGAAGCGGGCGCGACGTTCGAGAAGACGCTCGCGGCAACGCTCAAGGCGGCGGGCTATCCGCTCAAGGCCGACCCGGCGCAGCTCAACTGGCCGATGACGGTGGTGATGCTGACGATCCTCGTGATCTTCGTGACCATGGTGTACGGCCCGATCGCGGCGATGCTGGTGGAGATGTTCCCGACGCGCATCCGCTACACGTCGATGTCGCTGCCGTATCACATCGGCAACGGCTGGTTCGGCGGCTTCCTGCCGGCAACGGCCTTCGCCATCGTGGCGGCGCGAGGCGACATCTATTCGGGCCTCTGGTATCCGATCATCATCGCGCTGGTGACCTTCGTGATCGGCATGCTGTTCGTGAAGGAAACCAAGGACTCGGATATTTATGCGCAGGATTGAGCCGCGGTTTGAAAAAAGATGAAGAAGGGGGTTGACGGCCCTAGGGTGGGCAGGCATAATTCTCTTCTTCGGCGAATTAGCTCAGCCGGTTAGAGCGACGGAATCATAATCCGCAGGTCCGGGGTTCGAATCCCTGATTCGCCACCAGCATCAAAAAAGGCTTTGTAATCAATCGATTACAGAGCCTTTTCTCTTTTCGGTGGGTCACTTGGTGGGTCATTCCCATGAACAAGTTACCCCGTCTGTACCAGTCACGTCACGGCGTGTACTATTTGAGAATAATTCTCAATAAGAAAAAGTACCGCTGGTCGCTCGGAACGAAAGACTTCCATCGGGCTAGAATTCATGCTCTGGACTTGAACATGAAACTGGCGATGAATGACTTCGACCTGAGCAAAATCAAAAAGCTGGACGTTGAGGTAGCACCTAATGGTGCCGTCAGTTTCAGGGACGTGAAACCTGCTGACGTTGATATTGTCTCCCAGATTATTGAAAAACTGGGGCTGACACCTGCCCAGTTTAGCCAACTCAGCCGTGCTGAATTGGCGGAAAAGTTAGCAGGAAAACCCAAAACCGCTTTTGGGAATGTGCCTAACGGCATTGTCCAAGGACAAAGTGCTACGCAAAAAAGTCAGTTGTTCAGTGAGGTTGTGCGTCTATATCTCACTGAAAAGAAAATGGACAATGTAGCAAAAACAATCTATGACAAAGAACGCACCTACGACGAATTTAAGGCGTTCTTTGGCGACCTTGATGTTAATCAATACAGCCCAGATCAGGCAGTTGCCTACAAGAACCGCCTACTGGCTTTAGGTGGTTCTGCCAGTGCCATCAATGCCAAGACTTCATTCCTGCGGTCGCTGTTCGAATACGCCATTAACAATAATCTGTTTTTTGCTGGCAATCCGTTTGAACGGGTTAAGATTTCCACCAAAGCAAAATTAAAAAAACAGGTGCGCTCTTACAAGCCGTTTGAAGATGAGGACCTGAAAATAATTTTCGAGGAACTGAAGTACAGGGATTTTCTCAAAAAAGCCGACTATCATTGGTTGCCATTTTTGAGCCTTTACACGGGCGCACGTGTTGAGGAACTGGCAAGCCTGAGGCTTGAGCAGATTACAAAAATCGATGGTATTTTGGTGTTCGATATCCAGCATGACGCCGCCAAAAATTCGAACTCAGTTCGTAAAATTCCATTGCCTGACGTTATCCTGAAATCGAAGTTTCTGGACTACGTTGAACAAGTCAAGACAACAAAAGCAACCCATCTTTTTCCCCACCTGAAAGATGGAAAAAATGGTTTTTCGAAAAATATGTCTCGGCGTTTTGGTGAATATCTGGACAAGCTCGAAATCAAAGACGACCGGAAAGTGTTCCATTCCTTCCGAACTACGTTCATTAATTCGATGACCAACCTGAACGTTCATCCTGCCATTCTCATGGCAATTGTTGGACATTATGAGCAGGGAAAAGTAGATTTTTCATCGCCCCACTTCGCAAATTACCAGCAAGACAAACCGATGAAAATTCTCAAAGAGGCAATGGATAAATTGACCTACCCCATCAAAGTTTTCCACTGAAACAGCGCGAAAATATACGCACCGATTGTCAAAAAAAACCTGCCAACGAGCAGGTTTTTTTGGGCAACCGGAACGGGATAGTAAGGGTTCGGCCCTTACGGTTTGGCTTTTGATTTTGGCTTTTAGGGTCAAGGGATACTCCCTTGCGAGCACCAACCCCGAAGTGGGTTGGTATAGTGAGTGACGCTAACTGAAAGTTAGTGGCATTGACTACCGCCAAATTAACGCTACGCTTATTAGTAGGAGATCGCAAAAATTACAAGAACAGCGTATGCCAATCTACAATATATTAAGAACCAAAAAAGTTAAATCTCGTTCAAAAATAACGCAAGTAGCCAGACACAATTTTCGCCTGCGTCATCAGCAAAACATCGACGCAAACAGAACACACTTAAACCGCGTCTATGTCAATACGTTGGAGGTTGACACAACGAACGCAAGCTCTCTGCAAGAGGAGCTAACTGCTCACTACAAAAAATTGGACGTGAAGGAAAAAGACGGTAACGTCTTCATGATGGAATTCGTCATTTCTGCGTCGCCTGAATTTTTCAAAAGTAAATCAAAAAAGCAGGTTGATGACTGGGCAAGTCATCAGGTCGAGTTCATGAAAAAAGAATTTGGTGAGCAACTAAAGGTCGCCATATTACATATGGATGAAAGAACACCACATTTTCATTTTCTCGTCAGCACTGAAATGAAGTCGATCAAGAAGTACAAAAACCAGAAAGGCGAGTTTCACAAAGAAAGCTGGTCACTGAATGCCAAACGTTACGACCCAAAATTTTTAAGAGAATTACATGATCGTCATGCGATCTGTAACAAAAGATTTGGGCTGGTTCGTGGCGTGAGGAATTCAAAGAAAAAGCACAAGGAACTTAAAGAGTTCTACAAAATGATTGATGAGGCCTTGAACACGAATTTTGACAAAACCATTGAAAGGACAATCAATGATTTGGAGGCAGGCTGGTTCTCTGGCAAGGTATCCATCGCTGAAATCAGAGAAAAATTCAAGCCAATGATGAACACACTACTTAAGTCGAATGAAATACTTCGCAAAAAATTCCTGTTTGACATTAAGCAATGGGCTGAAAATCTTTACAAGCAGAAGGAAGAGCAGGAGGCGAAACAGTTGGAGCTTGACAAGCAGGAGAGAGAATTGTGCGCTCGTCGTGAACTATACGCTGATGCGCTAAATTCCAAGAATAGCGACATTTCGGTGTTGAGTGATCTAAGGGAAAGGATTGAAGAGTTGGAGGCTGAAAATGTGCGTTTAAACGCTGAAAATGAGGCTTTTAAGGCGTTAGTAGATCCCAGACCCACCCCAGACAGCGCAAACCATCAAAAATCGCTCAAAGCGCTTAAAATTTGATTTCTGCCCCCGCCGTCCATTTTTAATTCACTATCGTGAATTTTTACCCTTCGGGTAACTGTGCTTTGCCAGATCTTAATTATCCATCTGTACTGTACTTTTACTCTGGCTTTGCCAGTATGTGTACTACTAATTCCTGTAAAGCTCAAACCCTACCAAACCGAAAAAGGCGATTTGTTAGTTAGCTTTACAGGAATTGGTAGTTTCGACGATTTTCAGTATCCGTTAAATGATACTGCTACACATCCTGGCAGACTTAGTTAAGTATTCTGCTTTGCGAGTTCAAGGTTCTTTAACACCCTCCTAAGCGTGGTCTCGCAATTGCGCTCATCACTGTGGCTATGCTTAGACTTCCCATTTTCACCACTTCCACTATATTGACCAGCAGGCTATTCAGTCTTTTTAGTCACCTGCTTATAGCGTCGCTCGTTCGCCTTTTCCAGTTATCGGGTGCTACTGTTTTGGTCGCAATCCCGACTATTTTTACCTGCGCTACCAGTAGAGCGTTAGCAATTTTTCAAATCGTGAAACTTAATTGACGCATAAAAAAATTGCCCTGCCTATTTCCCAGCAGAGCAATTTAATTTGAATTCGGTATTGACAAAATTTTCGAAGTCGTTATCTTTAAATTGCGAACCGTGAGAAAGTAAGCACCATTACCTTATGACAATTCTCGAAATTGTCAAGAGGGAAATAAAAACCATCTTTTTAGATGGTTTTTTTGTTTGGCGCTGTCATCTTTTTGAGTTCCGAACTTACTAATTCGATTTTTTTGGTATGTAGATCGGCTTGAAAGCCTTTTTGGGTAAGGCTTTGAGGGTCACTTTTTAGGCGAAAACCGAGGGGATACAGTTAACTGCGTTAGGTTCTTATGTAGTGATTAAACGCGCGAAGCGAAGTAATACTACTCAATTCCCCTACACCCTTCTTTCATCTACTTTGTTTCTACCATTTTACTACTCCACACTTCGCATTACTACGCCATACCTCCCTCGTTCTCATTTAATATTACTTCATTCTTACTCCGCCTTTTCCAAATCTTCACGGTCGAGGTCATCAAAAACATCATCAACGTTACGAAATTCACCGTCATTAATCTGTTTTTGACCATGACCGAGAATTTCCAGCAGTGTTCTCGTCTGTTCTTCCTGTGTGCTCATTGCTAACCTCCGTCCTACCTGTAAATTTTTACAGGTTGTTGTTCATTGGTGGCGAATGTGGGACACTTGGTGCGTCCGTTTTTTTCCTAAACGACCCACTTTTTTGAGGTAAGGTGTTGATGGAAAAGGGGATTTTTTCAGATCAGAAAAAATCCCTGATTCGCCACCAGTTGCAAGAAAAAGCCGCTGTCCCACAAGGACAGCGGCTTTTTTGTTTTGAAACGCCGGGCGCGCCCTTCCCGGCGCACGCCGCCCTTCCCTACCCCCGCGAAGGCAGCGTAGAGAGCATCCGCACCAGATCCTGCAAACGCCGTTCCCCCGTTTTCGCGAGGATCGAGCGCAACTGCGTGCGCGCCGTGGCCACGCTGATCGCCGCGGCGGCCGAGTACTCGTCCACGCTCACGCCCTTCGCCAGTTCATGCGCGAGGCGCGCTTCCGCCGGCGTGAGTCCGAACACCGCCTTGAGCGAGCCTGCGGAAATGGTCGATTTGCGCCGTTGCGGCGTGATCAGCACGACCAGCTCCGCGCCGCCCAGCACGAACGGAAAACTCGCGGGGTCGCCGCCAGCGTCGGGCCTGGCATCGTCGAACAGGCTGCCCGTCACGCTCGACACCGGGCGCACGAGCTGCTCCGGCGCCACCGGCAACACCGTCACGAGCTGGGTCGATTCGGGCGCGCGCTGCACATCGCTGCCGCCATGCAACGCGAGCGTTTCCGGCTGGCGCGAAAGGCGCACGCGCGCGAATACCGCCGAGAGCTTCGCGGCGTCGCCGAACGCGCACGCCACGAGTTGCCGCCCACGCGCCTTCACCCACGTCTGCCCCTTGAGGAGCGCCTGCGCCGAACGGTTCAGGAAGATGATCCCGTCGTTCGCATCGACCGTGAAAACGGCCTGTTCGAGCGCGTCGAGCCCGGCTTCACCGGCAAAGAGGCCCGCACGAAAGCGCTCGTTGCGCATGGCGATGCGCAGCGTGCGCTGCATGTGCGGCACGAGACGCGTCACCGCCTGCTTCTGCTCCGCGGAAAAATGGCCGTGGCCGCTCGTGTGGTTGAACGCGATATACGCGGAGATACCGCTCTCGCGCAGGATGCACGCGTTCAGGATGTAGCGCGCGCCCATCGGAATGATCAGGTCCTGGTAGAACTCGTCGCGGCTCACGAACGAGTCGTCGAAGTGATCGTGGCACGCGAACACGGTGCCCGGCGGCTGGTGCGTGCTGTACTGGCGGCGCGGGTCGATGCTGCCGTAATACTGCTCGTATTTGGCGGCTTCGCCGAGAAACGAGTGATCGGTGAGGATCGAGAAGTGGTGACGGTCGTTGCGATCGTCCCAGGCCATCAAATGACAAAAGCTCGAACCGATCCAGCGGTCGATGCGCTTGACGGTGTCTTGCAGACCGCCCGGATTGAGGACGGACTCGTACAGCTCACCCACGAGCTCATCCCACAGGCCGAGATCCCCGACCGCGCCTTTTTGCTGAACCATCACCCCGACCTCTTACACGGCTGCTTTTTATGGGAAGCGTATCCGCGATCCCCGGCGAACGAATCATCACTTTTGATGAGCCGCTCTCAGCGCTTTTGACGATGCCATTCGATGGCCGACGCGACACACTGGCACGACGAACGCAGCTTCGCCAGTCACTTCGCCCTGATAGCCGGAACGATCGCCATGCATAAACGCTACCTCGCCACAATTTCCGTCGCCGCCTTGCTTCTCGCCGCATGCGGCAAGCAGGACGACACGGCCGCAAAATCCACGAGCACCAGCAGCAACAGCGCCGCGCCCCAGGCGCAAGCGGCAGCACAGCCAGCGTCGGCTGCGGATGCCAACGCCGCGCCCGTCATCGACAGGAGCGCGTACACGCGCACCGTCTTCATGCAGTTGACCGACTTCACGGCCGACGACTGGAAAGACTTCGAAAAGACGACCATCGACGCTGTCGAGAATTCGAGCACCACGACCCCGGATCAACTGGCGGCCATCAAGTTTCCCGGTTACGCCAGCATCACGAATCCGTTCGACAAGGACACCTTCCAGAAAGCGCACGCCCAGGACCTGACAATCACGGCCACGGCGCCCGCGAAGATCCGCATCGTCCAGACGGTGCCCTCGCGCGACTTGTTGCCCGGCAATCCGCTCAAGGGCGAATACGTGATTCAGGCGCTCTTTCACGACGGCGACATGCTGGGCTACTCGTTCACGGACAGCGCGACGAGCGTCACGCCCGACGGCAAGATCGTCGAAAAAAGGCTCGATCGCACGATCCGCTACAACCTCAAGTTCAACCGGAACATCAATCAGGCGTTCCACAAGACCGTTTCCGTGGACGCGGCAAAGACCGTGGAATCGCGCATCCAGCGCGAAAACGGCGGCGCTGCATCCGTGCCCGTGATCCTCTACGGCACCGTGCAGTCAGTGGCCACGCAGACCTGGCCCACGAGCAGCAGCCTCGACGTCAACGTGCAGGTCGATGCCTATGAAGTCGGCTACGGCAAGGGCAAGGCGATCAAACCGCTGTTCGACTAATCGCGCGGTCGCGCGGCGTCGCACGCTGGCGCACAACACAACGACATCTATCATTCGGGGAACAACGTGAAGGCCAATCTCTTCGCCTCGCAACGCGTGGCTTCCACCGTGTTGCTGAGTCTTCTTGCGGCTTGCGGTGGCGGCAGTGGCAGCAGCGGCGGTTCCTCGTCATCGAACGCGTCGACGCCCTCTTCGAGCCCAGCCATTGCGCTCGTGCCATCCACCTCGGCAACGATCGCGGCATACGCCGAAACGGGCAACCCGATTGCCGACAGCTTCGGATACCTGAACATGATCCGCGAGACCATGGGCCTGCGCGTGCTGGCGCAGGACGCCAACGTGGCGACGGCCTCGCAGCATCACGCGAACTACCTCGTGGCGAACGACGCGCAAGGGCACGACGAGGTGGCGGGTCAGCCCGGCTTCACGGGCGTCGATCCGCAAACGCGCATCGCGGCGCTGCATCCCACGGCATATACCGGCGAGGTCACCATCACCGTGCAGTCGAACCAGCTGCCGGACAGCCTGTACGACATCGAAACGCTCTTCAACGCGCCGTTTCACCGCATCGTCATGCTTTCGGACTTCGCGCTGGCCGGCGTGGGCTACGGCACAAGCGATCAGGCCGGCGCGGCGAACCTGTATAGCGCGCTCAACGTCGATTTCGCCGATAGCGCGAACAGTCTCGCGAGCAATCAACTCGTAGCGTACCCATACAGCGGCCAGACGGGCGCGCCTTACCAGTGGATCGCGAGCGAGAGCCCGAATCCGATGAACGATGTGCCCAGCTACATTGGCAACACGGTTGGCTATCCGGTCACGATCCAGGGCGCGACCGGCGACGCGCTCGTCATCTCTTCGTTCAGGATCGCCTCGAATGGCGCGGACGTGCCCTGCCAGGAAGTCGATCCGCAAACGGCGAGCATTGGCGGCGACCTGCACGGCGCGGCAATGTGCACGCCCTTCCAGCCACTCACGCCCAATACGCCCTATACGGCCACGGTCGCGGGAACGAAGAACGGTCAGGCGTTCAATGTGAGCTGGAACTGGACGACGGCGACAGCCGCCGCCGTGCAAAAGCAGGCGGTCGGCGGCGCGCAGGGTATGAAGGTGACGATTGAGTAATCGTGGTCGCGCCGGTTAGCGCATACGCTTGCGCTCGCGCTTGATTTCGTACATCGAACGATCGGCGTATTCGATCAGCGTCGTCATCTCGACGCCGTCTTCCGGCAGGATCGCCACGCCCACGCTCACACCGAGATCGATGCGCTTGCCTTCGAATTCGAATGGCTCGCCCACCGTTTCCACGAGCCGGCGACTGTACGCTTCGGCGTCCTTGCGCCCCGCGATGCCTGGCAGGATCATCGCGAATTCGTCGCCGCCCACGCGCGCGGCCGTGTCGACACGGCGGCTGTTGCGCGCGATGCGTGAGGCGGTCTCGCGGATCGCAGCGTCCCCGGCGCGATGGCCATGGAGGTCGTTGATGGGCTTCAGGCCATCCATGTCGAGGTTGAGCACGCCGAGTCCGCCCGCCGAGCGAACGGCGAGATCCACCGACTGGCGCAGGCGATCGTAAAAGAGCGCGCGATTGGGCAAACCCGTGAGCGCGTCGTGCGTCGCACGCAGATAAAGCTCGCTCGTTTCGTGCTGCGCGGCATGGAACATGGCCGCCGCGATCAGCTCGGACATCAGGGAGAGAACGCGGATGTCCTCGTCGCCGAATGCGTTGACTTCGGCATTCATGACCTTGAGCACGCCGACGGTCGTCTCGAGATGCTTGAGCGGCATGACGATCATCGAGCGCAGCCCGGCCCGGCGGCAGGCTTCGCGATCCACGCGTGCGTCGGTTTCGGAGTCGTCGCAGCGCAGGATTTCACCCGTGCGCACGCACTGGCCGGAGAGGCTCGTTTCGCGCGCAAGCCGCATGCCAAGGAGATTCGCGACACTGCCCGAGGCCGCGCGATACACCATGTCCGAGCCTTCGGCCAGCTCGACCACGGCGCCTTGCGCGCGCGTGAGCCGCTCGGTGCGCTCGGCCACGTAGGCCATCACGCCGCCGAGATCGAGGCCCAGTTTCGCGATATCCGACTGCGCCTTGATGATTTCCAGCAGGGTTGCGTTGTTCAGTTGCGTGTCTTGCGCTTCGTTTTTCTTCATCGCTTCAACCGTTTGCCTCGCCTTCGCCATCCTGTCGGCGCTGTAAGCCCAGGTGCCGTCAGATCGGCTTAAAGCATAGCAAACATTGCGAATCAGCTTCACGCAAACGTTTCAATCGCCCTGTTTGCGGTAGGCATTTTGGCTCGTTGCGGCGGCAACCATCGCCGGTTGCGCTCAACCCTCCGCTCAACCCTCGATACGCTCGCGCGTCACGCGCAACAGCGCGGCCATCGCGCGGCTCGCGGCGTGGGCGTCGCGGCGCGCAATCGCATCGAACACGGCGGTGTGGTCGGGCAGCGCCGCGTTGAACACCTCGGCGCGCTTCGCGTTCACGCGCAACTGCCCTTCGAGCGTGCGCTCGATCAGCGTGCCGAGCGGCACCAGCAACTCGTTGCGACAGGCGCCCAGCACGGCGAGATGGAAGCGCAGGTCGGCGCGCACCCATTCGTCCACGTTGCGCGCCCGCTCCATCGCCGCGTGCGCGCCGGCGAGCGACGCGAGCGCATCGGCGTCGTGCGCGCTCGCGGCGAGCCCCGCCGCAAACGGCTCGATCATCTCGCGCATTTCCTGGAGCTTGAGCGCGAAGGCGAGCGGCGGCGCGACGCGCGCGTACCAGTCGAGCACGTCGGCATCGAGCAGATTCCACGCCTCGCGGGCGCGCACCCGCGTACCCACGCGCGGTCGCGATTCCACAAGCCCTTTCGAGGTGAGCGTGCGCAGCGCCTCGCGCAGCACCGTGCGGCTCACGTCGAACGCCTCCATGAGTTCGGCCTCGCGCGGCAGCACGCACGCGGGCGGGTAGTCGCCGCGCAGGATCGCGCTGCCAAGTTCGTAGGCCACCGTGCCGTGCAGGTCGCGTTGGATCGCCGTTCTCCTGGATATTGGGAAGTGATGCGAAATAATACTATTAATAGCACTTAAAGGCGATTTTTGCAGTAGCATGGCGCTCAAGACGCGCGGCATCCGCCCTGCATGCGATGCGTGCGCCCTGTTCCCTCGGAGACACCGCATGAAAATCACCAAGCTCGAAACCTTCGTCGTCCCGCCCCGCTGGCTCTTTCTCAAGATCGAAACCGACGAGGGCATCGTCGGCTGGGGCGAGCCGATCGTCGAAGGCCGCGCGCATACGGTGGCCGCCGCCGTCGACGAACTCGCCGACTACCTGATCGGCAAAGACCCGCTCCTGATCGAAGACCACTGGCAGGTGATGTACCGCGCGGGTTTCTATCGCGGCGGCCCGATCACGATGAGCGCGATTGCGGGCGTCGATCAGGCGCTCTGGGACATCAAGGGCAAGCATCATGGCGTGCCGGTGCATGCGCTGCTCGGCGGCCAGGTGCGCGACAAGATCAAGGTGTATTCGTGGATTGGCGGCGACCGTCCGAGCGATGTCGCCAACAATGCGCGCGCCGTGGTCGAGCGCGGCTTCAAGGCCGTGAAGATGAACGGCTCGGAAGAGTTGCAGATCATCGATACCTTCGACAAGGTGCAAGGCGTCATCAACAACGTCGCGGCCGTGCGCGAGGCCGTGGGCCCGAATGTCGGCATCGGCGTGGACTTCCATGGCCGCGTGCACAAGCCGATGGCCAAGGTGCTCGCCAAAGAGCTCGATCCGTTCAAGCTGATGTTCATCGAGGAGCCCGTGCTCTCCGAGAACGTCGAGGCGCTGCGCGACATCGTCAACCAGACCAGCACGCCGATCGCGCTGGGCGAGCGGCTGTATTCGCGCTGGGACTTCAAGCACATTCTCGCGGGCGGCTACGTGGACATCATCCAGCCCGACGCCTCGCACGCGGGCGGCATCACCGAGTGCCGCAAGATCGCCGCGATGGCCGAGGCCTATGACGTCGCGCTCGCGCTGCACTGCCCGCTCGGGCCCATCGCGCTCGCCACCTGCTTGCAGATCGACGCGGTGAGCTACAACGCGTTCATCCAGGAGCAGAGCCTCGGCATTCACTACAACAAGGGCAACGATCTGCTCGACTACATCAGGAATCCGGAGGTCTTCAAGTACGAAGACGGTTTTGTGTCGATTCCGCAGGGCCCGGGCCTTGGCGTCGACGTGAACGAAGAGAAGGTGCGCGAGATGGCGAAGATCGGGCACCGCTGGCGCAATCCGGTGTGGCGTCACGAGGACGGCAGCGTCGCCGAATGGTGATGCCGGGATGATGCAGGAACGCGGCGGCGACGACGTCACGCGTTACGCGATGCCTTGCGCGCCGCGCATGATGCCGGCGTAACGTTTGGCGAGATTTTTTCGCTGCCCGCGCATGCCGCCGCGGGCCTGGCGAGCGACGTAAGCCGGTTGCGCACACAGCCGGTTCACGCACAGCCGCGCCAGCGGCACGGCTGCGCGTAAGCGCCGGCAGCCGCGCCTCAGCCCTGCAACACGTAGCCCGGCACGCTGTGCGCGAGCGCGGCCGCCGCCACCAGCACGCCGATCATCACGATCGCTTCGAGATGGATCACGTTGACGAAGCGGCGCGCCGCCGCCGTCGACGCCGCGCGGCGCAACTCCGGCATCGCCACGAGCCGGTTGAAACCGCCCAGCACGAGCGCGAGCACGACGAGCGCGCACTTGAGCAGGAGCACGCGGCCCCAGGCGCTGTCCACCAGCGCCTCGACCGAGCCGCCGGTGCCGCGCAAGGCGTTGAACACGCCCGTCGCGATCACGAAGCCCACCGCGAACATCGCCACGTTCGACACCTGTCCCGCCGTGCGGATCAGCACGCCGCGCGCGGTCGATGCGCCAAGCGCGGGCAGCACGGCGAGACCGCCCGCCATGACGATGCCGCTCCACGCGCTCGCGCTCAGCACATGCAGGGTATGCAGGCCGAGCGCCGCCGAGGCGAAGCCCGCGTCGGCAGCATGACCGAGGCCCGCGCGTCCCCCTGCGATGGCGATGAGCGCCAGCCACAGCACGCCGTCGCGCGCCACGCTCGACGCCGCGAACGCGCAGCCGAGCAGCACGAGCGCGCCCAGGAACGCGACAGACCACGCGTGCCCGACATGGGTTTGCGCAAGCACGGTGCCGACCACGCCGAACGCGCCGGGCAGCGGCTCGCCGCTGATCGACGCGCTTTCGTAGAGCATCCACATGAGGAGCGCTGCCACGAGCACGAACGCCGACGCGCGCAACGAACGCTGCGCGCGCAGCCACGCGAGGCGCGCGGGCGCGACCGCCGTGCGGCCGTCCTTGTCGAGCCACGCGCCAAAGAACGCCGAGCCGAGCGCGAACGCATACGCAATGTTGACGAGGGTCGCCATGGCGACCTGCCCGATCCAGAGCCAGTCAGCTTTCATCGGACCGCGCCCTCCCGCAGGTTGCCGGTGCCGCGGGCTTCGCGGGGCGAGGAAGGAGGCGAACAGTGCGCTTGCTGCAACGGTAAGGAAAGTGCAATTGGAGTCATCGAGACAAGTGGCAAGGAAACAACATGAAACACAAGGCCGAAGCGGCGGCCACGAGGCGCACGCAAACGGAAACACGTCGGAATCACAGCGCAAACCCGGCGGACACACACTCCGCGCGGGTGCCTGCTTCGATAGGCGCCGCGCCTGTCGGTTCAATGCGCGCGGCATGAACCCTCGCGAGGAGTGTGGCGCGGGTGCGGGACAACCCCGTGTCACCGTTTGGCGAACAGGTGCAGAATCATAACCGGCGACGATGCGACGTTCCGCCGCAAGACCGCCTCGGCGGCGCATGCGGCAAATGGTCACTACCGGTGCCGAATGCTAGAATCTGCTGCGTCGCCGCAGCGCGCACGGTCTTCGGCTTTCATCGCGCGCAGCCTACAAGCCGGGCCGTTCGAAGCCTGGTCAGGTCCACGATAAAGATGGAGTTACGCGTGTCCCCAAGACGTATCTTCCGACCGCTCATTCCGCTCGTCGCGCCTCTGGGAGCAGCACTTTTGCTCGGGACGACCGGCGTTCTCAACGCTGCGCATGCCCAAACCCCGCAGCCCAAAGCCCCCGACACGATCGAATCGCGCGTGCAGGGCTGCACCGCGTGCCACGGCTCGCACGGTCAGGGCACCGACAACGATTACTTCCCGCGTCTCGCCGGCAAGCCGGCCGAGTACCTGTACAACCAGCTAATGAACTTCCGCGAGGGTCGCCGCAAGTACCCTCCGATGAATTATCTGGTCACCTATCTCTCCGACGACTACCTGCACGAGATCGCAACGTTCTTCTCGCAGCAGCGGCCGCCCTACCCGCCGCCCGCCAAGCCGTCGGTGAGCGACACCACGCTCGCGCGCGGCCGCGACATCGTGCTGCACGGCGTGCCGTCCAAGCAGGTGCCCGCCTGCGCGGCCTGCCACGGCGCGAAGCTCACCGGCATGGAGCCTGCCATCCCGGGTCTCGTCGGCCTGCACGCGGACTACATCAGCGCGCAGATCGGCGCATGGCGCTCGGGCTCGCGTCACGCGAAGGCGCCGGACTGCATGCATGAGGTCGCCACGCGCCTCAGCGACGACGACGTCAACGCGGTCGCGGCCTGGCTCTCCACGCAGAGCGCGCCGCAAAACCCCGTGCCGGCAGCCGCCGGCTCCTTGAAGACGCCGCTTGCCTGCGGCAGCGAACCGCAATAAGGCGCCGGGGGAGACAGCCAATATGAACCGCAAGTCCCTGTTCGCACTTTCCGCCGTGATCGTGGCCGCCGCCGCGGCACTCGTGCCCGTGCTCTGGTCGGGCACCGACTACCTGCGCAACGGCGCCGCACAAGCCGCAACGCCCGCCGACCAGGCCGATCTCATCAAGAAGGGCGAGTATCTCGCGCGCGCCGGCGACTGTATCGCCTGCCACACGGTGCGCGGCGGCCAGATGTTCGCGGGCGGCCTGCCGATGGCGACGCCCTTCGGCACGCTCTACACGCCCAACATCACGCCCGACGACCAGTACGGCATCGGCAAATGGAGCGCCGACGACTTCTATCGCGCCATGCACACGGGCCGCTCGAAGGACGGCAGCCTGCTCTATCCGGCGTTCCCGTTCGCGAGCTACACCAAGGTCACGCGCGCCGACTCGGACGCGATCTACGCCTTCCTGCGCTCGGTGCCGCCGGCGAACATTCCGAGCCGCCCGCACGAGCTCAAGTTCCCGTTCAACAACCGCAACCTGCTGATCGGCTGGCGCACGCTGTTCTTCCGTGAAGGCGAATTCAAGCCCGATCCGACCAAGTCGGTCGAGTGGAACCGCGGCGCGTATCTCGTGGAAGGCCTCGGCCACTGCGGCATGTGCCATACGTCCATCAACGCGGTGGGCGGCCCGGTCAACTCGGCGGCCTTCGCGGGCGGTCTGATCCCGCTCCAGAACTGGTACGCGCCGTCGCTCACGGGCAGCGAAGGCGGCCTCGGCGACTGGGACATCAAGGACATTTCGAGCCTCCTGAAAACCGGCGTTTCGGAGCGCGGCGCGGTGTTCGGCCCGATGGCGGACGTGATCCACAACAGTCTGCAATATCTTTCGGACGACGACATCCACGCGATGGCCTCGTACCTGAAGACCATCCCGCAGAAGAAGGAAGCGCCCGAAACGATGCAGATGGAGACGTCGGAAGCGTTCGGTGGCGAACTCTTGCAGCAAGGTCAGAAGATCTACCATGACCAGTGTGCAAAGTGCCACGCGGAGAACGGTCTCGGCATGCCGCCGAACTTCCCGCCGCTTGCGAACAACCAGTCGATCCAGATGCATTCGGCCGTGAACCCGATCCGCATGGTGCTCAACGGCGGCTATCCGCCGAGCACGGGAGGCAACCCGCGCCCGTACGGCATGCCGCCGTTTGCGCAGTCGCTCTCGAACCAGGAAGTCGCGGCGGTCGTGACGTTCATCCGCATGTCCTGGGGCAACAAGGGCACGCCGGTGTCTCCGCAGCAGGTCGCGGATTTGCGCTCGTCGCCGCTGGACTGACGCACCGCCCGGTCGACCCGAGTTCGCGCTTTGGCGCTGATTCGGGTCCCCTGCGGTCCCATGTGGTCCGGTCGGCCGCCGTTGGGGCCTTAGCCCTCACTGCGGTCCCAGGCAGGTCGTTGCTGCTATAGTGGCGTTTGCCTGATAAGGGCGCAGTCCGCGAAAACGCGGGCTGCGCCCTTCGCTATTTGGCGCCGGGCCGCGCGGTAGAGGCGGTTCCGTGGCCCGTCGGGCGCAATCTTGAACAAGGCGGTCGAGCACCGTGCGTCGCATGACCTGGAACGATGTTCCGCAAGCGTGCCACGGGCAAGAAGAAGAAGGAGTGGTGGTCATGCACGCCGGTGAGCGTCTGAACAGCATTACTCACCTCGTGGGCGCGATGTTGTCGATAGCGGGGCTTGTCTCGCTCGTGACGCTCGGGGCGCTGGATCACGACGCGTACAAGGTCGTGAGCTTCGCTGTCTACGGCGCGATGTTGTGCGCGCTGTACACGATCTCGACGCTGTATCACGGCGTGCGCGGCGTGCGGCTGAAGTCGGTGCTGCAAAAGTGCGACCATGCCGCAATCTATCTGCTGATCGCGGGAAGCTATACTCCGTTCACGCTCGTGACGCTGCGCGGTCCCTGGGGCTGGTCGCTCTTCGGCGTGAGCTGGGGGCTCGCGGTCCTCGGCATCGTGCAGGAGCTCACGCTCGGGCGGCGCACGAGAGCGCTCTCCATGGTGCTCTATGTGGTCATGGGCTGGCTCGCGGTGGTCGCGGTCCGCCCGCTCGTCGAGGCATTGCCGGCGGCGGGCACGGCGTGGCTGCTGGCAGGCGGCCTCATTTACAGCGCCGGCATTTATTTTTTCGTCAATGACGAACGCATCCGGCACGGACATGGGATCTGGCATCTGTTCGTGCTCGCCGGGAGCGTCTGTCAGTTCGTGAGCGTCGCGCGCTACGTCGCGTGACGCGTCAATGTGAAGGCTTCGCATGGTCGCCGCAGTGTCCGCGACCGCGCGATGCAACTTAACGCCAGACGACGAGTCTTGATAGACCGTCCGCTCAAGAAAAAACGCGGCGCGCGCACTGGCGCGCCGTCCGAACAACGCGAGGGGAGCGCGAGGCGCCGGGCGGATCATTTCGCCGGGCGGCGCTCCACGTTTCGCAGCGCGCCTTCGGGCTGCGCCAAGCTGCTCGCGCCACTGCAATACAACAGGTCTTTATGTCTTTCGATTCTCTCGGCTTGTCCGAACCGCTGGTCCGCGCAGTCAACGAACTTGGGTACACCACGCCCACGCCGATCCAGGCGCAAGCGATTCCCGCCGTGCTCGGCGGCGGCGACCTGCTCGCCGGCGCGCAAACCGGCACCGGCAAGACCGCAGGCTTCACGCTGCCGATCCTGCAACGCCTCTCGCAAATGCCGCCCGCCGCGGGCGCCAAACGCGTGGTGCGCGCGCTGATCCTCACGCCTACGCGCGAGCTCGCCGCCCAGGTCGAAGAAAGCGTGCGCGCCTACGGCAAGTATCTGAAGCTCAAGTCCACCGTCATGTTCGGCGGCGTGGGCATCAATCCGCAGATCGACGCGTTGCGGCGCGGCGTGGACATCGTGGTCGCGACGCCCGGTCGTCTGCTCGATCACATGCAGCAGAAGACCATCGACCTCTCGCAGCTCGAGATCCTCGTGCTCGACGAAGCCGACCGCATGCTCGACATGGGCTTCATCCACGATATCAAGCGCGTGCTCGCGAAGCTGCCGCCCAAGCGCCAGAACCTGCTCTTTTCGGCCACCTTCGCCGACGAGATCAAGGCGCTCGCCGACAGCCTGCTCGACTCGCCCGCGCTCATCGAAGTCGCGCGCCGCAACACCACGGCCGAAACGGTTGCGCAGAAGATCTATCCCGTCGACCGCGACCGCAAGCGCGACCTGCTCACGCACCTGATCCGCCAGCACAACTGGTTCCAGGTGCTGGTGTTCACGCGCACGAAGCACGGCGCGAACCGCCTCGCCGAGCAGCTCACGAAGGACGGCATCAGCGCGCTCGCGATTCACGGTAACAAGAGCCAGTCGGCACGCACGCGCGCGCTCGCCGAGTTCAAGGACGGCACGCTGCAAGTGCTCGTGGCCACCGACATCGCGGCGCGTGGCATCGATATCGACCAACTCCCGCACGTGGTCAACTACGACCTGCCGAACGTGCCCGAGGACTACGTGCACCGCATCGGCCGCACCGGCCGCGCGGGCGCAACGGGCGAAGCGGTTTCGCTCGTGTGCGTGGACGAGCATCAACTGCTCAAGGACATCGAGAAGCTGATCAAGCGCGCGGTGCCGCAAGAGGTCATCGCGGGCTTCGAGCCGGACCCGAACGCCAAGCCCGAGCCGATCCAGCGCCGCAGCCAGCAAGGCCGCTCGCCGCGTCAGGGACAAGGGCAAGGCCAGGCCCAAGGCCGCGGTGCGTCGTCGAACGGCGCGAACGGCGGCCGGCCGGCGCAGGCGCGTGAAGCACGCGAGCCGCGCGAATCGCGTGACTCGCGTGACTCGCGCGGCGGCAATCGCGAAGGTGGCCGTGACAGTGGTCGCGAAGGCAACCGCGCGCATGCAGCCACTGGCGGCGGCAACGCCGGCAACGGCGGTCAGCGCCAGGCCAAGCCGGCCTCGAACGGCGTGCGCACCGCCAAGCCGGTGAAGCAGCAGCAAGGCGCCAATCACGGCGCGCAAGGCGGACGCGCGGACCATACGCGCCGCGAAAGCCAGCGCGGCGTCTCGCACGAGAGCGCGCTGGGCCGCCCGCAACGCAAGCAGCAAGGCGGCAACCCGGGCGCGCTGCTCGGCGGCCGCCCCGGCGGCAATTCCCGCCGTGACGGCAACGGTCAGCGCGATCGCTGATCCCGCGTGATGCCGAGCCGGTCCACCCTGCGTTGACCGGCCTGCGCCACGAAACGACAAAGCCCGCCTTGCAGCGGGTTTTGTCGTTTTCGCGCTCGCCGAAGCGTGAGCGGAATAGCGGAACTAGCGGAAGAATACGTGCTGCGTGATCTTGGCGAGCGGGTAATGCACGCCCGGCTGGATCTTCGCGGGCAGGTTGAGCGGCTTGAGCAGCATCTTCACGCACATGTCGGCGGAAAGGTTGTGGCGCACGAGTTTGTTCACGCGCGCAGTGAGCTCGCGATTGTAGGCGTCGTCGCGCACGCGGTCGGGATAGCGGCCCGCGAACACATGGCGCAGCGCGATCTCGGAATCTTCGTTCTTGATCTCCATCACGCGGCGCATGAGCGCACCGAGCACGGCGAGGCGGCCGTGACCTTCTATCTGGTTGTACTTCTTGAAATAGCGGAAAAAGTGCTTGTAGTGACGCACTTCGTCGCTGCGGATGTTGTCGGTGATTTCCTTGAGCACCGGCTCGTTCGAGCATTCGCCGATGGCGCGGTAAAGCGTGGCGGTGCCCGTTTCAACCACGCAGCGCGCGACCATCTCGAGCGCGCGCGTTCGTTCGAACTCCTCGAACGAGCAGGTCTTCGAATACTCGTCGATGAAGCTCTGAAACGCCGCGTCCCAGTCGAACTCAGGCCAGACGTACTGAATGTAGGTCTTCAGCGCGCGTCCATGCTGAAGCTCCTCGGGTTCCCATTCACGGTTGAGCCACTCGGAGACCTCGGGGTCGCCGTTGAAGAACACGCTCAGGTTGCTGGTGTAAAGATCGGAGCCGCTTTCAATGAATGAAGAGGCGCACAGCAGGAGCATCAGGTCTTCATTGGCGGCGGCGCGTTGACGGTCGATGCGGGTGAGATCGATGTCTTCGATGCGCCAGGGCATCACATGGCGAGGCTCGTTTTCATTGCGCATTGTGTCGTACTCCCGAAGCGGTAGCTACGCTCACGCCGCCTCGCGCATGACCGGAGGCCCCCCGAGGCCCCGCATGCCGCGCGTGGTGCGTGTGGCGAAAGTTACCAGCCATCCTTATTGCATCTTAGCTGTTGTTTAGCGTGGTTGCAGTCACAGAGCACAGACCGGGCCTGCTCGACACAGTTCCGGAAACAAACAATTTCGGTGCCCGGCGTCATGCGTCGCGGCGGCGGAATTGATGCGCGCAACCGGCTGCCGCCATCGCCCGCCATCGCCCACAAGCGCGCACGGCAAAGCAAAGCCCGCGATGCATTCCGGATAGGGCACGGCTCGCCGCGGCGCGACACGAACTTCAAGTGAAATCGCGAATCCCGACGGCTTGCGACACCGCCGATGGCTCGCACGAATGTCAAAGGGAATATTTTCGGGACGTGGTTTGTACAACGCTGCGCCGTTGACTACACTCCAGTTCCCCGTGGCAGATCCCGGGCTGGATGCCGTTTTGGCCGCGCACAAGCGGCCCGGACGGCCGGTCCCTCCGGCCAGACGATCTGCTCGGTCGCAGGCTTTCGCTCACACCACCGCATTCCTGTCGCCTTGCCGCCCTGCGGGCCGCAACCGGCGACCTCTGATGCGGCAACACGGAGAGAACGATGCTGAGTCCGCATGAATTCGCCACCCTGCTGCTAGTGCAGGACGCCCCCAACCAGCTCGACATGGAACGAGAAGAACTGGACGCCCTGCTCGAACGACAGCTCGTCCAACTGGAGCGCCTCGCCTCCGGCCTCCAGCAATGGCGATTAACCGAAATCGGCGACTCCGCGTTGCGCGCCATCAAACGGTGTTCGTAGCCTGAGCCAGCGGGCCGCGCGCCCGCCCAGCCACAGGCTCCATAGCCCCCTATCGATTTGCGCGGACGCGAGGGTCGTCCGCAAGCCCGCCCGGTCGGGCACATCCCCGATGCAGGCGCACGGCAGTAGACGTACGCGCCTGCAGTGCATGGTCACGCGGACCCGCGCGCTTCATGCCCGCGTGACCATTTTTTTGCGCATTCGCGCCAAGGTTCCTCGCGTGCCGTGCCCAGCCGCGCGCGTGTCGGCACGCACCCCGCCGCGCCCATATCCACGCTACGCGCAATGCCCGCGACAGCCTCGTTGCCCGATCAGCCCGCCCGCAGCGTGGGGTCGGCTGCGGCACGCCAGCTCAACGCCTGCGCGCGCTGGTCGTTGAGGAAGGTGATCCACTGGTTGCGCGCCGCCTGATCGCTGCTCTTGCCAAGCGTGGCGTACTGCTTCGCGAGTTCGGCCTGGAAGCCGCAGAACTGGGCCTGGGGCAGGCGGCCACGGCGCTGGGCCACCCAGGCGTCGAGAATGGCCGAATAGGCGCCCGGCGCGTAGGCGCCAAAGTCCACGGCCTCGCCGCCGCACATCTGCTGCAACGCGGCGAGCGACGGCGCGCGCCCCCCGCCCTGCGGCCCCGGCGGCGCGCCCACGCACCCCGCGAGCAATACGGCCGCGCCGATCCACGCAAATCCACGCATGATTGCCTCGTTTTCGTTTTCGACTGGTTAGAACGGTTGCATCCTGACGCGGCTATTGTCGCACCGAGCCGCGCACCCGGCAGCCTGGCCGCGCGGCCTGGGCGAACGCGCCGCGCGGTGCCCAAACCCCCGCGCAAAAGCACGTATCATTGGGGGTTTCCACCCTCCCGCCGCTCAGGCGCGAGGCGTCGCGCCGGGTCGATTGCCGCGCGTCGCCCCGCCTCTCGCCCTACGTATCACGCATGATCGACCATCTCATCTGCGACTGTGACGGCGTGCTCGTCGACAGCGAAGTCATCGCCGACCGCGTTCTGTTCGAAACGCTCAGCAGCACCTTTCCGGGCATCGATTTCCACGCCGCCGTGAATGCGGCGTTCGGGCAGCAGACCTCGCGCTTTCTCGCCGACGTCGCAGCGCGCTTCAATCTCACGATGCCCGAGGACTTTCTCGAAACGATCGAGCATCGCTGCGAAGCCGCCATCGCCGAATCGGTGAGCCCGATCAACGGCGTGCGCGACGCGTTGCGCCAGGTCACGCTGCCCGCCGCCGTCGTCTCGAACAGCCGCCTCACGCGCGTGCACGCTTCGGTGCGCCGCGCCGGGCTCGACACGATCTTCGGCGAGCGCATTTTCAGCGCGGAACAGGTCGCGCGGCCCAAGCCTTACCCGGACGTGTACCTGCACGCGGCGAAGCAGCTCGGCGTGGAGCCGGCGCGCTGCGTCGTTGTCGAGGACAGCATTTCGGGATTGAACGCCGCGCGCGCGGCGGGCATGAAGACGATCGCGTTCGTGGGCGCGAGCCATATCCCGTCGGGCTATGCCGACGTGCTGCGCGAGATGGGCATCACGCGCATCATGGCGCGCATGGAGGAGCTGCCGGCGCTCGTCGAGGCCGGCGTGCGCGGCGAATTCGGCGACGTGCAGTCGTGAGGCAACGCTGTGTGCGAAGCAGGCGCACAGCTTCGATGAAAACGCGACGCGGCGCCAGGCGGCGCCGCGTCCGTCAAACCGCTACTTGAGCGTCAATCAAGCAGGCTCGGCGCAGCGCTCGCGCGCGGCCGCGATCGACTCGCGGAACGCCACCAGCTCGGCAATCGAGAGCACCGGCAGGTTGTGCAGCTTCGCGAAGTCGTCGACCTGCTTGCCGCGCGCCATCGTGCCGTCCGGATTCATCAGCTCGCACAGCACGCCGGCGGGCGCCAGGCCCGCGAGCACCGCCAGATCGACCGTGCCTTCGGTGTGGCCGCGGCGCGCCAGCACGCCGCCCTTCTGCGCGCGCAGCGGGAACACGTGGCCGGGGCGCACGATGTCGGCGGGCCTGGCGTTCGGGGCGATCGCGGCGCGTATCGTCGTCACGCGGTCAACGGCCGAAACGCCCGTGCTCACGCCGTCGCGCGCTTCGATCGACACCGTGAACGCGGTGCGGTTGCGGCTTTCGTTGTGCGCCACCATGGGCGGGAGTTCGAGCGCGCGCACCTTCTCGTCCGAGAGGCACAGGCAGACGATGCCGCTGCATTCGCGGATAAAGAGCGCCATCGTTTCAGGCGTGAGGCGCTCGGCGGCGACGATCAGGTCGGCTTCGTCCTCGCGGTCGTGGTCGTCTTGCAGCACGACCGGACGGCCCTCGCGCATGGCGTCGAGCGCGGCGGCGATGCGCGGGGGCACCGGCTCGGCATCGAGGTACGGGAGGTCGGCGGCGGCGTCGGGCAGCGCACCGGAAGTCGAAGCGAAAGTGGAACTGGCAGTAAGGGACATGTGAAACGCTCCTCGCAAGAGTTAGGCGAAAAACGTTTCAGGGCATTGCAAACAGACAGGAATCCCCGGCGCGCGTCGTCCGGCGGACACGCCGCGCTCCCCGATGGAACGGGGACGCACAGGCATGGGCCGAAACGCCGCGGCGCATGGGCAAACATGACCATCTGCACATCTTCTTTCATCCGGACTCTGACCGTCGGCTCTGGCATCGCACCAGATCTGCTGACCCTGCGCATCACATCATGAGGCTCGCGCAGGCGCTCGCGGGCTCGCTGGCCTTGCCTTGCGGCGCGGCCGGCATACCGCCGGTGGGGAATTTCGCCCCGCCCTGAAGACGCACTGATTACCGGATCAACCGGCGGGCAAAGGATACAACGCGCTGCGATTGCGTGCAGCGGGAAAAAGTACGACTAGACAATTTTCTCGAAACCGGTTTTGTGCGACGCATCATGGCTACGAACGGGTTCATACGGGCTTCATGCGGGCTGCGCCGCCACCGCCGTCACGGCGCTCACCTCGGCCGGCTCGCTTTCGGCGACCGCCGGCGCGGCGGGCACGTCCCAGCGCGGCGGCGTCTCGGCGTTGAGCGTCACGCGAAACACGCGCGCCTCGGTGTCGCCGGGGTTGCGCAGGCTGTGCGGCTGGTCGGCGTCGAACACGATCGCGTCGCCGGTCGCGAGCAACTGGCGGCGGTTGTGCACGCTCACTTCGAGCGTGCCCTCGCTCACCACGAGGTTCACGGTCGTGCCCGGCGAGCGGCGCACGCCGGGCTCCGTATGCAAAGGCGCAATGCGCAGTTCGTGGAACTCCGCGGTGGCGGGTTCGCCCTCGGGGTAAAGCGCGCGCGCCGAATAACGGCCGTCGGCGCTCACGAGGCGCGACGCGCGCTCCGCAGGCAGATGCTCGAAACCGTTCACGGCATGCCGCCGCAGGAACGCCGACACCGACACTTTGAGCGCCGCCGCCACCTTGCACAGCACCTTGATGGACGGCACGCTGCGCGCCGACTCCACCTGGGCGAGCATGGCGCGCGAGACACCCGAGGCGCGGGCGAGCGCATCGAGCGAAAGCTGGCGCTCGGCGCGCAGCCGCGCGAGGTTCACGCCCACGAGATGCTCGAGCGTCTCGAAAGTGTCGTTAGGTCCTTCGGTGTGCGCAACATGGTTGAGCTGCGCGTCGCGCACGAGCGCGAGGGGTGAATGCATGGCTGCCTCCGGGCTAGCCGCGTGAGAAGCGGCGCAAGAGCGTGAATGGAGGCAAGACTAGCATTGCGATTTGCCGCGCCCAACGAAGTTATCTTCACACTGTTATCAGCATTGCAGAGCGCGATTCCGGGATTGCTTTCGCGTTGTGCGCATAAGCCGGATCGGCGCGTCATGCAGCGTGATCCAGCATCACGCGTCCTGCCCCACTGCCACGTTCGCCCCGCGCACCGACGCGCCGCGCGTGTCGAGCCGCGCCGCCGCCCACGTGAGCACGAGCGCCGCGAGCGAGACGACCGCCGCCACCCACGGCAGCGAGTCGAGCGCCACGCCGTGTGCGATGGCGAGACCGCCCATCCACGCGCCCATCGCGTTGCCCACGTTGAACGCACCAATGTTGAGCGTCGATGCGAGATTCGGCGCCGCGGCGGCTTTCGCCACCACGCGCATCTGGAGCGGCGGCACGGTCGCGAACGCGGCGATGCCCCACACGAACACGGTAATGGCGGCCGGCCACATCGCATGGCTCGTCTTCGTGAAGATGGCCATCACCACGGCGAGCACCACCAGAATGCCCATGAGCGAGGGCATCAGCGCGCGGTCCGCGAGCTTGCCGCCCAGCGTGTTGCCGAGCGTGAGCCCCACGCCGAACAGCACGAGCATGAGCGTCACGCCGCGCGGCGAGAAGCCGCTCACCTGCTCGAGAATCGGCGCGATATAGGTGAACACGACGAACACGCCGCCAAAGCCGAGCACGGTCATGCCGAGCGCGAGCCACACTTGCGGGTCGCGCAGCACGCGCACTTCGTGGCCGAGGCCGATCGGGCCGCTGTCGTGCTGATTCGGCACGAGCGCGCTCACGCCGATCAGCGAGATCACGCCAAGGCCGCTCACGATCCAGAACGCCACGCGCCAGCCGAACTGCTGGCCAATGGCCGTGCCGAACGGCACGCCCAGCACCGTGGCGAGCGTGAGGCCGGTGAACATGAGCGCGATAGCGCTCGCGCGCTTTTCCTGCGGCACGAGCGAGGCGGCCACCACGGCGCCGATGCCGAAGAACGAACCATGCGCGAACGAGGCCACGACGCGCGCGACCATCAGCAGCGAATAGTCCGACGCGACCGCGCACATCACATTGCCGACGATGAACACGCCCATCAGCAGTTGCAGCGCGAGCTTGCGCGGCATGCGGCTCGTGAGCGCGGCGAGCAGCGGCGCGCCGGCCGCCACGCCGAGCGCATAACCGGTCACGAGCAGGCCCGCGGCGGGAATCGTCACGTGCAGATCGCGCGCGACGTCGGGCAACAGGCCCATGATGAGAAACTCAGTGGTGCCGATGGCAAACGCGCTGATCGCCAGCGCAAGCAAGGGGATAGGCATGGAAATCTCCGAAAATCGGCCTTGGATTCAGTGGATATCAGTGGGATTCAGGTGCACCCGGTTGCACGCCGGCAGGCGCGCCGACCGGCGACGACGTCACGAACTCGACGACGACGCCCGGCGCGAGCGCCACGAAAAGCTGCACCTCGGCGCTCGCGGGCACTTCGGCGACCTGGTACGGCACGCGGTGCGCGGCGAGCCGCTGCAACAGCGCGCGCCACGCCTCGCCGGGCGCGACGCGAAACGCCACGTGGTCGATGCGCGGCGCGACGAGCGCGGGCGGTTGCGCGGGCACGGTCGCATCGACGAGATGCACGAGCGGCACGCGCGCGCTGCCCTTCGCGTAGAGCCAGTGACCGTCCACGCGAAATGGCGGACGCGGGCCGTCGTCGAGACCGACGATGTCGCAAAAGAAGCGGCGCGTCCCTTCGAGGTCGGGCGTAACGAGCGTGACGTGATCGAGTTGCATGGCGTGTGGGGCGCGCCCGGCGGAAGGCCCGGCGCGGCAGTTGTCCTGAAAACACGCGCATTGTCGGGCTTACGCGCAATTTTGATAATTGGCGTAGCATTTGAAGCATTTTCAATCATTTTCTAATAATCGCGCGATGGACAATCTCGGCGACGTGCGCCTTTTCGTGGAGGCGACACGCCTCGGCAGCCTTTCCGCGGCGGGCCGCAAGCTAGGCCTCACGCCCGCGGCGGCAAGCGCGCGGCTCGCGCGGCTGGAGGCGGAGCTGCACGCGCGCCTGTTCGACCGCACCACCCGCCAGCTTCGCCTCACCGACGAAGGCCGCGTCTACCTCACCTGTAGCGAGCACGCGCTGCGCTCGCTCGACGACGCCAAGGCGGCCTTGCAGGAGGGCCAGAACGCGGTGCGCGGCAAGGTGCGCATTTCCGCGACCTCGGACTTCGGCCGCAACCTGCTGATGACCTGGCTCGACGAGTTTCGCGACCGCTACCCCGACGTACGTTTCTCGCTGATGCTGACCGACTCGATCTCGAACCTCGTGCTCGAAGACATCGATCTCGCGATCCGTTTCGGCACGCCGCAGGACAGCTCGCTCGTCGCGCGCTGGCTCGCGCCGAACCGCCGCGTGCTGTGCGCTTCGCCCAAGTACCTCGCGCGCCACGGCGAGCCGCGCGAACCGAACGATCTGGCCCGCTTCGACTGCATCGTGATCGGCTCGGCGGCGGGGCCGGTGAACGAATGGCGCTTCACGCGCGGCGACGAAACGCAGACTTACACCGTGCCGCTCGACGGCGCGCTCGAATCCACGGATGGCGAAGTCGTGCGCCAGTGGGCGCTGTGCGGCTATGGCCTCGCGGTGAAGTCGATCTGGGACGTGGCCGACGACCTGCGCGCCGGGCGTCTCACGACCGTGATGCCCGAGTGGCGCTACCCCGACGCGCCGCTGCACGCGCTCTATCACCGCAACCGCTTTCTCGCGCCGCGCGTGCGGGTGCTGCTCGATTTCCTGACCGAGCGTTTCGCGCAGACTTCGGGGGAGCTGGAGGCGCTCGTGCCCTGCCCGGATCCCGCCGAGGCGACGCAAAGCCGAAGGCGCAAACGGCTATAATGTCCGATTGCGCGCAAAGCGATCCGCAGACGCATCCGTCGTGTCGAATGCCCTTCGGCCCTGGAAAATACCTCGGCAAATGCGTCGGCAAAAAGAGGCGAAAAGAGGCGAAAGGCAGAAGCGAAAAGCAAGGCGGAACGCCCCAGATCGCGAGGCGCGCATGGCCAGAAAGAGGATGCCAACGCCGGTCTCGTAACCGGTCTTCCGCGCCCCGATTCGACCCCCATAAAACACCGTAGTCCTGACGTGCAGACCGCGCATCACGCGCGCGCATCAAGCGGACGACGCCCCCAGGTCAACCACTGCGAACGGCGAAACCCGATGACCAAGAAAGTTTATGTAAAGACCTTTGGCTGCCAGATGAACGAGTACGACTCCGACAAGATGGTCGACGTACTCGGCGTTGCCGAAGGTCTCGTGAAGACGGACACCCCCGAAGACGCGGACGTCATTCTCTTCAACACCTGCTCGGTGCGCGAAAAGGCGCAGGAAAAGGTCTTTTCCGACCTCGGCCGCGTGCGCGAGCTCAAGGAAGCGAACCCGAACCTGCTGATCGGCGTGGGTGGCTGCGTGGCAAGCCAGGAAGGCGCGGCGATCGTCCAGCGCGCGCCGTATGTGGACCTCGTGTTCGGCCCGCAAACGCTGCACCGCCTGCCGCAGATGATCGACGCGCGCCGCGCCTCGGGCCGCGCGCAGGTGGACATCAGCTTCCCCGAAATCGAGAAGTTCGACCATCTGCCGCCCGCGCGCGTGGAAGGCCCGAGCGCGTTCGTCTCGATCATGGAAGGCTGCTCGAAGTATTGCAGCTACTGCGTCGTGCCGTACACGCGCGGCGAGGAAGTCTCGCGCCCGCTCGACGACGTGCTCACCGAAATCGCCGGCCTCGCCGACCAGGGCGTGCGTGAAGTCACGCTGCTCGGCCAGAACGTGAACGCCTATCGTGGCGCGTTGACCAACGGCGCGCACGACGTCGCCGACTTCGCGACGTTGATCGAGTACGTCGCGGAAATCCCCGGCATCGAGCGTATCCGCTACACGACTTCGCACCCGAAGGAATTCACGCAGCGCCTGATCGACACGTACGCGAAGGTGCCCAAGCTCGTGAGCCACCTGCACCTGCCGGTGCAGCACGGCTCCGACCGCGTGCTCATGGCGATGAAGCGCGGCTACACCGTGCTCGAATACAAGTCGATCATCCGCAAGCTGCGCGCGATCCGCCCGGACCTGTCGCTCTCCACGGACTTCATCGTGGGCTTCCCCGGCGAGACCGAAGAGGACTTCGAGAAGATGATGGCGCTCGTCGAGGAGATGAGCTACGACACGAGCTTCTCGTTCATCTACAGCCCGCGTCCGGGCACGCCCGCCGCGAACCTCTCCGACGACACGCCGCGCGAAGTGAAGCTCAAGCGCCTGCAACATCTCCAGGCCACGATCGAAGAAAACGTGGCGCGCATCAGCCATTCGATGGTCGGCCGAGTCGAGCGCATTCTCGTCGAAGGCCCTTCGCGCAAGGACCCGAGCGAACTGTCGGGCCGCACGCAGAACAACCGTGTGGTGAACTTCCCGGCGCCGCTCGCCTCGCACGCGCGCCTGATCGGCCAGATGATCGACGTGAAGATCAACCACGCGTATCCGCACTCGCTGCGCGGCGAACTCGTGCTCACGCACGAAGACGCTTCGACGCTCGCGCATTAATCTCCGTTAATCGCCTACCCAGTATCGGAATTCAGGAGTTCAGAGACACCTTGAAGCCCAATCAGCAGCATCTGGAATTCAACGCGCCGCGCGACGACAACGCGCGGCTTGCCAACCTCTGCGGCCCGCTCGACGAAAACCTGCGGCAGATCGAGCAAGCGCTCGACGTCACGCTCGCGCGGCGCGGCCATCGCATCAGCATTCGCGGGCGCGGCGCCAGGCTCGCGCTCGCGGCGCTCGAAAACTTCTACAACCGGGCGCGCGACCCGCTGTCGGTCGACGACATTCAGCTCGCGCTCGTCGAAGCACGCCACGCGGCGAACGACCCGCGCGGCAACGGCAACGGCGGCCTGCGCGGCAACGCGAATGGCGGCAACGGCGGCAACGACGCCACGGAAATCGACCCGCGTTTTCGCGGCGACCCCGACCATCCGTTCGACGAGCCCGCGCGCGAAGGCGTGGACGTCGAGGAACTCGGCCCGAAGCTCTACACGCGCCGCGCCGACCTGCGCGGGCGCACGCCTGCGCAGCGCGAGTACCTCAAGCAGATCATTTCGCACGACGTGACGTTCGGCATCGGCCCGGCCGGCACCGGCAAGACCTATCTCGCCGTGGCCTGCGCCGTGGACGCGCTGGAACGCGACCAGGTCAAGCGCATCGTGCTCACGCGTCCGGCCGTGGAAGCGGGCGAGCGTCTGGGCTTCCTGCCGGGCGACCTCGCGCAGAAGGTCGATCCGTATCTGCGCCCGCTCTATGACGCGCTCTACGACCTGCTCGGTTTCGACAAGACCGCGAAGATGTTCGAGCGCCAGATGATCGAAATCGCGCCGCTCGCGTACATGCGCGGGCGCACGCTCAATCACGCGTTCATCATCCTCGACGAGGCGCAGAACACCACGCCCGAGCAGATGAAGATGTTCCTCACGCGTATCGGCTTCGGCTCGAAGGCCGTCGTGACCGGCGACACCACCCAGGTGGACCTGCCGCGCGGCCACAAGAGCGGCCTGATCGAGGCGCAGCATGTGCTGGCGAACGTGCGCGGCATCGCCGTCACGCACTTCACGAGTGCGGACGTGGTGCGCCATCCGCTCGTCGCGCGCATCGTCGAGGCTTACGACGCGCACTCGAAAAGAGACGAAAACGTTGGCGACGCGCGCTGACGCCGTGGTCTGTCCCGCTTCGCTGATCTAGCCCATGGCCCGTGCACCCAAACTCAAACTGACCGTGCAGTTCCCCGCCGCGAAGGCGTTTCCCGAGCACAAGGCCGCGCTGCCGCGCGCCACGGTGGCGGCGTGGCTCAAGGCCGCCCTCTTCGCGGACGCGGAACTGGCCGTGCGCTTTGTCGACGCCGAGGAAGGCCGCACGCTCAACCGCACCTATCGCGGCAAGGACTACGCGACCAATGTGCTCACCTTCGCCTACGCGGAGAGCGAGGACGACCCGGTCACGGGCGATCTCATCCTGTGCTGCCCGGTGGTGGAAAAGGAAGCCGCCGAGCAGGGCAAGCCGCTCGCCGCGCACTACGCGCATTTGCTCGTGCACGGCGCGCTGCACGCGCAGGGTTACGATCACGAGGACGAGGACGAGGCCGAGGAGATGGAAGGCATCGAGACCGAGGTGCTCAACTCGCTCGGCTTTCCCGATCCGTACAAGTAACGCTCCCCCGCAATGAACGACAAGCGCACGCCCGACTTCGCTCCGCCCTCAGCCCTGCCCGAGGCGGGCGACGCGAGCGTGCCCTGCCCCGGCTACCCGCCGGCGCTCGGCGAGTCGAAGCTCCTGAGCGACGACGAACTGCGCGACTCGCTTGCCTGCACGCTCAAGGACTGGGACGGCGCGAGCGACCTCTGGCTGTTCGGCTATGGCTCGCTGATCTGGAACCCAGGACTGCCGACCGTAGAGAATGTGCGTTCGCGCGTGCACGGCTACCATCGCGGCCTCTACCTGTGGTCGCGCGTGAACCGCGGCACGCCCGAGCAACCGGGCCTCGTGCTCGCGCTCGACCGCGGCGGCGCGTGCGCGGGCGTGGCGTTCCGGCTCGCGGCCGAAGGCGTGATGCCGCACCTCGAAGCGCTCTGGCGCCGCGAAATGCCGATGGGCTCCTACCGCCCCGCGTGGCTGCCCTGCGTGCTCGCCGACGGCCGGCGCGTCGCCGCGCTCGCCTTCGTCATGCGACGCGACGTCGCATCCTACACAGGCAAGCTTTCCGAAGCGACCGTGCGCGCCGTGTTCGGCTGCGCGTCGGGCCGCTACGGCACGACACTCGATTACGTCCGCCGCACCGTGGACGCACTGCGCGAGAGCGGCATGCGCGACCGGGCGCTTGAGCGGCTGCTCGCGCGCTGCGCGTAAAGTCGCGTGGCGGCCTGCCCCTTTTTCGTCCACCGCGCGGCAACGCCCCATCTGCGTTAGGATTGATCTGCCGGTGTGCGCCGAGCGTGTGTCATTACACGGTCGCGCCACAGGCATGTTGTATCCTTAACCCTCCGTAACAGCGCGCCCCGCCCCAAAGCGGCAAGGGGCGCACCACCATGAACGACTCCTATCCCAGTCGACGCCAGACCGACAAACCGCAGGAAAAGCGCTCTCTGCTCGAGCGGCTAACCGACTTCATCTCGCCCGAGCCCGACTCGCGCAGCGAGCTTCTCGAAATCCTCCAGGACGCGCACGCGCGCAACTTGATCGACGCCGATTCGCTTTCGATGATCGAAGGCGTGTTCCAGGTGTCCGAGCTTTGCGCGCGCGACATCATGATCCCGCGCGCCCAGATGGACGCGATCAACATCGCCGAAAGGCCTGACGAATTCATTCCGTTCGTGCTGGAGAAGGCGCACTCGCGCTACCCCGTGTACGACGGCAACCGCGACAACGTGATCGGCGTGCTGCTCGCGAAGGACCTGCTGCGCTACTACGCCGAAGAGGAGTTCGACGTGCGCGGCATGCTGCGCCCGGCCGTGTTCATCCCCGAGTCCAAGCGCCTGAACGTGCTGCTGCACGACTTTCGCCAGAACCGCAATCACATCGCCATCGTCGTGGACGAATACGGCGGCGTGGCCGGCCTCATCACGATCGAGGACGTGCTGGAGCAGATCGTGGGCGACATCGAGGACGAGTACGACTTCGACGAGGAAAGCGGCAACATCATCGCCTCGCCCGACGGGCGCTTTCGCGTGCGCGCGCTCACCGAGATCGTGCAGTTCAACGAGGCGTTCGGCACCCATTATTCCGACGAGGAAGTCGACACGATCGGGGGCTTCGTCACGAATCACTTCGGCCACGTGCCGCATCGCGGAGAAAAGGTGCGCATCGACGACCTGATCTTCGAGGTGCTGCGCGCCGACGCCCGCCAGGTCCACATGCTGCTCGTGCGCCGCGACCCGATGGCCGGACAGCGCGAATCCGCGTTGCTGCCGCCGGGCACCTGAGCCCGCCGCGAGCGCGAAACGGCGACGCCAGCCTTCGGGCTGGCGTTTTGCCTTGAAGGGCGCGACCGCGTATCGACCCGGTATCGACGCACGAAAGTGCTATCGTTGCGCTCGTCCCACATTCCGCGCCTGTGGTTTTCACCGCCGCGCTTTTTACGTCGCACCTCACCGCATCGCATGGCAGAACCGATCGATTCCCGCGCGCGCCGCAAAGCGCACGCGCCCGAAGCCGCAGAGACCGCCGGCAGCGCCACGAACGGCGCGGTGCGCCGCGCGCTGCCCTTCTGGCACTATCTCGCCGCCGCCGCGCTCGGCGCGCTCAATACGCTTTCGTTCGCGCCCACGCCGCATGGCGGCTGGCTCGCCATCGCGATCTTCGCCGGTTTCTATTTCTGGCTCACGCGCACCACCGGCTGGAAAAGCGCACTCTTCACAGGCTGGGCCTTCGGTTTCGGCAACTTCGTGAGCGGCGTGTGGTGGCTGTACGTGAGCATGCACTTCTACGGCGGCATGCCCGCGGTGCTCGCGGGTGCGGCACTCGTGCTGTTCTCGCTCTATCTCGGCGTGTATCCGGCGCTGGCCGCGCTCATCTGGTCGTTCTGCGCGGGCCACGCGAAAAGCGGCCGCAGCGGCGACCTGCCGTTCTCGCCCACGTGGCACGGCGCGTTCGCTTTCGCGAGCGCCTGGGCGCTCGGCGAATGGGCACGCGGCTACGTCTTCACCGGCTTCCCGTGGCTTTCGAGCGGCTACGCCCAGGTGGACGGCCCGCTCGCGGGCTTCGCGCCGGTCGTGGGCGTCTATGGCGTGGGCTGGGTGCTCGCGCTCGTGGCCGCGCTCATCGTGCAGGCGCTCCTGCGCGCGCGCCGGGCGAATGCACGCTCCTCGGGGGACGACTCCGGCGTGCCGTCGCGCGGTGCGGTCGCCACGCCCGCGCTCGTCGCCGTGGCCGTGATCGCCGCCGGCCTGCTGCTTCCGCTCGTCTCGTGGACGCAACCCTCCGGCACGCCGCTGAACGTGCGGCTGCTGCAAGGCAACGTCAAGCAGGAGATGAAGTTCTCCGAGTCGGGCATGACCGACGCGCTCAACGAGTTCCAGAAGCTCATCACCGAAAAGCCCGCTGATCTCATCGTCACGCCCGAAACCGCGGTTCCGGTGCTGGTGCAGGAGATTCCCGAGAAGTTCGGGCGCGACATCCGCGCCTTCGCCGACGGCACCCACACGGCCATCCTGTTTGGCGCCGTGGGCGGCACGATCACGCCCGAAGGCCGCGTGGTCGATTACACCAACAGCCTCTTCGGCATCACGCCGGGCCAGAACGGCCTCTACCGCTACGACAAGCACCATCTCGTGCCCTTCGGCGAATTCGTACCCTGGGGCTTCCGCTGGTTCGTGAACCTCATGAACATCCCGCTCGGCGACTTCGCGCGCGGCGCGCCCGTGCAACCGCCCTTCTTCGTGCGCGGCCAGCCCGTGGCCGTGGACATCTGCTACGAGGACATCTTCGGCGAGGAAATCGCTCGGACCGTGCGCGAGAATCCGACTTCGCCGGGCATCCTCATCAACTCGACGAACCTCGCGTGGTTCGGCGACACCATCGCGCTCGACCAGCACTTGCAGATCGCGCGCATGCGCTCGCTCGAAACCGGCCGCCCGATGCTGCGCGCGACCAACACGGGCGCCACCGCCGCCATCGACGCGAAAGGCCGCGTGATCGCGCGCCTGCCCACTTTCACCGCAGGCTCGCTCGACGTGAAGGTGGAAGGCACGACCGGCTTCACGCCCTACGTGACGAGCGGCAATAACACCGTGGTCGCCGTTTCGCTCCTGCTGCTGGCGTTCGGCTTCGCGTTCGGACCGGCTTTCAAGCGGGCGAATGCGCGCACGCAGGCGATGGCGGAATAAGGCGCGCGCAACGCCCCACCGGCGAAGCCAAACGCGAGGCTTCTGGCGACCCAAAGCCGACGCAAAAGCGGCCCGAACCCCGCCCAGGCCTCAACGCTCCGGCAATCCGGTAAAATTCAAGGTTTTAGCACCTGGCCGCCTCCCGGCCCGGGCCACGCAAAGAAAAGGGGCGAGGCGCACAACGCCGCCCCGCCCGCGCGCGCGCCTGGCGGGGCCGCCGCATTCCGCCCCCGAAAGTCCGAAAGACACTAGGCACACATGCTCACGTTTCAGCAAATCATCCTGACGCTCCAGTCTTACTGGGACAAGCAGGGCTGCGCGCTGCTCCAGCCGATCGATATGGAAGTCGGCGCCGGCACCTCGCACGTCCACACCTTCCTGCGCGCAATCGGCCCCGAGCCGTGGCGCGCGGCCTACGTGCAGCCCTCGCGCCGCCCGAAAGACGGCCGCTACGGCGAGAACCCGAACCGCTTGCAGCATTACTACCAGTACCAGGTGGTGCTCAAGCCCGCGCCGGAGAACATTCTCGACCTGTACCTCGGCTCGCTCGAAGCGCTCGGCTTCGACCTGAAGCAGAACGACGTGCGCTTCGTCGAGGACGACTGGGAGAACCCCACGCTCGGCGCCTGGGGTCTGGGCTGGGAAGTGTGGCTCAACGGCATGGAAGTCACGCAGTTCACCTACTTCCAGCAAGTGGGCGGCCTTGACTGCAAGCCGGTGCTCGGCGAAATCACCTACGGGCTCGAGCGCCTCGCCATGTATCTGCAAAAGGTCGAGAACATTTACGACCTCGTCTGGACCGAGTGGGAAGAGCAAGGCCCGAACGGCCCCGAGACCCGCCGCCTCACTTACGGCGACGTCTACCACCAGAACGAAGTCGAGCAATCGAAGTACAACTTCGAGCACGCGAACGTCGACCTGCTGTTCACGTTCTTCAATGCGTACGAGAGCGAAGCGAAGCGCATGATGGAGCAGCAACTCGCGCTGCCCGCCTACGAGCTCGTGCTCAAGGCCGCGCACACCTTCAACCTGCTCGACGCACGCGGCGCGATTTCCGTGACGGAGCGCGCGGCGTATATCGGCCGCATCCGCGCGCTTTCGCGCAGTGTGGCGCAGTCGTACTACGAGTCGCGCGAGAAGCTCGGCTTCCCGATGCTCGGCAACCCGGTGCATGGCGTACCCGGCCTCACCACCGACGAACAGGACGCCGCGATGCCCGCCTGGGCGCCGCCGCTGAAAGTCGAACGCAAGTTCGGCGAGGAATGACCGGATCTCCGACAACAATGACCCAAGCTCATCACGCCACTCTCCTCGTCGAACTGCTGACCGAGGAACTGCCGCCCAAGGCCCTAGCGCGCCTGGGCGACGCGTTCGCCGAAGGCATCGCGCAGCGCCTCGCCGCGCGCGACCTGATCGAAGGCGATCTGTCGTTCGAACGTTACGCCACGCCGCGCCGCCTCGCCGTCACGATCAAGAACGTGCGCAGCGTCGCACCCGAAAAGCAGGTGCGCGAAAAAGTGCTGCCCGTTTCGGTCGCGCTCGACGCGGGCGGCCAGCCCACCGCGCCGCTCGCGAAGAAGCTCGCCGCGCTCGGCTTCCCCGACTTCCCGGTGAACGACCTCGAACGCGCGAGCGACGGCAAGAACGAAGCGTTCTTCCTGCGCTACTCCGCGCCGGGCGCCACGCTCGCCGACGGCCTGCAAGCCGTGCTCGACGAAGCGCTCGGCAAGCTGCCGATTCCGAAGGTCATGAAGTATCAACGCCCGGACGGCAGCGACGTGCAGTTCGTGCGCCCCGTGCATCGCCTCACCGTGCTGCACGGCGACCAGATCGTGCCGGTCACGGCATTCGGCATCGACGCCGACGACACCACGCGCGGCCACCGCTTCCTCTCCGAAGGCCTGATCGCCATCCAGCACGCCGACGACTACGCGCACACGCTCCAGCACAAGGGCTTCGTGATCGCCAGCTACGCCGACCGCCGTGAATCGATCCGCGCGCAACTCATCGAACAGGCGGGCAGCGACAAGGTCGTGATGCCCGAATCGCTGCTCGACGAAGTGAATTCGCTCGTCGAATGGCCGGTTGTGTACGCCTGCAAGTTCGAGGACGAGTTCCTGCAAGTGCCGCAGGAATGCCTGATCCTCACGATGCAGACGAACCAGAAGTACTTCGCGCTCACCGATGACCAGGGCCGCCTGCGCTCGCGCTTCCTGATCGCCTCGAACATCGCGACGCAAACGCCCGACGAGATCATCGAAGGCAACGAGCGCGTGGTGCGCCCGCGACTCGCCGACGCCAAGTTCTTCTTCGAGCAGGACAAGAAGAAGCCGCTGGCCGATCGCGTGCCGCTGCTCGCGAACGTGGTCTATCACAACAAGCTCGGCTCGCAGTTGCAGCGCGTGGAGCGCCTCGAAGCGCTGGCCGGCCAGATCGCCGAACTTTCAGGCGCGGACGCTGCGCTCGCCAGGCGTGGCGCACGCCTCGCGAAGGCCGACCTGCTGACCGACATGGTGGGCGAGTTCCCCGAGCTGCAAGGCACGATGGGCACCTACTACGCACGCCACGACGGTGAACCCGATGAAGTGGCGATTGCGTGCTCCGAGCACTACCAGCCGCGCTTCTCCGGCGACGCGCTGCCCGCCACCACGACGGGCACGATCGTCGCGCTCGCGGACAAGCTCGAAACGCTCGTCGGCATCTGGGGCATCGGCCTCGCGCCGACCGGCGAGAAAGACCCGTTCGCACTGCGCCGCCATGCGCTGGGCGTGCTGCGCATTCTCGTCGAGAAGCAGTTGCCGCTCGACCTCGTCGAACTGCTGCGCGCGACCTACGCGCAATTCGCCGGCAACGCCGCCGTGACGGAATCGACCCAGGCGATCTACGAGTTCTGCATGGACCGCCTGCGCGGCATGCTGCGTGAACGCGGCTTCGCTGCGACCGAAGTCGACGCCGTGCTCGCGCTGAATCCCACGCGCCTGAACGACGTCGTCGCGCGCCTCGACGCCGTGCGCGAATTCGCGGCGCTCGCGGAAGCGGCATCGCTTGCGGCGGCCAACAAGCGCATCTCGAACATCATCAAGAAGTCCGAAGGTGCCGAAGATGCGGGCGTGCAGATCGCGCTCTTCGTCGAAGCCGCCGAAAAAGCGCTCTACGCACAGCTCGAACAGGTCGCGCCGCGCGTGGAAACGCAGCTCGCCGCACGCGAGTACACGGGCGCGCTCACCGCGCTCGCGGCACTGCGCGAAACCGTGGACACCTTCTTCAACGACGTCATGGTCAATGCGGAAGACCCGGCGCTGCGAGCGAACCGCCTCGCGCTGCTCAAGGCGCTCCATCGCCAGATGAACAGCGTCGCGGACATCTCGCGGCTCGCCGCCTAAGCGGGACTGAGCGAGAGACGCCATGCCGACCAGCACCACCAGAAAACTCGTGATCCTCGACCGCGACGGCGTGATCAACGCCGACTCCGACGCGTTCATCAAGTCGCCGGACGAATGGATCGCGATACCCGGCAGCCTCGAAGCGATCGCGCGCCTGAACCAGGCGGGCTATCGCGTCGCGGTGGCGTCGAACCAGTCGGGCATCGGGCGCGGACTGTTCGACATGGCCGCGCTCAACGCCATGCACACGAAGATGCACCGCCAGGCCGCGGCCGTGGGCGGACGCATCGACGCCGTGTTCTTCTGCCCGCACACGGCGCAGGACCACTGCGAATGCCGCAAGCCGCAGCCCGGCATGCTCAAGATGATCGCGGAGCGCTTCGAGATCGCCCCGGCGGATACACCCGTGGTGGGCGACTCGTTGCGCGACCTGCAAGCGGGCGCGGCGCTCGGCTTTCACACGCACCTCGTCCGCTCGGGCAAGGGCGAGAAAACGCTCGCTGCGGGCGGCCTGCCCGAAGGCACGCAGATCCACGATGACCTGCGCGCGTTCGCACTCGACTTTCTCGCGAGCGAACCCGCGTAGACACAACCGCCGTGCACGCAAGCTCGCACGCGAAACTGCCCGCATCGTCGCCGGCCCCTGGCCGACGACGGTGCTAACCCGGCGGCACGGCGCCGCGCCGGACGAGAAACCGGCCCACGCCGCGCACGCCCCAGACCGGCTCGACCGATGCGCTTTATCCGCTCCCTGCTGCTGTTCGTCTACTTGATCGTCTACACGATTCCGTACGCGACGGCCTGTTTCATCGCCTTCCCGTTCCTCAACGCGACGCGCCGCTACTGGATGGCCGTGGGCTGGTGCCGCTCGACGCTCTTCGTGGCGCGCTGGCTCAATGGCATCAGCTACCGCATGGAAGGCATGGAGAACCTGCCGAACGGACCGGCCGTGCTGCTCTCGAAGCATCAGTCGGCCTGGGAGACGCTGGCATTCCCGGCGCTCATGCCGCGCCCGCTGTGCTACGTATTCAAGCGCGAACTGCTGTTCGTGCCGTTCTTCGGCTGGGCGCTCGGCATGCTGAAGATGGTTCACATCAACCGCAAGGAAGGCAAGAACGCGTTCACCTCGGTGATCCGCCAGGGCAAACTGCGGATGGCCGAAGGCGCATGGGTGATCATGTTCCCCGAAGGCACGCGCATACCGGTGGGCAAGGTGGGCAAGTACAAGACGGGCGGCCCGCGCTTCGCCATCGAAACGGGCGCGCCCGTGGTGCCGATCGCGCACAACGCAGGCCACGTCTGGCCCCGAAACTCGTTCACCAAATATCCGGGTATAGTCACGGTGTCGATCGGCAAACCGATCGAAACGACCGGACTCACGCCCGACCAAGTGAACACACGCGTGGAAAAGTGGATTGAAGCGGAAATGCGGCGCATCGATCCCGAGGCGTATCGCGAAACGGATGGCGCAGCAACGAAAGCGGCGCGGATCTGACGCGCGGGGATGGCCGGCGCGTGCCGCGTGGATTGTCGCGCGGTTGCGCGCGCTGCTTGCCGCTCTCGCGCGCCAATGTAAAGGCCACGCTTCACCGCCAGATGAAACGCGCAAACGCCCCGCGAGCCAGGGCAAACGCCCACGCCCTCCACGCGCATCCGCACCAGGCCTGACGATGCAGAAGTCCCCCTCGCCGCGCCCGACCGCGGCACTCGACAACCGGCAACTCGATTTGCCGCTTTTCGCCGAACCGGCGCCGGCTGCGGCGCCCGCCTCTCCCTCTCCTTCCCCTTTCCTCACGCCGACGCCGACACCTGCGCCCTCGCCTGGCAAGCCCGGCAAAGCGCCGCTCGCCCCCGATGGCACGCGGCTGCGCAGCATCGCGCTCGGCACGCACACGCTGCATTACCGGCTCAAGCGCTCGTCGCGTAAATCGATCGGGTTTGTGATCGATGGCACCGGGCTCAGTATCACCGCGCCCAGGTGGGTCACGATCGCCGATATCGAAACCGCTATCGCGGAGAAGCAGCGGTGGATTTTTGCCAAGCTCACCGAGTGGCAAACGCGCACCGAGCAACGGGCGTTGCCTCGCGTGGATTGGGGCGATGGTGCGGAGTTGCCGTATCTTGGCAAGCCGATCACTCTGAAGCTCGGGGCTTCGGGGCTCGCGTTCGATGAGGAGACTCGCGTGCTGGCGCTGCCGCTGCCACCGCATGCGGATTCGCAGCAGATCAAGGATCGTGTGACCGGGTGGCTTCAGGGTGAGGCGAAGCGGATTTTTGGCGAGCGCCTTGCGGTTTATGCCGCGAAGCTGGGGGTTACGTTTCGTTCTTATGCGCTTTCTTCGGCTGCTACGCGCTGGGGGAGTTGTTCAAGCGAAGGGAGGATTCGCTTGAACTGGCGGTTGATTCATTTTCCTATGTCCGTGGTGGACTATGTTGTGGCGCATGAATTATCGCATTTGCGTGAGATGAATCATGGACCGAGATTTTGGGAAACGGTAGAGTCGATCTTTCCGGAATATCAAGCCGCTCGGAAGGCGCTCAAACTACATCCGCCCGAGATGCTGCCCGGAATGTGATTTGCCGCTGTCCGGCGATCTATGTCTTTGATACAAAACAGCACGCGTAAGCTTGCAGTGTTAAAACACGTCTCAGTTTTCCGCTCAAATGAAGATTGTTCACATCATCTCCGGCCTTGGTGTTGGGGGTGCAGAGACAACGCTGCTCAGCCTGGTTAGGCATACACAAAACACCGACGTCATCCATACTGTAATTTGCCTTTCGGCGCTTGCCCCGCTTGCAAGCGATTTCATAGACGCTGGCGCAAAAGTTCGCATACTCGGAATGCATCATTCGCGTCCAAATCCTGGCGCCTTTGTACGTCTCACAAAGTGGATTTTGGAAGAGGAACCCAGTGCGGTACAAACATGGATGTACCATGCGGACTTAATCGGTGGAATTGCCACCAAGATTGCTAACGTCATTAAGCGTATTCGCCGCACACATCCGCTCCCGAAACTTGTCTGGGGAATTCACCGGAGTGAAGTGCCTACGAGGCATAGCGCAATCACTCGATATACTGCCCGCCTTTGCTCAATTCTCTCCAGATATATTCCAGATCAAATTGTGTGTTGCGCAGAGGCCGCCCGGCTGTCTCATATTCAATTTGGGTACGACAGCGAAAAAATGACCGTTATACACAACGGCTTTGACACGGCAAAATTCTCACCGAATCCCGAGATGCGGTTAGCAATGCTCACCGCCTGTCATCTTCCGAATGACTCGCTATTGATCGGAATTGTCGGCCGCTTCAATCCGGCAAAGGATTATGATAATTTTTTGCGCGCCGCAGCCATTGCAGCAACACGTCTTCCGCACGCACGATTTCTGATGGTCGGCAAGGATGTCGATAACTCGAATCACACCCTTTGCGAGCGCATCGAGGAACTCGGCTTGACTGACAAAGTCACGCTTTTGGGCCCTCGTCGCGATGTCGTACAGTTGATGCCGGCGTTCGATTTCTTGTGCCTTTCATCCAGAACAGAGGGATTTCCCACCGTTGTGGGCGAAGCGATGGCCTCTGGTACACCCTGCGTTGCCACCAACGTGGGGGACACTGCGCTATTGGTCGGCGAGACCGGCATAATCGTCCCTCCCGCCGATTCCACCGCTCTCGGACTCGCCCTCGAAAAAATGGGCCTCGCTACATACGAAAAACGCGCGGAGTATTCAATGCACGCCCGGCGCAGAATCATCGAAAATTTTTCTATTAGATCGTGCTGGGACCGTTATTTTAGAATTTACTCGGAGAATAAATCCAGAATTAGATGACGACATCAGATGGCGGATGCAGTTCGGACCTCATAATTCTAATCAATTGATCCTCTTGACGATCAAACCTTGTGGAATGAATCCGTCCACCGATGAATTAATTTTTCCTGCCGAGTGCCAATTCGATCCGTTTACGACAATGTCCCCCGAAATATTTCTACACGTTGACGGAAGTCCGTGCACACGATAGGCCATATCTCTACTACCGAAATCCGCATGGTTTGATATTTCTATATCAATCTTGACTGGTAACTTCCCGGATAACGCCCACAACCAGATCTGAATACCGACCTTACACCTCCTCGACAACGGATTATTGATTCGTATGTCTTCGAGGACATCATTGTTACTATTCGGCTCAATATCGAGCCCGGCAGACGGTAGCGTCCCTTCGATATCCTCCCAGATAGGGTCATCGAACCGGATATGTCGTCCGCTGACTATCGAAACGCCCTGCCTGCGACAATTCATTGCGTGGTGGGATACAACGTGAATTTCCTGGCTCTTTTTCGATGGCGTTGAATAACTGTTCGCCACGTATATACCGTCGCCCCAACACCCCCGCGTTACGGGATTCAGAATCTTTACATTTGACGCTCCTGCAATGGAAATTCCCATTCCATAACCTTGCGCCCGCTTGTTGTCGTCGGCAGTTGACAATTCACGACTGCCGTCAAGCACTGCATTTTCAATCAAAACATTACTGATATCCCAAACCCTCAATATCTGGTGATTTGGCTCTGAATACGGCAATAGCTTCAGCGATGCACCTGGCGCGAATCGAATATGACTACCGTTGCGCAATGAAAGACCGGCCGCATCAATGCGGCTATTTCCAGTTATTATCAGTGTTCTTCCGGCAGCTGCATCAATTGCTTTTTGCAGTGCAAGCCGATCATTCGCGACCCCGTTCCCAGCGACATTAAAGACCTTATCAATAAGCGGAGCTTCATCGCCGTACGATAATTGAGCGTGCTTTGCGAGCGAGCCTATGCCAATAGTAGTCAAGCTCTGTAGAAATACCCGACGCTTCAATTAAATCACCTCCCAATTTCGTGAAAATTAATAACTATTCTCGTTATATTCACAACTCAATCAACTCCCGATAAACAGAAATCGTCTTATCGATAACAATGCGCTCATCGAACTCCTCCAAAGCTCGTTCACGTGCCCGCGCACCCAATTTCAAACGCAAATTGCTGTCATCATCAAGAGACCGAATCGCTGCGGCCAATGCTCTGTAATCGCGAACTGGAACCTTGAAGCCATCGACGCCGTTGTGCGTCACAACCTCCCGGCACCCCGGCACATCGGTGGTGACTAGAGGCAGTCCACACGCTCCGGCCTCGATAAGCGTCTTCGGCAGCCCCTCTCGATAACTAGGCAAAACCATGGCGTCGACTTGCGCAAATAATTTCGGCATATCGTCTACATGTCCCACCCATTCAACGATGCCCTCATCAACCCAGCGCTCTAGTGCATCCATACCAACGGCAGCTGGGTTGCCAGAATCTGGCTCGCCGGCAATCAGAAAGCGAATTTCCCTATTTTCATCGCGTAGAAGTCGAGCTGCATCCACATATTCTTTAATGCCCTTATCCCAAAGCAATCTCGCAGCAAAGAGCACCACCATGGGTTGATGCAACTCATCATCGGCTGTTCTACCAAGAGGTTGAAATCGCTCACAATCGACCCCTGAACCTTTGATCAGCCGAATTCTCTCCTTTTCGACCAATCTGGCTTCAACAAACATTTCAAGATCATCTGGATTCTGCAGGATCAGGCGCGTGCGGTTCCCATTCAGCACCCCTCGCAGCAATGCCCTAACCACAGGACGAAGCAAGCGTGCCTTGATATCCCGACTAGTAAATACATAGCCCAAACCGGCTACGGCACCAACTATCGCCTTCACACCGCTCAGTGACGCGCACAGTGCGCCGTAGACCGCACATTTGATCGTGAATCCGTGAACAATATCTGGTTTCTCACTGCAAAATAGTACGATAAGTTGCCTGATCACACTTAGTTCATCTAATGGATTCAGACTGCGCCGATCCATGTCTATCGAATACCACCTGAACCCCTCTTTCTCCAGCAGCTTTCCGTACTGACCAGGTGGCGAGACAAGTAGCACCTCGCATCCCTTGTCACGTAACGCGCGCGCCAGCGACAATCGAAAATTATAAATATACCAATCCGTATTTGCGAACAGTATTATCTTCTTCATTTTTTA
The DNA here is from genome assembly GCF_003096875.1 of Paraburkholderia unamae. Taxonomy (NCBI): domain Bacteria; kingdom Pseudomonadati; phylum Pseudomonadota; class Betaproteobacteria; order Burkholderiales; family Burkholderiaceae; genus Paraburkholderia; species Paraburkholderia unamae. Next base: position 210,353 of record NZ_QEOB01000014.1, read on the forward strand.
TATTAGTATAATTACGCGCACCTCAAATTATTGATGTGCATCTCGGCCATACTTTCGTGATTCAATTGCAACTTTAAAGACACGATCCCAGATCTTCATCACTGCATCGATCGAGTAGCGTCGTCGAATTGAATCTGCTCCGCGTCGCCCCAATTCTTCTCTCAATGCCCCCGCCCTCATCAGATCAGCTAACGCCTGCGCATATGCGTCTTCATCGCTGTGCCCGACCAGAGACCCAACCACACCACCCTCCGTCAATTCCCGAGGTCCGCTCGGGCAGTCTACGGCTACAACTGGAACGCCCAAAGCCATCGCTTCCATCATCGCCATCGGCAAGCCTTCATATTTTGATGTGAGCGCAAATAAACTCGCCCGTCGCATAGAAGACCACGGGTCCGTTGTTTTTCCCGGGAGAAATATGCGCTCAGTCAGACCAAGTTCCGCAATTTGGCACTCCAATCTCTTTCGGTCCGGCCCTTCACCGATAATAACTAGTTTCCACTCCGGGAATTCACTTACGATCTTCGCAAACGAGCGAATTAGCATATCAAAACGCTTGAGAGGCTGAAGACGACCAACCCCAATCACATGTGAATCAACCTTCTCCTTGTCAGTGTGCACGCTATCCCGCTCTAATCCAGCTGGAAGCGGATTCGGGACAACCATGATATTTTTTGCCCCACCCAGAATTGTGCGAAATTGCTCAACAACGCCTTCGGTCAAAACCGTGACCACTGACGCCTTTGGATAAAAAAAACGCCCCATCCAGTTCCAGAATGGCCGCCTTCCATCAGCGATGGGATTACTATGCTCACACGCGATTATTGGCACCCCCGTGCCCTGAAGTGCGGCAATTACCACCATATTCACATTCGTAAGTAGCGAAACGACTATGTCAACATTGCGTTCCCGGATCAACTTCCGGATTGAGAGAATACGTTTGACATACGAGACCGGACCGCGAGCAGTACTCTCTATTACATCGGCAAGGTATATAAATTCAATTTTATCGGAGAGTGAATAGAAACATGAGCCTCGACCGGTAAATGTTGCAATCAGCGTTACATCATGGCCCCTTTCCGACCACGCGTTAGCCAGTGTCGCTGCAACTCTCTCTGCCCCACCACTTCCCATCGAATTGACAAAGACGGTGATTTTCAATTTATACCTCGACCTTGCACGGTTGCTTGAGTTGATGAGTAGACTCTCTCTCACCAAAAGCGGAAATCCAGAATGCAATGAAAAAAAGCAGCCCTCCCGGCTGCGCATCTGCCGATCCAACTAGAGTTTGCAAAACAAAGAAGGCAATTGCAAACGCCCTCAGCAATCCTTTATCTCCCGGATTGGTAAATTTTATCCATTCCCTAAAAAAAATTATCCATGCAATTGAATAAAGAGCAACAGAGAAAATACCGCCACCTAACATCAATGTCGCGAAGGTAGAATCCGTAAAATATTTGTTTTCGAACCCGATTCCAAATATATTCCCATTGAAAAACACCTCCTTCAGCGCCAGAGAATTCGTCGATGAGCGACTCCCGACACTAGAATCATTAACGAATCTCGACAAAATTATTGAAGAAATTTCGTCACCGAACATTGCATATACGATAGCGACGAAGATCGATGCAATCGCTATGCCTTTTGACCGTACCCGAGAAATCAGCACAATAATCGAAGCAATCATAAAAGAGCGACTTATCGAAAGCATTGAAATTATCAGCGATACTTTCCCACCCTTCTCCTTCCAGCGTGATATGTAGAGTGCTGCCGCACTAAAATAAATGAAAGAAAAGAAGAATGGATTTGGCGTTAAACCAACGGCCCGCACAATTTTTGCGCAAAATCCGGCAGAATTCAGACAGTCGCCGCCGACTTTCACCGGCAGGCTATGCAGAACGAATGGAGCGACAGGGTAAATGAACTGAGCCAAGCCCCAGATAAAATGAATGGTCAAGGAAAAAAATACTGCAATCCGCATTCCTCGCCCCCAATATCTTGCGAACACCGGTGCACAAAATAGAAACATCGTTGCTTGAAGTATAAAGGGCCGAAATCCGAGCATATTGTCAGCGACAGAATCGTCGATAACGTGATTTCGCCAATCAATCAATTCTGGGCTGCTTGCTGCATGACCGATAAGCCCGGGAACAGGCGTTAGAATTAGAAGTGCACAAAAGGCGATTTCGCCTCGGTTAAGCCCAATTTTCCCCTGGCAGGTCAGCACCAATCCGTAAGCGACAGAAATTCCTATAACGAGATAAGAGAGATAGCCAGGAACCGCTAAGCCGTCGAAACTCTCTGGTTTTTTAGATGGCCAATATAAAACAAGGAACAGAAAGAGTAATGGGGAGAATAAACATACGCAAACAATATTATTTCGAGATCGAGCTAATGCTGTCGTCATGTTTCCACTCCTTGGCCGTTCTGCGCGTCAGATTCCAGTAACTTCAAGAACAAGTCGAGCCAGGTTTGAACTATCCCCTCTTCCGAATATTGACTGCGGACCTCGACCGCGCGAGCCGCGATCTGGCTGCGAATCATCTCGTTGTTGATTAGCTCCTCGAGTGAATTCGCCAGAGCCTCAACGTCGCCAACCGGCCGGACGAGCCGTCCGTTTTCGCCGTCCTTGATGATGTCTCGCGGGCCCGTATCACAGTCATAGCTCACCACTGGGACACCCATGGACATCGCCTCAATCAACGTCATGGGAAACCCCTCAAACCTCGAACTCAAAGCGTAGATATCAGACCTTGAGTACCAATCAGATACATTTCCACAGTTACCGGGAAGGAAGACTCTGCCCTCAAGTCCGCGCTCGCCAATCATCTTCTCCAAATCCAACCGACGATTTCCCTCACCTAATATCACCAGGTCCCAAGACTCAGCTCTGCACCGAATAATATCGAATGCTTCAATTAGATAGTCGAAACCTTTTTGATTGACGAGTCGACCAACGCCCAAGATTAATTTTCTTCCCTCGCTAACAAAGGAATCTGGATGCACGGTTGGTTCGCCGTTTCTTATCGGCCACGTTACAGGATTCGGTATTACTGAAATATTCTGACATCCACATTCTTTTGCCAACCAGTCTCCGCTCTCTCCGGTCAATGCAATAACGCGGCTAGCACGTCTATATGTTACATAGCGTAAAAAACTCCAAAATTTCCCCGGCAACAATTTTGGCGGATGATTATGCTCGGTAACAATGACATGGCATCGCATTCCCGCTGAAGCAATCATTGAGATCACAGATGCACGCGTCATTATCCCTAGAAGAATATCCGGCTTCTCTTGTTGCACTACCTCCCTAAGAGATTTCAGTCGCTTCCAGTTTGTTCGAATCGTTTCGCATATACCTTTACTTGCCCCAAAATTCCCAATAACCAAGCGCTTTACCGCAGGTGACGGACGGTAGAAGTCCTTTTCCTCAGTTTCGAGCGTCACTATAGTTACTTCATGCCCCAACCTGCTCCAGGCATTCGCTAAATTGACCGTCACACGCTCTGCTCCGCCCGCAAATAGTGAATTCAAAAAGACAACGATCTTCAAGGCACACCTCCGTTTTTCGATTTCCCCTTGCTTACATGCTCAAAGAGTAGATAACAAGCCAGAGACGAGGCATGCATCATTGCGGTCGCCAGTTGAATTCCTGCCAAGCCAAGCCAATTAATCAGACATAAATCTGCAATCACTTTCACGAAGAAATTGATTGAAGCGATTATTGTCATCGCCTTAAATCTCCCCTGACTCGCAAATAACTGAACCATCACGAGAACAGGGAAATAGAATGGAATTTGGACGAGCCCCCATCGCAAGAGGTTAGCCACCACTGCCGTGTCGGTTGACGTGAACGCACCACGTTGATATAGCATCGCGACGGCCAGCTTTGAAAACAGGGAAGCAAACAACGCGACGCAAATCGCGCCGATGAATGTCACCACCGTCCACCGCCACGCAATGCGCCCTGCCCGAGGTCCGTCTCCCGCACGCTGAAGCTCGGAGAACACCGGTAGCACAGCCCTGCTGATCGCTAGCGCGCCCATCCCCATCACCAAGGCAAGCAACCTGTTTGCGTAACCAAGCGAGCCAATTGCGCCGTCACCAAGATGCGCGACGAAATATTGGTCCACGGGAGTGACACAACTCATTAGTAACTGACCAGCCGAAAAAATCCCAACTGACATGCATAGTTTTGGCCACTCGCGCGAGCACAACGTAAATTTAGGTAGCACCATTGTCTGATCGGCTTTTCCAGATAGAACCGTAAGCCACGTCAGTTGAAGTGCGTAGCCTATCGTGGTCCCCAGCATTAGCGCGTGAATTGCCTGCGAAGGTGGCGTAAGCAAAATCGTCGCAAGTAATGTGAGCGCGGGAACACACTCCAATAAGGTATTAATGTGGCGTTCCCGTGCTTGAAGTCGTGCTGACTGAATGCTGATGAGCACGGTCAATATGCCGATCGGCATTATTCCCCTAGCCAATTCCTTGACAATGTCCTGCGTCTGCGTTGAAAGCTTCCCGCTCACGATACTCAGCGCGGGTTGCCAGAACACAAACAACAGTAATGTGATGACACTACTGACCATCAACCCGCATCCCTGCAATTCGGCAATGAATTCACGTCTCTCTGGAGGGGGAGCGTGTCTAAGCCGAACCAAGGTTGGGATAAGAACGGTACTCAGTATCGTTACTAATGTACCGGGTATCCATGTTACAAGAGTGAGCGTAAGCTGATAGGCGTCAACGATCGAACTCACGCCATATCGATACGCGATTGCCATCTCTTTGAAGGCGCCCGCGAATTTTCCAATGAATACAAAGAAAGATACCCACGCGGCACCTTGAATAATTCTCCGGTGCATCGCGTGCGAATCTTGAAAACGAAAAGAGTGGCGCGCCCTAAGGCGCGCCATTATTGAAGCAATCATTTCTTAAGTTAAAGCGACTTCATTTCCGACCAACCAATTTCACGCTCAAAACGATCGACATACCAATTCATGGCGATCGCCAATCCCTCCTGAATATGGATAGGGTCACTGTATCCGAGTAATCTGCAAATTTTCTCGATACTAGCCTGCGAATGGAGAACATCTCCCCCTCGGAATTCACCGTAACGTATCGGGCTGCTATTCGCTATTTTCCGGTTACGCAATTGCTCGGCAAGAATCTCCAGCAGTTGGTTCAACGTTGTCCTCCCGCCAACTGCAACGTTATAGACTTCGTTTTTCGCATTGTTTGCCGCCGTAGCCGCAAGAATATTTGCCTGAACAACGTTTTCGACGTAGCAAAAATCTCGACTAGTCTTGCCATTGCCGTTAATCTGGATTCCCTCTCCTCGAATCAGCGCGGCTATCCATCTCGGAATGACAGCAGCGTACGCACCATTCGGATCCTGACGTTTCCCAAATACGTTAAAGTAGCGCAGGCCGACGGTGTTGAAATCGTAGCTTCGCGCGAAAACATCTGCGTAAAGCTCGTTCACATACTTTGTTACTGCGTACGGTGACAGAGGCTTACCGATGAGATTCTCCACCTTGGGTAGGCCAGGATGATCCCCGTAAGTTGAGCTTGACGCAGCGTACGTGAAACTCTTTACCTCCTCATCGCGCGCCGCAACCAGCACGTTGAGAAAGCCACCAATGTTGACGTCGTTCGTTACGACAGGGTCCAGCAACGATCTTGGGACCGATCCCAATGCGGCTTGGTGCGACACGTGATCAATACCCTGGGTTGCCCGGGCGCAGTCCGAAGCATTGCGGATGTCACCTTCGATCAGCTTGAATCTTGCCCATCGCTCCGAACCGACGGAGGAACTTACCTCCTCCAGATTGCTGTGGCTTCCCGTCGAGAAGTTGTCCAGACCGACTACCTGCTGATCCAACTTGAGAAGAGCCTCAAGAAGATTTGAGCCAATGAACCCAGCCACGCCGGTTATTAACCAGCGTTGCGGACAGCGTGCCAAATCCTCACAGGCAATCGTATAGCGATTTTTCATTTCGGCGCGTTCTAGCTGGATGTGGTTACAGGCGAAGATCGGATGAACCGGCCGGAAAGACATACTTGAGGTCGTAGAGTACGTGTTCGAGCTTTCCGAATCTCCGAATGGCTTCTACACCCATATCGGCAAATTCCTTGTGTGCCACCGCAAGGACGACTGCGTCGTAGCTTTGCAAGGACGGCTGCGCCACGAGTTCAATGCCGTATTCGTGACGAGCTTCCTCGGCAGAGACCCAAGGATCGAACACGTCGACATTCATTTCGTATTGCTTGAGCTCGTTGATAATGTCAACGACTCGCGTGTTGCGGAGGTCGGGGCAGTTCTCCTTGAACGCAAAGCCCAACATGAGCACGCGCACATTATTCATCGTGATTCCGCGCCGTGTGAGCGCCTTCACGAGTTGCGAAGCGACATAGACCCCCATGTTGTCATTGACTCGCCGTCCGGCGAGAATAATCTCGGGGTGGTAGCCAATCGCCTGTGCCTTGTGCGTCAAGTAATACGGATCTACGCCAATGCAATGGCCGCCCACGAGACCCGGCCGAAACGGCAGGAAATTCCATTTCGTCCCTGCGGCTTCAAGTACCGATTCGGTGTCGATATCCATCCGATTGAAGATGATCGACAATTCGTTGATAAGAGCAATGTTTACGTCGCGCTGCGTGTTCTCAATCACCTTCGCCGCCTCGGCAACGCGGATACTGCTAGCTTTATGCGTACCCGCCGTGATGATCTCGCCATAGAGTGCGTCAACTACGTCGGCGACTTCAGCCGTGGACCCTGAGGTAACCTTCCGGATAGTGGATACCCGGTGTGATTTATCACCCGGGTTGATTCGTTCCGGGCTGTACCCCACGAAGAAGTCAACGTTGAATTTCAGCCCGGAAACTCGCTCAAGTACCGGCACGCATTCTTCTTCGGTGGCACCCGGATAGACCGTGGACTCGTAAATGACAATATCGCCCTTCCTCAACACCCGGCCGATCGTCTCACTTGCTCCATAAAGCGCGGACAGATCCGGACGCTTATATTGGTCGATTGGCGTCGGCACCGTGGCAATGAATATGCTGCATTCACGCAGATCTTCGATCGTGTGGCTGAATTTCAGGCGCCGCGCCTCAGCAAGCTCCGCCTCGCTGACTTCAAGCGTGGCATCCCGCCCTTCCTTTAGCGAGTCAATGCGAGGCCGGTTGATGTCGAAGCCTACGACATCCCGTCGCTTTCCAAACTCCACCGCTAACGGTAGCCCAACGTAGCCCAAGCCGATGATGCCAATTTTGGTTTCACTGGTTAACTTCATGAACATTTCCCTGGTAGCCTAAACCTTGTCCCGCTTCTCGTAGCCGTACGAAACGTAGCGATAGCTCGCATATTTCCCACCGTATGAGAACTTTCCGCGCGGCTTCATACCATTGACCAACAACCCGGCGACCTGCGTACCCACTTGGTCCAGGCGCTTGACTGATTCATCAACTTCGCCAACCCGCGTCTTTCCAGACCTGGCCACAAGGAATACGCGCGCGGCGTGCGGAGCCATAATTTCTGCATCAGAAACAGCAAGTACAGGTGGGGCATCGACAAGGACAATGTCGTACTGGGCCGTCGCTTCTTCGAGAAGAGACGACCAACGACCATTTTCCAGAAGGTCAGACGGATTGGACTGGAACTCGCCGGTAGCAAGGAAATCGAGCTTCGGCCTCACTGAGCGCATGGTCGCGGCCGCCAGCGTCATCTTCCCCAGCAATACGTCAGCCAGCCCACGCTCTCTTTCGACCCCCAAGTACTGGTTTAGATAGCCACGTCGCAGATCGGCGTCGATTAGCAGAACGCGCTTTCCGGAAGCTGCGAACAAATCGGCGAGGTTTGCTGATATAAACGATTTACCGATGCCAGGCGTAGCGCCACTTATCATCACAACGTTATTTATCGCTTCGAGTAGCGAGAATTGAAGAGCGGTTCGCAGACTGCGAAGACTTTCCACAGCGGGATCTCCGGGTGCTACCGACGCTAGCACAGCGGATTTGGCATCCAGCCCGTCAATCTTGCGAGCGAGCGCAGCCTGCGCGTCGCTATACGGAATAGTCGCAATAACATTGAGGCCGGTATATGTCTCAAACGTATGCGGATCGCTGACCCCGTGGAATAGCGCGTCACGCAACCAGGCCAAGCCAACGCCGCAGGCCAGGCCTAACAGTGTCGCGGCGGCAATGACTAGAAGCTTCTTGGGCTTGACGGGCATTTCGGGCACGTATGCACTGTCAACGATTCGAACGTTTCCAATCTTGCCGGCCTTTATGAGGCGCAGTTGCTCCATGTTGTTGCGCAACGCGATATAGAGATCCGTATTCACGCGCACATCGCGCTCAAGTCGTACCGCACCTTGTTCGTCCAACGGCAATGCTTTGATGCGCTCAGATACCCGGCCGACCTGCGTTTGCGTCGAGTTGACTTGCTCGTCAATTGCCTTGACTGCGGGGTGTTCGTCACCAAAGCGGGTCAGCAACTCCTGCCGCTTTTGACGCAGCGTGAATAATTGATTCTCGAGGTCAGCGGATTGCTGCAGTACGACTTTCGCCTCCTGACCGATGTCGATGATCCCGTGCTCATTGCGATACTGGTTGAACCGGTCCTCGGCTTGCTCCAGTTCGCGCTTCATATCGGGCTCTTGCTCGGACAGGAACTGTAGGGACTGCTCCGCCTGCGCTGCTTTCCTATCAGCGTTCTGCTTCAGATACTGCCCCCCGATCTCATTCAGCGTTGCGGCAATGAGCTGAGGATCGCGACCTTGGAGTGAGGCTGTAATGACGTCAGAGTCTTTCCCCGCCGATGCAATCTTCAAACGCTTCTGCACATCATCAATGGTTTGCAAGCGCGAATGCCGCTCGAGCACGAAGGCGGCGCCTGCTTCGGCGAACAATTTCCGGACGACGAGGCGCCCCGGCCCGGCGGACGTAGAAATGGTCAGCGGCGTTCCGACGTTGCCTCTGGCGATCTGGGTCAAGCTATCGCCTTCCAATGTGTAGCCGCCGTTGCCGGTCGCCGTGAGCTTGAGCTGATGATCGTAGAGATCGGAAGGCAAATCGAAGTCTGCGACCTCGATGCGCTCGGTTCCCCACGTGTATCCGCCAACGCCAAGGAAACCCGGACTAGAGAGCGACTTGGCCCGGCGTGAAATCCACTCGCCGATGAATGGAAATCTGACGGTTCTGGCTGTGATGTAGAGTCCCAATTCGTCCACGGCACGTGAAACAACGAGCCGCGAACCGAGAATCTGTATTTCGGAGTCTGAAGTCGATTTGACGTCGAACATCGAAGACAAATTGCCGATCAGGCTTTTCGCGGCGCTGTCTGCACTATCCTCGACCTGAACAACGATATTCGTCTCGTACACGGGAGTCGCTAGATATGCGTATAGCGCCCCCAGCAGCATAAACACCGCTGTGACGACTGCGATCAACAGTTTGTGTTCGACCAGTACATCCAGTAGGGCTGTGAGGTCGATTTCATCGGACTCGATCTTCGCGTCGGCAGAGGATTGTTTCAAGGGAGACATGGTTGCTACAGACCTGCTGGTTCAAGACTTCCGGGGTTGCCGAACTTCAATCGGATGGTTGGGGGTGACAAACGTGTCAACGGGGCTAAATGGCCGCTATTCGGCCTACCCAGTCGGAAATCCCCTGTTCAATCAAATCGGCACAATCGGAGAACTGTTCGCGGCCACGCTGATACGGATCAGGCACATCGAAGCGGCTGAACTGACCAATCTGGAAAACGCGTCCGCAGGTGAATGTGTAGTTTTGTTCGACGGCATATTTCTGCTCCGCATCCATAACCAGAATAAGTTCCGCGTTCCGGCAAATCGCAGCGGAAACCTGCCGCGCGCGATGCGACGAGATGTCAATGCCGCGGTCTCTCATCACGGAGACCGCGTGAGCCTCTGCCCCAGAGTCGACAAGGGCTCCAATGCCCGCTGACTCCACGCGGCAACCCGGCAAGCGCTTGCGCATCATCGCTTCGGACATCGGGCTGCGACACACGTTGCCGACACAGACCATAAGAATCGACGAGATCATCAATACCCTCCCCAAGCCTGACGGCCCACATTGATGCCCTGCGCACTCGGCAGGAGCAGGTTCATCACGCGGCTCCATCGTGCGAGCCCCGTCGAATCGACGTACACGACGTCCTTGGCTTGCAGCTCAAAGTGCTCGGCGAGTGCGAGACCAACCGGCGAAGCGCTATCCAGACGGAAGACGTCGGGCTTGGACGGATCCTCGGTTGCGCGCACCACATAGATCGCCGCCGGCTCTGCGCTCGTCGGATTCACGCCAAGCGCGGCTCCCAACGCCTCGTTGAGCGTCAAGCGGCCATCGTGCATGGGCAATGCAACTGGACGCGTGACCTCCCCAGTCACCAGCACCTGGTTATAGGTTTGCGGTAGAACTCGCACGACATCACGATCCTGCAGAAAAATCTTCGATGCATCGATCTGACGATCAGCCAGCGCTGGTAGATTGATATGGATCATCTTCCCGTCGCGAATGATCTGAATCTGGCTCGTATCGCCTACGCCGGGCGTCACGCCATTTGCCTCGCTCAATGCCTCGGCAAGCGACATTGGGATATTCGTGATCGGCTTTACGCCAGGTTGCGTCACTTGTCCCTCGACGAAGATCCGCTGACTGCGATAGGCCACCACGCTAACCGTCATCTGCGGATTACGCAGATAAGCTGCGAGCGACTGCTTGAGTTTCACCTGCAACTGAGGAACCGTGAGACCGACCGCTTTAACACTTCCTATGTAGGGGTATTGAATCGTTCCGTCATCTCCGACAACAAAGCCGGGAATGGCCTGAGTGCTCAGACCCGGCCCACTTGGTAGTTGCCCGGCAGTGTCGCCAATTGTGTAAGTCAAGTTGGGAACGACCAGTTCCGGGTGGTCCCACGTAATGATGGAAAGAACGTCCCCCGCCCCAATCCGATATGCACGAGGGCTGCCGACCAGTGCTGCGACGTCAGAGCCAAACGCATCGCGTGCGGCTTTCTGATCTCGAACCAGCTCTGGCGTGATTCGCTTCACGAGAGGCACCGAATTCGGGTCGAGCGGATCGACCGGCGCGTGTGCGTCGAAGCGCATGCCCGGAGCCATTGCACATGCGCCAAGCGTTGCAACCAGCGTAGCTGCGGTCAGTGCAGATCTAAGGTGACGAAATAGCGACATTTACGAGTAGATCAACGGAACTTCACACAGCGAAGACGCACAGCGTCCTGCTGCCCATACCAAAACACAACCTCCGCTCGCTATCGGGATTTCAACCACGACGGCGTTTTGAAGCGTGCGATCGAGAAGTACAGCCAGACATAGGTCATGCAAAAGAGGACCGAAAAGAAGACCAGCGCTAAAGGCTCGTTCCAAAAGAGCGTTGCCGGCACCACCGCTGCAAATGTCAAAATCCACAAACGTGGCGTCGTACGAGAATTGCGGTTGTTCCAGACGTTATCGGCCGAGTCTGCTTTCACGGCACGCCGGAACAACAGTGCATGCAAGTGCCCTCTGTCCGGCGCACCTACGGGCACGCCCCGGAGGAACATGCGTCGGTACATGGAGAAGAGTGTTTCGAACACCGGATAGATGGTGACGAGCAACGCGTAGAACGGCGAGACTTCCTTGTGCCGGGTAATCAGCAGGATGAGGAGTTCCGCCGTAAAAAAGCCCGTGAAATACGCGCCGCCATCGCCGAGAAAAACCTTTGCGACTGGATAGTTCCACTGCACGAAACCGAGGATCGCGCCAATGAGCGCGAGCGCCATCGACACAATCAGGCTGTCCCCAACTGCGTGCGCCACGTAAGCCAGTGAGGCGAGAATGATCATCGTCACTACGGACGCAAGCCCGTTGAGCCCGTCGATGAGATTGATCGAATGAACCACGCCTGCGACGCCCAAAATCGTGAAAGCCGTCGCGGCGATTGGCACGAGCAGTACGAGATCGAGCCCCGGCACGTTAGTATGCCTAACAATCGCCTGCAATGCCCAGCAGGCGAGCGCGGCTGCGCCCGCAGCGCAAACAAGCCGCAGACTCGCACTGATCTGTTTGGTCAGATCTTCGGCGAATCCGGAAAGGAACACGGGCGCCGAGCAGATCAGGAGTTCCCAATGTTCATGCGCGCTCAGACGCCCGTTGTATTCCTCAAATGCAAACGCGAGGGCAAATCCCGCAAAAATTCCCAAGCCACCAATTCGGGGCACGGCAACACTATGGATTTTTTGAATGCCTTCAAGGTCGTGATCCATGGAGAACACGCCGTGGAAATGCGTCCACCGCACGATCATCGTGACGACCATGGACGACACGAGAAAAGCTATCAGTAAGATAGACATCGAGCATTCCCATCAGATGACGTGAAGGATCCGCCGACGCAGCTCAAAACAAGGCGGATCATTGGCAAGTCCAGAATTTCGATAAATCGCCTGATTTCGCTCAACGCTTTCAGCGGATTCGAAGGCGGCACTCACGCATGCGACGGATGACCTTGAGATTGAAGTGGGCAATCTCGAACGCTACTTTTCACGCGCAAGCTTTTTTTGCTGAACCGTTATATGTGTCATGACGAAGGGTGGAAGTCTCTTCCGCCTGCACTTTCGCGTATATAGGAGCAGTCTTAAATACCGTGTGAGTACGCAACATGCCTCTGGCATGTCATCCAAAAACTCGCCGCCTCAATGCTTGACTATTCTTCGATTCACCAGCCAATAAATATGGAGTGCGAATCATTTACTCCGGCGTGTCTCATGCGAAATAAAACAAGGGAATTTGATCACCGTAGCACTCGGATGCACAGGCCACAAACGGCCACACTCATAACCCGAACGAGATAAATCGAGGGAAAAATTAAATTCCTACAAATTTCCTGTTATTTTATTTCCAATTACCGAAGTATCGTCAATTTCACTTAAAACTCAATGAAATTTAAAAAAGGCGATGTCGACATATTCCGACACCGCCTCAGAAACCACCCTACTTCTTCTGAATAAATTCGATCTTGTACCCATCCGGGTCGGTCACGAACGCGATCACCGTGCTCCCGTGCTTCATCGGACCGGCTTCGCGCACCACCGTGCCGCCCTGCTCCTTGATCTTCGCGCAGGCGGCGTAAGCATCTTCCACTTGCACGGCCAGGTGACCGAACCCCGTGCCGAGGTCATAGGAAGCCGTGTCCCAGTTGTGCGTCAGTTCGATCACGGTTCCGTCGCGCTCGTCCGTGTACCCGACGAAGGCCAGCGTGAACTTGCCATCGGGGTAGTCTTCGCGGCGCAGCAGTTTCATGCCGAGCAGTTCGGTGTAGAACTTGATCGAGCGATCCAGGTCGCCGACCCGGATCATCGTGTGCAGCAGGCGCATCGTGTACTCCGTTTTGCCGTCGTCAAAACCCGGACTCTACCAAAAACGCGCCGGCCCTGCCCGCCCCGGCAAGATGTGCCGTTTTGCTCTAGCATGGACGCCATCCTGAGATTGCCGCGGCAATTTCACTGTATGAATGTCAGCAACGTGCGTAAGGAATGAGGAGTGGACATGCGAATTCTGGTTGTCGGTGCCGGTGCAACAGGTGGCTATTTCGGCGGGCGGCTCGCCGCCGCGGGGCGCGACGTGACGTTTCTGGTGCGTGAAGCGCGCGCCGCGCAACTGCGCGAAGACGGCCTCGTGATCCGCAGTCCCGCGGGCGATCTCACGCTGCGCGACGTCAAGTCGGTCACGCGCGAGACGCTTGAGGCGCAAGGCGGCCAACCCTTCGATCTCGTTCTCCTGAGCTGCAAGGCCTACGACCTCGACAACGCCATCGATTCGTTCGCGGCCGCCGTCGGCCCGAATACGCTGATCCTGCCGCTCCTGAACGGCATGCGCCACCTGGAGGTCCTGCAAGCTCGCTTCGGCACGCAGGCCGTGCTGGGCGGCGTGTGCCTGATCGCCTCCACGCTCAACGAGAAGCGCGAAATCGTGCATCTGAACGACGCGCACGCCATCACGTTCGGCGAGCTTGGCGGCGGCGTGTCGCCGCGCGCGCAAGCCGTGGCGGAACAGTTCTCCAACGCCGGCTTCAACGTGAAAGCGAGCGATCACATCCTCCAGGAGATGTGGGAGAAGTGGGTGTTCCTCGCGTCGCTCGCGGGCAGCACGTGCCTTTTCCGCGCGCCCGTCGGCGTGATCCTCGCGACGCCCGACGGTGCCGCGACCGTCGAGCGTCTCTTTGCCGAATGCCGCGCGATCGCCGCCGAGCACGGCCATGCCGTGCGCGACAGCTTCCTCGAGCGTTCGCGCGCGATGCTGTTCGCCACGGGTTCGACGCTCACGGCATCGATGCTGCGCGATGTGCAGAACGGTTCGCGCATCGAGGCCGATCATGTGCTTGGCGACCTGATCCGGCGCGGCGGCGCGGCGCAGCGCGCGTCGAGCGAGCTTTCGGTGCTGCGTATCGTCTATAGCCAGCTCAAGGCCTACGAAGCGCAGCGAAAATAAGCGGGTTGAAAAGCGGCCCGAGTGCCGCGCGTTCGCCTTCCATTGCCCCGGTAGGGCCATCGTCGGTTAGTCGTAAGCTTTTTTGCTATCGTAACGCTCCGCCCTTTCCCGCCGAGCGTGATTCGATGAGCACCGTCGCTTTGCCCGCGCGCCGCGCGCCCGACTTCCAGGCCGTCCTCCTGATGGTCGTGATTTGTGCGATCTGGGGCTTTCAGCAGGTCGCGATCAAGACCGCCAATGCGTCGGTGCCGCCCGTTTTCCAGGCGGGCCTGCGTTCGGCCATCGCCGCGTTGCTCGTGTGGGGCTGGGCGCGCGCCCGCGGCATGCCGCTCTTTCGCGCGGACGGCACGCTCGCCGCGGGGCTGCTCGCGGGCGGGCTGTTCGCGGCGGAGTTCGTCTGCATCTTCGTCGGCCTCACGATGACGAGCGCCACGCGCATGGCCGTCTTTCTCTACACCGCGCCGTGTTTCACCGCGCTCGGGCTGCACTGGTTCACGCCCGGCGAGCGCATGCGCCGCGCGCAGTGGATCGGCGTGACGGTGGCGTTTCTCGGCATTGCCCTCGCTTTCGCCGACGGTTTCACACGCAAGGGTTCGTCCGGCGACACGCACGCAATGCTGATCGGCCTCGTGGGCGACGGGCTCGGCGTGCTCGGCGGCCTGGTCTGGGCGGCGACCACGGTGATCGTGCGCTCCACCCCGCTTGCGCATGTGAGCGCGAGCAAGGTGCTCTTTTATCAGCTTGCGGTTTCGGGGGTGGCGCTGCTCGCGCTCGCGGCGGGCATCGGCCAGATGGAAATGCACGCGGTCACGCCGCTCGCCATCTTGAGCCTCGGCTATCAGGCCGTAGTGGTGGCGTTCGTGAGCTATCTGACGTGGTTCTGGCTGCTCACGCGCTATATGGCGTCGCGGCTTTCCGTTTTCTCATTTCTCACGCCGCTCTTTGGCGTCACGTTCGGCGTGGCGTTGCTGGGCGAGTCGTTCAGCAGCCGCTTCCTCGCGGCCGCCTTGCTCGTGCTCGCCGGCATCGCGCTCGTGAACGCGCCAGCGAAGGTACCAGCGAAGGTACCAGCAAAGGTACCAGCGAAGCGACGCACCTGACGCCGCCTCACCCGCGCTCTCAAGCGCCGCTCGCGCCTTCCAGCGCCTGCGCGAGACTCACGTATTCCTCAACCGGCACTTCCTCGGCGCGGCGCGCCAGGTCGAAGCCGAGCGCGTCGAAGTCGAGACGATCGCGATACTCGCCCAGCGTGTTGCGCAGCATCTTGCGGCGCTGCGAGAACGCGGCCGTCACGAGTTCGCCGAGCACGGCCTGATTCACCTTCGGCAGTTCGTGCGGCGCGAACGGAATCATGCGCACGATAGCTGAGTCCACCTTGGGCGGCGGCTGGAACGATTCGGGCGGCACGTCGAGCATCTTGTCCATCACATAGCGATACTGAAGCATCACCGTGAGGCGGCTAAAGTCCTTGCTGCCCGGCTCCGCCACCATGCGTTCGACCACTTCGTTCTGCAACATGAAGTGCTGGTCGATCACACGGTCGGCGAACGTGGCGAGATGAAACAGCAGCGGGCTCGAAATGTTGTACGGCAGGTTGCCGACAATGCGTAGCGTGGGCTTTTCGCCGGGCGCCGCAAGCGAGCCGAAGTCGAACTTGAGCGCGTCGCCCGCATGGAGTTCGAGCAACGGGCCAAACTTCTTCGTGAGACGCGCGATCAGGTCGCGGTCCAGTTCGACCGCGTGCAGCGGCGACTCGGGCGTGGCGAGGCGCTCGATGAGCGGTCCGGTGAGCGCGCCGAGACCCGGCCCGATTTCGACCATGCGCTCGCCGCGCTGCGGACGAATGACGTCGACGATCGAATCGATCACGCCCGTGTCGACGAGGAAGTTCTGGCCGAAGCGCTTGCGCGCGAAGTGGCCCTGGTGCTGTCTGCTGCTATTGGACATCTTGTCTGGAATCAATCAGATAGCGCGCCGGTGGCGCGCCATCGAAACGGCGGTGTCGAGGGCGGCGATCAGGCTGCCCGCGTCGGCGCGGCCGGTGCCGGCGAGGTCGAGTGCGGTGCCATGATCGACCGAGGTGCGCACGATCGGCAAGCCGAGCGTCACGTTGATGCCTTCGCCGAACGTCGCGTATTTCAGGACCGGCAGGCCCTGGTCGTGGAACATCGCCAGCACGCAGTCCGCGTCCTTGAGGTAGCGAGGCTGGAACAGCGTGTCGGCGGGATACGGGCCGCGCGCGTCGATGCCTTGCGCGGCGGCGGCGGCCAGCGCCGGGGAAATCACGTCGATTTCCTCGCGGCCCAGGTAACCGTTCTCGCCCGCGTGCGGGTTGAGGCCGGTCACGAGAATACGCGGCAGCGGCACGCCGAAATGATGACGCAAGTCGTGGTCGATGATGCGCAGGGTTTCGACAAGACTTTCGACCGTGAGCGCCGCCGAAACGTCCTTGAGCGGCAGATGCGTGGTGGCGAGCGCCACGCGCAGCGGCCGCGCGCCGGTGCCCGCCAGCATCATGACCACGCGCGGCGTATGCGTGCGTTCGGCGAGGTATTCGGTGTGGCCGGTGAAGGGCACGCCGGCGTCGTTGATGGTGCTCTTTTGCAGCGGCGCGGTGACGATCGCGTCGAACTCGCCTGCCAGTGCGCCGTCGATGGCGCGGTCGAGCAGCGCAAGCACGTAGCGGCCGTTCGCGGCGTCGAGCTTGCCCGGCTTCGCGGGCGTCGCGAGCGCGACATGTTCGACCTGCACGGGCTGGTTCGCCAGCACGGCGCTCCAGTCGACGTGCGCGGCTTGCGCGCGGGCTTCGATCAGCGCGCTGTCACCGAGCACGACGAACTGTGCGTCGGGCCAGTGCGCCGAAGCGCCCGCCAGCGCGGCGGCGCTCAGCTCGGGGCCGACGCCGGCCGGCTCGCCGGTGGTGATGGCGATGCGAATCGGGCCCGCCTTCCGCGGAGCCGGCGACGACGATGCGGAGGCGTTCATGGCTCGAATCCTTGGCTGGGCGCTCAGTTGTGCGGCGGCGTCATGCCCGCGATCTTGTAGCTGACGTAGGCGCTGTCGCGAAGCTGGCGCAGCCAGTCGGCGTAAGCCTGCTCGGCCTTGCGCTGACCGATGGCCTGGCGCGCGAGCTCCATCTGCTGGGCGATCGAGCCTTCGGCGTCGCGGCGGCCCAGCACCTGGATCAGGTGGTAGCCGTACTCGGTGCGCACCGGTTCGCTCAACTGGCCGTCCTGGAGCGTGTTCATGGCGCGCTCGAATTCAGGCACCGTTTCGCCCGGGCTGATCCAGCCGAGGTCGCCGCCCTGCGAGGCCGAGCCGTCCTGCGAATAGGTGCGCGCGAACTTGGCGAAGTCGCCGCCCGCTCCGATTTCCTGGCGGATTTCGAGCAACTTCTGACGCGCCTGCGGTTCGGACATGCCGTCGCCCACGCGCAGCAGAATGTGGCGCACGTGCGTTTGCACGAGCTTCGGCGCGTCGGCGGCCGTGCCCTGGCCCTGGCGGCGCTCGACGAGACGTACGATCTCGAAACCGTCGTTGGTGCGGATGACCGTGGGGTTCACCTCGCCCGGACGCAGCGTGGCCGCGGCGGTCACGAACTCGGGCGGCAGCTTCGACGGCGGCAGGAAGCCCATGTCGCCGCCCTTGGCCGCGTCGCTCGCCTGCGAGTTCGACTTCGCGAGGCTCGCGAACTTGCTGCCCGACTGCGCCTCCTTGAGCAGCGCGTTGGCCTTCGCCTGCGCGGCTTCGATGTCGGTTTCCGAGGCGTTCAGCGGCGCCTTGAGGAAGATGTGCTCGAAATGCAGGTCGTTGCTCTGGCCCGCGTTCGGTCCGCGCTGGCTCGCGATGTAGTTCGCGACTTCGGCGTCGGACACCGTGACCTTGCTGTCCACTTCCTTCTCACGCAGCTTCGAGAGCGTGAGTTCGGTGCGCGCGTCCCGCATGAAGGTGGTCCAGGGCACGCCCGCCGCCTCGATGCGCGAGCGGTAGCTCGCGAGATCCATGCCGTTGGCCTGCGCGAGACGCTCGAGCGTGCGGTTCACGGCGGCGTCGTCGACGGTGATGCCGTCTTCCTTGGCCTTCTGGAGCTGGATGCGCTCCAGCACCATCTGGTTGAGCACCTGCGCGCGCAGCTGGTCCATCGGCGGGACCGGCGCGTTCTGCTGCTGGAGACGATGCGAGATGAGTTCGACACGGCCGTCGAGCTCGCGCTGCGTGATGACGCCGTCATTGACGACTGCGGCGATCGTGTCGACTGTCTGGCCGCTGCCGCCAGGAAGCCCTTGTGCTTGCGCCGGCGCGACCGGCAACACGAATGCGACGGCGAAGAGACTCGCAGCGTACGCTGCCAGGCGAAGCTTTTTCATGATTCCCACAGATACTCCAATGTTGGCGGGCACGCTTCGCCCGTCTCTATGCAACTCACACCGCGTTGCTCCAAGGCGCCTTTCAGGAAAAGCGCGCCGGATCACGCGTTATTGATAATCGGTGAAGCGCGACGGCGACGGAGCCTGCCCCGGCAACTGCGTATACCCCGGCACGCTGGCCTTGAACGCCGCCACCAGCCCGTTGTCGACGTTCGACAGCCCCTTGAGCGTGAGCTGCGCGAGAAAGCGCGTGGCCGAATTCGGCAAACCCGACGTATTCACGCCGTTCGCATAGCGCTGCAAGCCGACGCCGAGCACCCAGCAGTCCGCGTCGTACTGCATGCCCACCAGGCCGTCGACAACCCGGTGGCCGTTCAGATCGTAGTTGAAGCGGCCCACGGCGTACACCCGGTGCGACAACGGCCATTGAGCCGAGATCAGAACCTGGTTGATCGGCGTGTAGTCGAGCGTGGTGTTCGCGCGCGTGTAGCGGTAGGCCACGTTCAACACCCGGCTCGGTCCCGGGCTGTACCCGAAGCCGATGCTCGCCTTCGTGAGCTCGTTGTTGTCGGCATTATATTGGAACGCCGTTTCCGAAGCGAAACCGCCCCCGATCTTCAGCGACGCGCCCGCGATCAGGTCAGAATGCGTCGCCTGCTCGGTCGTCTCGCCCGGCAAGAGCGTGACGCGCTGGTCCTGGAAGTAGTACTGCTGCGCGATCACGAAGCGCGCGCGCTCGTCGCCCGTCGCCGGGTCGATGAAGCGCGTGGTCAGTGCGGCCGTGATGCGGTTCGCGTCGGCGATGCGGTCGTTGCCGACGAAGGTGTTCGGCGTGAAGATTTCCGCGAGACCGAAGTCCGACTCGGCCGTGTCGAAAAGGGGCGCGAACTGCTGGTTGCGGTACGGCGTGTACACGTAGTACAGGCGCGGTTCCAGCGTCTGGATGTAATCCTGACCGAACAGATGCACCGAGCGGTCGAACACGAGGCCCGTGTCGAAGCTGAAGGTCGGGATCGATTCGGTGAAACTCTTCGGCGTGCCGGCCGGCGAACCGAAGGTCGACCCCGGCGTGCCGATGTTGCTCAGGTTGTACGACGCGAAGTGCCACTGCACCTTCGGCGTGACGAAATAACCCGGCCCCATCAACGAATACGACACGTACGGGTTGAAGACGACGCGGTCGCCTTCGGTCGCGTTGTCTTCCGTGATGCGGAAGCGCGAGTAGTCCGCTTCCATGCCGTAGTCGAAGCCGCCTACGTTGTACTTCGCGTACTTCACGTTCAACTGCGGCTCGCGGCCGTACGGCGGCGTGGACGACTCGACCGTCTGCCAGTGCTGGTAGCGGCCCAGCACGGACCACGGTCCGTTGTTGTACGTGAGGCCGGCTTCCTGCTGATACAGCGTCTGCGTGCCGTTCAGGAACTGGTTGGCCGGCGACGACAGGTCCGACGGATAGGTGTTATCCGAGACCTTGTTGTAGTAGATGTACCCGCCGAACCCGTTGCCGAAGTTCTGGTTGTGCTGGATGAACAGCGCATAGCGGTTCGTCTTCGTGATCGCGTCGTCGGGCAGGAAGGTGCCGGTGATCGATCCCGAGTAGTTCGTCGAGAGATACCGGTAGTTGCCCTGCAAGAACACGCCCCGCTTCGAGATGATCTCGGGCGTGAACGTGAAGTCGCGATTCGGCGCGATGTTGAAGTAATACGGCAGCGAGATTTCGTAGCCGTTCGTCGAGCTGATCGAGAACGTGGGCGGCAGGATACCGCTGCGCCGGTCGCCCGAGAGCGGGAACGACAGCCACGGGCTCGCGAAGACCGGCACGTTCTGGAAGAACAGCACGGCGTTGTGCGCGACGCCTTCGTCGCTGCCCGTGTCGAAATCGAACTCGCTGCCCTTGATGTACCACGCCGGATTGGTCGAGCACTGGCACGCGGTATAGGTGCCGTTCGTGAGCACCGAGCGCTCGCTGTCCAGCAGGTCGGCGCGCGCGGCGCTGCCCGAGCCGCCCGTGACCGTGAAATGGTATTTCGGCGCGGGCATGAAGCCCTCGTTCGCCTCCACCTTCAGGTGCGCCTCGGGCCCCGCAAACGTCGTACCGTTCTGCGAAACCACGACATGGCCATACGCATTGGCCATGTCGGTGTCCTGGTCGTAGTGCAGGGCGTCGCCCGTGACCACGTTCGTACCCTGGCGCAACTGCGCCGCGCCGCGCACCGCGAGGTCGGTGTCCGCCGTGCCGGTGGTCGAATCGCCGAGCACGAAGGTCGCCGGGTGCTGGCCCGGCGCGTTCGGGTGATCCTCGAGTTGCGGCGCGAGCCACAGGCTCCACGGGCCGTCCAGCGGCTGGGGCTGCGCGGCCGCGCCGGAGAGTTGGGCGTGCGCAAGCACGGGCACCAGACCCGGTACGGCCATGAGTGCCGCGATGAGCCGCCGCTTGCCCGGCACGCCGTCGTCACTGTTGGAGATCGTCTGGAAAAACTGTCTGGGCGGCATGTATGGTTTTGGCGAATCGGCCCGGCCGCCTGCCCTCTGCACGATGGTGGCCCGCCAGCGCGCCCGCCTCCCGATGAACCGGATCGAGGCCGGGCTGCACACAATTAATTACAATTCATCGGACGATGGACCGGCGATGAATGCGGCGAGTGAACCGTCATGCGGGCTTTGGCGCGAGTCGCGTCAAAAAAGTCGTGGGGTATTATATGGCAAGACGTTGATCCACTGATTTTGCCTCTGGCTTTCATGACCTTTTCCGCCGCGCATTCTTCCGCCGATTCCCCCGCCGGGCCCCCAGCCGACAAGCGTCGCGACCTGCTCGCCGCCTGGCTCGGCAGCCACGCCGAACGCTACGCCCTGAGCCTCGACACGCTCGCTGCGGCCTCCGCCGACGCGAGCTTTCGCCGCTACTTCCGCTTGTCGAGCGCGGGCGAGCACGGTGCGACGCTAATCGCCGTCGACGCCCCGCCGCCCGAGAAGTGCCGCGAATTCGCCCAGGTCGCGCAGTTGCTGGACGCGGCCGGCGTGCATGTGCCGCGCGTGCTGGAAGTCGATTTCGACGCGGGCTTCATGCTCGTGACCGATCTGGGCACCGCGCCCTATCTGAAAACGCTCCAGCAAAGCGGTCCCGGCCCGCGCTCGCGCGAGCTGATGCGCGACGCGCTCGACGCGCTGATCCGCTGGCAACTGAGTTCGCGCGAAGGCGTGCTGCCCGCGTTCGACGAAACCTTCATGCACCGCGAGATGGAGCTGATGCCCGAGTGGTATCTGGAGCGCCATCTCGGCCGCAAGGTGGACGAGGCCACGCGCGGCGTGCTCGACCGCACCTTCGCCCTGCTCGTGGCGAGCGCGCGCGCGCAGCCGCAAAGCTTCATGCTGCGCGACTTCATGCCCCGCAACCTGATGATCGCGACGCCCAACCCCGGCGTGCTCGACTTCCAGGACGCCGTGTACGGCCCGATCACCTACGATGTCGTCTCGCTGCTGCGCGACGCGTTCCTCACCTGGGACGAGGAGTTCGAGCTCGACTGCTTCGCGCACTACTGGGAGCGCGCGAAGAAGGCGGGCCTGCCCGTCGACGCCGATTTCGGCGAGTTCTATCGCCAGCTCGAATGGATGGGCTTGCAGCGCCACATCAAGGTGCTCGGCCTCTTTTGCCGCATCAACTATCGCGACGGCAAGCCGCACTACATGGACGACCTGCCGCGCTTTCTCGGCTACGCGAGCAAGGTCGCGCACCGCTATCGACCGCTCGTGCCGTTCGCGCGGCTCATCGACGACCTGCAAGGCAGCGCCGTCGAAGTCGGTTACACGTTCTGAGCCGGGCCGCCATGACCCCATCGAATCACGCGCCGGCAACGGCGAGGACCGGCAGCGGCCGCACCGCGATGATCTTCGCCGCCGGCCGCGGCGAGCGCATGCGCCCGCTCACCGACACCTGCCCGAAGCCGCTCCTCGAAGCGGGCGGCAAACCGCTCATCGTCTGGCAGATCGAGCGGCTCGCCGCGTCGGGCTACACACGCATCGTCATCAACCACGCATGGCTTGGCGCGCAGATCGAAGCCGCGCTCGGCGACGGTTCGCGCTTTGGCGTGACGCTGCACTATTCGCCCGAGCACGACGCGCTCGAAACGGCGGGCGGCATTGCGCAGGCGCTGCCGCTCATCGAGTCGAACGGCGTGCCCGAAGTATTTCTCGCGGTGAGCGGCGACGTCTACAGCGCCTACGATTTCGCACGCCTGAAAGCGCGCGCCCAAGCGCTCGCGGCGCAGGCCGAGCCCGGCATGCATCTCGTGATGGTGCCGAATCCGCCGTTTCATCCGAACGGCGACTTCGCGCTGAACGCTGAAGGGTTGCTCTCGCTCGAAGGCGCGCCGCGCTACACGTTCGGCAATATCGGCCTTTATGACACGCGCATGTTCCGCGACCTCGCGCCCGGCACGAAGCGCGCGCTCACGCCGTACTATCGCGAGTCCATCGCGCAGGGGCGCGCGAGCGGCGAGCTGTACGAAGGCGTATGGGAAAACGTCGGCACGCCCGCACAACTCGAAGCGCTCGACGCCGCCTTGCGCAGCGCCGCCCGCCACGGCTGAAACGCGCCGTACGCACGCCGGCCTGCGCTCGGCGCGGCGCGCATCAATGGCCGCCCGCCGCCGGCGCTTCGACTTGCCCCTGCTGCCCCGCTTGCGTCTGGGGCGTCTCGCTCGCCTTTTGCTGCTGGAGCGCCCACATCTGCGCGTAGTGTCCGCCCGCGCCCAGCAACTCCGCATGCGTGCCGCGCTCCACGATGCGCCCATGATCCATCACGATGATCTGCTGCGCGTGCACGACCGTGGAGAGCCGGTGCGCGATCACGAGCGTCGTGCGCTCGCGCGCGATCTGGTCGAGCTCGTGCTGGATAGCGCGCTCCGAGCGCGAGTCGAGCGCTGACGTCGCCTCGTCGAACAGCAGAATCGGCGGATTCTTGAGCAGCGTGCGCGCGATCGCCACGCGCTGCTTCTCGCCGCCCGAAAGCTTGAGGCCGCGCTCGCCCACGGGCGTGTCGTAACCCTTCGGCAAACTTTCGATGAACGCGTGAATATGCGCCGCACGCGCCGCCGCGATCACTTCCTCGCGGCTCGCCGTAGGGCGGCCATAGGCGATGTTGTAGTAGATCGAATCGTTGAACAGCACTGTGTCCTGCGGCACGATGCCGATCGAGGCGCGCAGCGAATCCTGCGTGACGTCGCGGATATCCTGACCGTCGATCGTAATCGCCCCGCCGCTCTTGCCAGGATCGGCGCGATCGAGATCGTAGAAGCGGAACAGGAGCCGCGCGAGCGTGGACTTGCCCGAGCCGCTGTGCCCCACCACGGCCGTGGTCGTGCCCGCGGCGATCGTGAAGCTCAGGTCGTGCAGGATCTGCCTCGAAGGCTCGTACGCGAAATTCACATGCGAAAAACGCACCTCGCCGCCACGCACCGCGAGCGCGGGCGCGCCGGGCACGTCGGCCACTTCGCGCTCGACGATGAGCAGCGTGAACATGCGGTCCATGTCGGTGAGGCTTTGCTTGAGTTCGCGATACACCACGCCGAGAAAATTGAGCGGAATGTAGAGCTGGAGCATGAACGTGTTGATGAGCACGAGATCGCCGAGCGTGAGCCGCCCCGCCATCACGCCTTGCGTCGCACGCCAGAGAATGAACACGAGCCCCGTGCCGATGATCGCCTGCTGCCCGAAGTTGAGTGCGGAAAGCGAGTGCTGCGACTTGATCGCGGCCTTGCGGTAGCGGCGCAGATTCTCGTCGTAGCGCGTGGTCTCCCACTCTTCGTTGCCGAAGTACTTCACGGTCTCGTAGTTGATGAGCGAATCGATCGCACGCGCGTTGGCGCGCGAATCGAGCTCGTTCATGGTGCGGCGGAAATGCGTGCGCCACTCGGTCACCTTCACCGTGAACACGATGTACGCCACGAGCGCGATGAGCGTCACGATCGCGTAATACGCCTCGTACTTCACCACGAAGAAGCCGAGCACGAGGCCCACTTCCACGAGCGTCGGCAGGATGCTGTAGAGCGAGTACGAAATGAGCTGCGTGATGCCGCGCGTGCCGCGCTCGATGTCGCGCGACATGCCACCCGTTTGCCGCTCCAGGTGAAAGCGCAGCGAGAGCGCGTGCAGATGGCGGAACACCTTGAGCGCGAGCTGGCGCACGGCGCTTTCCGTCACCTTCGAAAAGAGGATTTCGCGCAGCTCGGTGAACAGCGACGTCGAGAGCCGCACCACGGCATACGCCACCACGAGCAGCCCGACGCCGCCCGCGAGCACGATGCCGGGCGCGTGCTCCGCCCGCCCAAGCGCTTCGAGATGACGCACGGAAGCGAGGCCGTCGACGATGTGCTTCATCACGATCGGCACGCCGAGGTTGGCCACCTTCGCGCCGATCAGGCAGGTGAGCGCGAACGCCACGCGCCATCGATAGGCGGTGAGGTAAGGCAGCAGCGAAACGATCGTCTGCCAGTCGTTGCGCGGCCCGGTGGCGGGCAGCGCGGGTTCATTGGAAGCGGGAAAGCGGCGCATGGGCAAGCGGCGAAAAGCGTGCGGGATGCGTGCGCCCGGCGACGCGCGAAGGCCGGTGCCGGGCGCGTCGCAAGCGGCACGACGAGTCTTGTGGGGTTATCGGCGACGGGTTTCGCGACGGTGGAAGGCGCGAATGGACCGCCCGCCCCACCGGATGCTTTCCCGTACAATTCCTGATCGACGTATTGTCGCAGAAGGCGGCAGGTGCCGCTGGCCGCGCCAGATTGGCCCTGGATTGGCTCCTCGCCCGCGCAGTTTCGCCGCCCGCCGTTCGATCCCTTTTCATGGATGCCCGATGACCGACTCCTTCCCGCTCCCTCCCAAATCGCCTGCCCTGCGCGTCGTGCCGCAACCCTCGGACGCCAACGTGCACGGCGACGTCTTCGGCGGCTGGATCATGGCGCAGGTCGACATCGCCGGCTCGATTCCGGCCAGCCGCCGCGCCAACGGACGCGT
This sequence comes from Paraburkholderia unamae, assembly GCF_003096875.1. NCBI lineage: Bacteria > Pseudomonadati > Pseudomonadota > Betaproteobacteria > Burkholderiales > Burkholderiaceae > Paraburkholderia > Paraburkholderia unamae. Next base: position 236,241 of record NZ_QEOB01000014.1, read on the forward strand.
CGCCACCGTCGCGGTGAACTCGTTCGTGTTCAAGCAACCGGTGTTCGTGGGCGACCTGCTGAGCTTTTACGCTGAGATCGTCAAGACGGGCACGACTTCGGTGACCGTCGAAGTCGAGGTCTACGCACAGCGCATGCGCCTCCAGGACGAAGTCGTCAAGGTGACCGAAGCCACGCTCACCTACGTCGCGACCGGCGCGGACCGCCGCCCGCGCGCCCTGCCCGACGTCGAATAAGTCCACGGCGAACGTCGCGACCCGCGCAGCGGCGCTCGCCTTGCGACCGGCTCAGGCCGTCCACGCAAGCCCGGGCGGTTCCTCATAGGCCGCGCTCGCGCGCAGCAGCGCCGCCGCCTCGTCGCCGGGCAGCGGCGGCGCGAAAAAGTAGCCCTGCAACTCGTCGCACGCGCGCTCGCGCAGGAAGGCGAACTGCGCCGACGTCTCCACCCCTTCCGCGATCACTTGCAGCCGTAGCTCGTGCGCAAGCGCGATGATGGCCGCCGTGATCGTTTCGTCGTCGCTGCTCGTGCCGATGTCGGCCACGAACGAGCGGTCGATCTTGAGCCGGTCCACGGGCAGGCGCTTGAGGTAGCTCAGGCTCGAATAGCCGGTGCCGAAGTCGTCGATGGCGATGCCGATGCCGAGCGCGTGCAGCTCGTTCAACATCGACACGGCCTCCTCGGCATTGCGCATGAGCGTGCTTTCGGTCAGCTCGATTTCGAGCCAGCAGGCGTCCAGCCCGGTTTCCTGAAGCACATCCTTCACGAGCTGCGCGATGTCGCGCTGATGGAACGTCTTCGCCGAGAAGTTCACCGAAACGCGCACGGGCGGCAGCCCTGCTAGCTGCCACGCGCGATTTTGCCGGCACGCCTCGCGCAGCACCCAGTCGGAGAGCGGGCCGATCAGGCCGCTTTCCTCGGCCACGGGAATGAACTGCGCGGGCGAGACGAGCCCCACCTCGGGGTCGCGCCAGCGCACGAGCGCCTCCATGCCGACGATACGCCCGCCCTCGATCTCCACCTGCGGCTGGTAGTGCAGCAGGAACTCGCCGTCGCGCAGCGCGCGGCGCAGGCGCCGCTCCAGGCTCAGGCGCACGCTCACATTCGCGTTCATCTCGGGCTGGAAGAACTGGAACGTGTTGCGGCCCATGTCCTTCGCGCGATACATCGCCACATCGGCCTTCTTGAGCAGCGACTCCGCGTCGTTGCCGTCCTGCGGGTACACGCTCGCGCCCATGCTGCAACCCACGTACAGCTCGGTGCCGTCGATCCACACCGGCTCCGAGATCAGCGTGCGCGCCCGCTCCATCCAGCCGATCAGCGACTTCTCGTCGATGGTGTCGGTCAGCACGATCACGAACTCGTCGCCGCCGTGGCGCGCGACCGTGTCGGTCGTGCGCGTGCAGCGCTGGAGCCGCTCGGCCACCACGCCCAGCAGCCGGTCGCCCACGCTGTGGCCGAGACTGTCGTTCACATTCTTGAAGCCGTCGAGGTCGATGAACACCACCGCCACGCCCGTATCGTGCCGCTGCGCCGCGAGCAGCGCGTGCTGGAGCCGGTCGCGCAGGAGATTGCGGTTGGGCAGCATCGTCAGGCTGTCGTAGTTCGCCTGGTATTCGAGCTGTTCCTGGTAGCGGATCAGCTCGGTCACGTCGTTGATGATGCCGATGTGATGCGTGATGCGGCCGCCCAGATCGGGCACCGGCGCGATCAGCAACTGGTTCCAGAAAAGCGCGCCGTCCTTGCGGTAGTTGCGCAGCACGGCGCTCACCTCGCGATTGGAAAGCAGCGCCTTGCGGATGGCGATGAGGCCTTCCTGATCGCGGTCGTCGCGTTGCAACAGCCGGCAGTCCTGACCGACCACCTCGGCCGGATCGAAGCCCGTGATGCGGCGAAACGCCGGATTCGCGTACTCGATCAGGTTGCTGCCGCCCGGCCCCGGCGCGGTGATGAGAATGGCGTTCACGCAGGCGTCGAGCGCGCGGCTTTGCAGGCGCAGCGCGAGGTCGGCGCGCTTGCTGTCAGTGGTGTCCGAATACGAACCGAGCACGCCGATCACGCGGCCATCGCCGTCGAGCAGCGGCAGCTTGCTCGTCATGGTGGTGCGATGCAGGCCGTCGATCGTCAGATCCTGCTCGAGGTTGATGCGCGGCAGGCCCGATTCGAGCACGTCACGGTCCTGCTCGCGCATGACGTCGGCATACGCACGCCAGGGCAGCTCGTCGTCGGTCTTGCCGATGATCTGCTCCGGGTACGAGAGGCCCGCGTCGCGCGCGAAGGTCATGTTGCAGCCGAGATAGCGCGATTGCGCGTCCTTCCAGAAGATGCGCTGCGGAATGTTGTCGATCACCGACTCGAGCATCTGGTTCGAGCGCTGCGCCTCCGCTTCGGCCTGGATCTGCTCGGTGACGTCGTCGGCGAGCACGAACACGGCGTCGCGGCCGAGGAAGGTGAGCGAGTGATGCGAGATGTCCGCGCTGATGAGCGAGCCGTCGCGGCGGCGATGGTGCCAGATGCCGGCCATCGTGCGCACGTTCTGCGTGAGCGTGTCCGAGCGCGAGAGGTGCTGCTCCAGGCGCGATATATCCTCGGCCGGACGGATGTCGCGGATCGTCATCGCGAGGAATTCTTCCTCGCTGTAGCCGTACTGCTGGATCGCGGCGGTGTTCACGGCGAGAAAGCGCAGTGTCTCGCGGTCGAACACGTACATGGGCACCGGGTGGGCGTCGAAGAGGCCCTGGAAGCGCTCGTTGCGCAGGCGCATGCCGCTCACCGCGCGCAGCTTTTCGCGGGCGGCGCTCTCGCGCGCGCCGAACGTGTAGATGAGCAGCGTCGCGCCCGCGAGCATCGTCACGATCAGCAGCAGCGAGGCGCGGCCGCCCGAGCGCGCCGAGTCGGCGAGCGCGCCGGCCAGCGCGAAGTCCTCGGCGCTTTGCAGCGCCGCGAGGCGCGCGGCGAGCCGGTCCACACGCGTGTCGATGCGGATGTATTCGTTGGCGAGCCATGCCGCCGTGGCGGGCGACTGGGTTGTGGCTTCGCTCGCGGGTGTAGCGGTGGCTGATGCGGGGATCAATGCGGGGACCGATGCGCCGTTCGCGACGCCTGGCGCATTCGTGAACGCACTGTCAGAAGCAAGCGAAGCGAGTGCATCGGGCGCGACGGCGCTTGCCGCCACGACAGGCGCACCGAGCGACGGCATGATCGCGCCGGTCACCACGTGGCCGGCCGCGCGGGCATCCTTCGCGCTCGCCCACTGCGTGACTGATCGTGCGGCTGACTGCGTGACTGACTGCGCAGCCGTCGCGGCGGCGTTGCGCGCGAGCGCGTCGCGGCCGGCCGGCTGCACCTTGGGCGCGCGCGCCGCATTCGCGGGCGACGCCGAGCCGGATTCCTGCGCCGCCGCACCGCCCTCCATCCCGTTGTCCGCCACGGCCTGCGCAACCGCGACGGCCTGGGCGCGCTCGTCGGCCAGGCGCTGCTCGGCGCGCGCCAGCGTCGTGTCGATCTCGCCCGCAATCGCCGTGGCTTCCAGCGCCGCGGCGTCGAAGCGCGCCGCGAGGTCCGCGTTGCCCGCCAGTTCCGCACGCAGCGCGCGGCCGGTTGCGTCGAGTTGCGCGGCGCGCGTCTCACGCGCCCCTGCGGCCTCGGGCACCCCTTGCTGCGCGAGACGCCCGAGCGCGCTCACGCCACGGCCCAGGGCGTCGCGATAGAGGTCGAGGTCATGGCGGATCCGGGCGGCTTCACCGGCGCGCCGGTCGATCTCGCGCTGGGCGTCGATCTGCGTCCACGCGACAAAGGCGTTCGCGCCCACGGCCGCCGCAACGACGGCCAGATTGATGAGTTGGCGCTTCGAAAAAAGAAGGTTCATGAAAGCCGAGCGTCGTTCGCGCCCGCGCCGTGTGCGCGGGATGATGGGTCACGAACTGCGCGCGACCGGTCGGCGCCTGAAGCGCCAACCCGAAATAACGGCACGGCCAGGCTCGTCTTGAGGGGCCAGGCGGGGAAAGTGGGGAAAATTCGCGCACGCTCGCTCGCACGCGGCAAGCGCGTGCGAGCGAACGGGGAAAAAGCGGAAAAAGAGCGGGAAAAATCAGCGGGGCGCCGCCAGCCCGAACTCGTGCATCGCGGGCGCGAAGTCGTGATTGCTCTCGGGCTTGCGCGCGAGCTTGGCGAGCACGTAGCGCTGGAACGGATCGAGCTGCGACCACGCTTCGACGCCGGGCGCGCGCAGGTTGGCGAGTTCCGACTGAAGCGCGATGCCGCCCGGCACCGCACTCACGTCGCGCCATGCGGGTGCTTCATCGGGCGCAAACCACTCGGGCTCGACGTTTGCATGCGTGCGCATCATCTCGAAGAGCGCGTGGTCGAAGTTGGGCTCGATCTGCGTGTCTTCGTCCACGGGAAAGCACGCCAGCAACCGGCGGTCTTCGTAGGGCAGCAATTGCCATTGCGCGAGCGAAATGCGCAGCCCGAAGCGATCCAGATTGAAGCGCACGCACATCGGGATAAAGGTGAGGTTTTCCGACGAATCGACCTCGAAGCGGAAAAGGAGCGGAGCTTCGTTTAATGCCATGACGGTGTCCTCGCGACGCGGGCATAAGCGGACACAAACGCACATCAGCGCACGCGGCCCGCTTGAGGTATTTTAGAACCTTCCGTGCGCGGCGCGGCCCCGCCGTCCACCGGCGGCGCCGCGGTGCCGCGCCGCACAAGGTCATGGAGTTTAGCGCTTGAATACCCCTACCCGCGCGCCGATTCCGGCGTCGAATCCTCTGGAAACCGAAGAACAGCCCGGCGCCGTCGCATTGCGCGTACACCGGCACCGTGGCGGCGACGTGCAAACGCGCGAGGACCACGTCGGCCAGGAATGGCCCGTCGCGCTCGTCTTCAACGGCATCTCGCACGCGGTCATGATGTGCACGCCGCGCGACCTCGAAGCGTTCGCCGTGGGCTTCGCGATCTCGGAAGGCATTGTCGGGCGCAACGCCGATATTCAGGACATCGAGGTCCACTGGCATGAGGACGCGGACCTGCCGCACGCCGAAGTCCACCTCACCGTGGTGCAGCAGGCGTTCGTTGAACTGAAGGAAAAGCGCCGCGCGCTCGCCGGGCGCAGCGGCTGCGGCGTATGCGGCATCGAAAGTATCGACCTGCTCGACCTCGAACCCGAGCAGGTGCCCGACACGGGCTTTGTCGCGCGCCTCTCGCCCGACGCCATCGCGCGCGCCGCACGCGAATTGCCGCAGCACCAGGCGCTCACGAAGCTCACGGGCGGCCTGCACGCGGCCGCCTGGTGCGACGAAAACGGCGCCATCCTGCGCGCCTTCGAGGACGTGGGCCGCCACAACGCGCTCGACAAGCTCATCGGCCGGCTCGTGATGGAGCGCGCCGACACGCAGCAGGGCTTCGTCTTCCTCTCCAGCCGCGCGAGCTATGAGCTCGTGCGCAAGGCCGCGCGCGTGGGCATTCCGATGGTCGCGACGATCTCGGCGCCCTCGTCGCTTGCCATCGCCATCGCGAAGCGCGCCGGACTGCGGCTCGTGAGCTTTTGCCGCGAGTCCGGGTACGTCGATTACGAAACGGCCTGAAGCGCCATTGGCTTAATCGAACTGCCGGAAATCCGGCTTGCGCTTTTCGAGGAAAGCCGTGAACGCCTCGCGCGCTTCCGGTGCGAGCAGCATCTTGCCGAAGTGCACGAACTCCTCGCTGATGCGCGTCTTGATCTCGTGATCGCTCGCGCGCTTCATGAGCGACTTCGTCACGCGCAGCGACGACGCAGGCAGCGCCGCCAGCTTCGCCAGTTGCCCGGCGACGAACGCGTCCAGCTCGGCGGCGGGCAGCACGCGATTGACGAAGCCCATGCGATGCGCTTCCGCTGCGTCGAAGGTCTCGCCGAGCAGCAGCTTTTCCGCAGCGCCCTGATAGCCCGCAATGCGCGGCAGCAACAGCGACGAAGCGGCTTCCGGGCACAGCCCCAATTGCGAGAACGGCACACCAAAGCGCGCATTGTCGGCGGCGTAGACCATGTCGCAATGCAACAGCAGCGTCGTGCCTACCCCGATGGCCGGCCCCTTCACCGCCGCGACGAGCGGCTTCTCGAACGTCGAGATGGCATCGAGAAAGCGGATCACGGGCGAATCGGCACCGGTCGGCGGGGTCTTCAGAAAGTTCTCGATGTCGTTGCCGGCCGTAAAGCTCTCAGCGTGGCCTTGCAGCAGCACGGCGCGCACCGAGGCGTCCTCGTTCGCGGCGGCAAGCGCGTCGGCCATCGCCTGGTACATCGGAGGCGTGAGCGCGTTCTTGCGCGCGGGCCGGTCGATGGTGATCGTGAGCACGCCATTCTCGCGTGCGGTCAGGATTTCGTTGCTCATACGAATGTCTCCTCAGGTCGCAATCTGATACGAAAAACGGTCCGCAAACCGCGAAGTCTGCGAACCGTGTCGATAACGCTATGCGTCAGGGGCCGATCAGGGGCCGAAGCGCTTACAGCCGCTCGATGATGCCCGCCGCACCCATGCCGGTGCCCACGCACATCGTCACCATGCCGTACTTGTAGTTGCGGCGGCGCAAGCCGTGCACGACCGTCGAGGCGCGAATCGCGCCCGTCGCGCCGAGCGGGTGGCCAAGCGCGATCGCGCCGCCCAGCGGATTGATCTTCGAAGGATCGAGCCCCAGGTCCTGGATCACCGCCAGCGACTGCGCGGCAAACGCCTCGTTCAGCTCGATCCAGTCGAGGTCGTCCTGCTTCAGGCCCGCGGCCTTCAGCGCCGCCGGAATCGCTTCCTTCGGGCCGATGCCCATGATCTCCGGCGGCACGCCGCGCACCGCGAAGCTCACGAAACGCGCGAGCGGCGTGAGGTTGAACTGCTTGAGGATCTTCTCGGAAACGACGATCAGCGCGCCCGCGCCGTCCGACGTCTGGGAGCTGTTGCCCGCCGTGACCGAGCCCTTGTTCGCGAACACCGGACGCAGCTTCGCGAGGCCTTCGAGCGTCGTATCGGCGCGCGGGCCTTCGTCCAGCTCGATCAGGCGCTCCTTCACCTGCACTTCGCCCGAAGCGAGATCGGGGAAGCGCTCGACGAGCGTGTACGGCGCGATCTCGTCCCTGAACTCGCCCGCCTGTTGCGCGGCGAGCGCGCGGCGGTGCGATTCGACCGAGAACGCGTCCTGCGCTTCGCGGCTCACCTTCCAGCGCTCCGCGACCTTCTCGGCGGTCAGGCCCATGCCGTAAGCAATGCCAACGTCTTCGTTGCGATCGAAGATATGCGGCGAGAGCGACGGCTTGTTGCCCATCATCGGCACCATGCTCATCGACTCGCAGCCGCCCGCGATCATCGCGTCCGACTCACCCACGCGAATGCGGTCGGCGGCCATGGCGAGCGCCGTGAGGCCCGACGCGCAGAAGCGGTTGACGGTCACGCCGCCCACGCTTTGCGGCAGCCCCGCGAGCAGCGCGCCGATGCGCGCCACGTTCAGACCTTGCTCGGCTTCCGGAATCGCGCAGCCGACGATGGCGTCTTCGATCACGCTCGTGTCGAGGCCGGGCACCTGCGCCACGGCCGACTTGATCGCGTGAACGAGCAGCTCGTCCGGGCGGGTGTTCCTGAACACGCCGCGCGGCGCCTTGCCGATGGGCGTGCGGCTCGCGGCGACGATGTATGCATCCTGCAACTGTTTGCTCATCTTTGACTCCAGTATCTCGTATGCGTCGTGCCGCTTAGTTGCGCACCGGCTTGCCGGTTTGCAGCATGCCCATGATGCGTTCCTGCGTCTTCTGCGTGCCGAGCAGTTCGACGAAGGCGCGGCGCTCGAGCTTGAGCAGCCATTCTTCGTCGACGAGGCTGCCCGCTTCGACGTCGCCACCGCACACGGCTTCGGCGATGCGGCTCGCGATCAGGAAATCGTGGTCGCTGATGAAGCGGCCGTCGCGCATGTTCACGAGCGACGCCTTGATGGTCGAGATCGCCGAGCGGCCCGCCACCGGAATCTGCGTCGCGCGCAGCGGCGCACGGTAGCCCGCCGCGCTCAGTGCGCGCGCTTCCTTCTTCGCCGTGTCGAGCAGCTCGAACACGTTGAAGACGATGGTGTCCGAGGGCTTCAGATAGCCCATCGCGCGCGCGTCGTGTGCCGAGCTGGACACCTTCGCCATCGCCGCGTTTTCGAACGACTTTTGCAGGAAGCGCAGCAGATCGCTCGGGGCCGCGCCAATCGCCTGCGCGCCTTCGGCCGCGCGAATCGCCGCTTCCTTCAGGCCGCCGCCCGCCGGCACGAGACCCACGCCCACTTCCACGAGGCCAACGAAGCTCTCGATGTGCGCAACGCGCTTCGCGCTTTGCAGCATGATTTCGCAGCCGCCGCCGAGCGCGATGCCCGAGACCGCCGTCACGACCGGCACGTTCGCATACTTCACGCGCAGCATCGTGTCCTGGAACTTCTTCACGAACGGCTCGATGCCCTTCGCCCCGCCCATCATGAACGCGGGCATCGCCTCTTCAAGGTTCGCGCCCGCCGAGAACGGGCCGCCCGGCGCGCCGAGCCTGAGCGACGTCGGTTGCCAGATCACGAGGCCCTTGTAGCCGTCTTCGGCGATCTCGATGGCCTTCACGAGCGAGTCGAGCAGCGCCGGACCCATCGTGTTCATCTTGCTCTTGTACGAGACGATGACGACGTCGTCCTCGCCCGCGCGGTCGTCCACCCAGGCGCGCAGGTTGTCGTTCTCGAACAGCGTCTTGCCGAAGGTCTTCGGGTCGCGTGCGTTCGTTTCCCCGAACAGCGCCGCGCGGAACACCTGGCGCTCGTACACCGGCAGAGTCGAGCGCGGCACGAAGCGCGCCTCAGCCGGCGACCACGAACCCTGCGCGCCGTGCACGCCGCCGTTTTCGGCAACCGCGCCTTCGAACACCCAGGCGGGCAGCGGGGCATTCGAGAGCGCCTTGCCTGCGTCGATGTCTTCCTTCACCCACTCGGCCACCTGCTTCCAGCCCGCGGCCTGCCAGCCTTCGAACGGGCCTTCGTTCCAGCCGAAGCCCCAGCGGATCGCGAGATCGACATCGCGCGCGTTGTCCGCGATCGACTGGAGATGCACGCCGATGTAGTGAAACACGTCGCGGAAGATCGACCACAGGAACTGCGCCTGCGGATGCTGCGTTTCGCGCAGCAGCTTCAGACGCTCGGCGGGCGGACGCTTGAGGATGCGGCCCACCAGTTCGTCCGCCTTGCCGCCGCCATCGACGTACTCGCCCGTGCCGGCGTCGAGCACCTTGATCGCTTTGCCTTCCTTGCGATAGAAGCCGCCGCCCGTCTTCTGGCCGAGCGCGCCCTTCGCCACGAGCCCCGCGAGCACGGCAGGCGTCTCGTACACGGGGAAGAACGGATCGTCCTTCAGGTTGTCCTGCATCGTCTTGATGACGTGCGCCATCGTGTCGAGACCAACCACGTCGGCCGTGCGGAACGTCGCCGACTTCGCGCGGCCAAGGCGCGCGCCCGTGAGGTCGTCGACTTCATCGAAACGCAGTCCGAACTTCTTGGCCTCGGCGATCACCGCGAGGATCGAGAACACGCCCACGCGGTTCGCGATGAAGTTCGGCGTGTCCTTCGCGCGCACCACGCCCTTGCCTACCACGCTCGTCAGGAACGATTCGAGCTGGTCGAGGATTTCGGGCTGCGTTTGCGCGGTCGGGATCAGTTCGACCAGGTGCATGTAGCGCGGCGGATTGAAAAAGTGCACGCCGCAAAAGCGCGCCTTCAACGTATCGTCGAAGCCATGCGAAAGTTCGGTGATCGACAGGCCCGAGGTGTTGGTCGCGAAGATCGCGTTCGGGCCGATGTGCGGCGCGACCTTCTTGTAGAGGTCGTGCTTCCAGTCCATGCGCTCGGCGATCGCTTCGATCACCACGTCGCATTCCGCGAGTTTGGCGATGTCGTCTTCGTAGTTCGCGGGCGTGAGATATTTTGCGTCGTCCTTCACGCCGAACGGCGCGGGCGAGAGCTTCTTGAGCGCTTCGATCGCCTTGAGCGCGATGGCGTTCTTCGGGCCTTCCTTCGCGGGCAAATCGAACAGCAGCACGGGCACGCGGGCGTTGATCAGGTGCGCGGCGATCTGCGCGCCCATCACGCCGGCGCCGAGCACGGCCACCTTGCGAATATTGAGGTTGCTCACGTTGTTCCTCCAGCGGGTATGCAATGTCGAGCGGATTGAGGTGTGAGGGCGGCGCGCCGCGACAGATAACGCAACGCGGACCGCCTCTGGACATCGTCGTGTTGACCGGGCGCGCGGTCGAAAAGCGCGCGCCCGTTGGCTTTTAGAACAGCGCTTCGTCGACTTCCATCAGCGTCTTCGAACCCGCGCGCGCCTGGCGGATCGACGTGGCCGTTTCGGGCAGGAGCTTGGCGAAGTAGAAACGCGCCGTGGCCAGCTTCGACTTGTAGAACGGATCGCCCGAGCTTTCCTTGTCGAGCGCGATGCGCGCCATGCGCGCCCAGAAGTACGCGAACACGAGGTGGCCCGCCGTGCGCAGGTACGGCACCGCTGCCGCGCCCACTTCGTCGGGGTTCTGCATGGCCTTCATGCCGATTTCCATCGTGAGCTTCTGCATCTTGTCGCCAATGTCGGCGAGCGGATTCACGAACTCCTGCATTTCCGGCTTGATGCCTTCGGCCTCGACGAACTCCGTCACGATCTTGCCGAACTTCTTGAGCTTCGCGCCCATGTCGCCGAGCACCTTGCGGCCCAGCAGGTCGAGCGACTGGATCGTGTTCGTGCCTTCGTAGATCTGGTTGATACGCGCGTCGCGCACGTACTGCTCCATGCCCCACTCGGAGATGAAGCCGTGGCCGCCGTACACCTGCATGCCGAGGTTGGTGCTCTCGAAGGCGTTGTCGGTGAGGAAGGCCTTGATGATCGGCGTGAGCAGCGCGACGAGGTCGGCCGCTTCCTTGCGCTCTGCTTCGTCGCCGTGCGAAAGCTCCTTGTCGATCTGCAAGGCGGACCAGTACGTGAAGGCGCGCGCGCCTTCGGCCCAGGCCTTCTGCGTGAGGAGCATGCGGCGCACGTCCGGATGCACGATGATCGGGTCCGCCGCCTTCCCGGGCGCCTTCGGGCCGGTCAGCGCGCGCATTTGCAGGCGCTCCTTCGCGTACGTGAGCGAGTTCTGGTATGCGACTTCGGTGAGGCCGAGACCCTGCATGCCGACGCCCAGACGTGCGGCGTTCATCATCACGAACATGGCGTTCAAGCCCTTGTTCGGCTCGCCGACGAGCCAGCCTTTCGCGCTGTCCAGGTTCATCACGCAGGTCGAGTTGCCGTGAATGCCCATCTTGTGCTCGATCGAGCCGCACTTGATGCCGTTGCGCTCACCGACTTCGCCCGCTGCCGTGGGGATGAACTTCGGCACGACGAAAAGCGAGATGCCCTTGGTTCCCGGCGGGGCATCAGGCAGACGCGCGAGCACGAGGTGGATGATGTTCTCGGCCATGTCGTGCTCACCGCTCGAGATGAAGATCTTCGTGCCGGTGATCGCATACGAGCCGTCGCTGTTGGGCTCCGCCTTCGTGCGCAGCATGCCGAGGTCGGTGCCGCAGTGCGGCTCGGTCAGGCACATCGTGCCGGTCCACACGCCTTCGACGAGCTTCGGCAGATAAGCCTTCTGGAGTTCGGACGTGCCGTGCGCGTGCAGACATTCATAGGCGCCATGCGAGAGACCCGGATACATGGTCCACGCCTGGTTCGCCGAATTCAGCATTTCGTAGAGCGCGTTGTTCACGAACGCGGGCAGGCCCTGCCCGCCGTATTCGGGATCGCAGCCGAGTGCCGGCCAGCCGGCTTCGACATACTGCTTGTACGCTTCCTTGAAACCGGTGGGCGTGGTGACGACGCCATCACCCGCGTAGGTGCAGCCCTCGCGGTCGCCGACCTGGTTCAGCGGAAACAGCACCTCGGAGCAGAATTTGCCGGCTTCTTCGAGCACCTGGTTGATGGTGTCGGCGTCGAGGTCGGCGTGCTTCGGCATCTGCTTCACTTCGCCTTCCACGTTCAGCAGCTCGTGCAGCACGAACTGCATGTCGCGCAGCGGCGCGGTGTACTGTCCCATGTCTTCTCTCCAAAAATTCGAGCTTCGGGTCCCTCGCGCCGCCGCGACTTCAATGTTGCGGTCTGGGCGCTACTGGGTCTCGCTCTGATACGAAACAATCAGTTTCTCGAACGCGGCCCACGTATGCTCGACCGCGTCCGGCAGATGCAGGAAGCGGCCGTCATGATGCAGGCCGAGCGTCACGCTATACAGTTCGAAGAGCATCAGCGCGGGATCGGTCTCCTTACGCAAATGGCCTTCTTCAATCGCCTGCGAAATGGCCCTCAGGAGCGCCGCACGCCACATCGACACGCTCGCGACCAGGGTCTCGCGCACCTGGCTGTCCGCGCGGTCGTCGTACTCGACGGCGCCGCTGATATAAATGCAGCCCGTCGTGACTTCGTGGATGCGCTTCTCGAACCATCGTGAGAGCATCGCACGCAGGCGAGGCAAACCGCGTGGTTCACGCAAGCTCGGAAAGAAGACTTCTTCCTCGAATCGACGGTGGTACTCGCGCACCACCTCGACTTGCAGGTCTTCCCGTGAGCCGAAGTGTGCAAAGACGCCACTCTTGCTCATCTGCATACGCTCGGCGAGCAGGCCGATGGTGAGTCCTTCCAGTCCATCGCGACCTGCGAGGTCGAGTGCTGCGTCCAGAATGGCAGCTCGTGTCTGTTCGCCTTTTCGCATAGCTTTCTTTACCGTAACGATGTGGCCGCGATGTCGCCGTCAACTGCTCGTCAACTGCTCGCATCGGGGCCTGAATTAAATCGAACGGCCGTACTATTGTTGAGGACAGCCGTCCGCGAAACAAGGACTTTATTAGAAACCGATTTCTAACCGGTACTCTAATTTCCGGGGTTCGCGCGCTGCGCACAAGCCGACATTCTCTCGATTGCACACGCGGCCTGACGTATGGCAGGCGAGCCTTGCCGGGCGGTCTATTTGTCTGATCGTTCTAGTCGTAACCGCCCACCGTAATGAGCTTCATGACCGCGCGGTAAGACGCCCAGGCAAGCCAGTTCACGGCACGCACGTGCCAGGGGCGCGCCTCGTAGCGCGCACGGTCGATCTGCCCGGCATCGCCGAACGCCGCGAGGATCGCGTCGCGCAACTGCTCGATTTGCGGATGCTGCACGAGCAGCACGTTCGCCTCGTTGTTGAGCACGAGGCTGAGCGCGTCGAGATTCGAGGAGCCGACGGTGGCCCAGGTCGAATCGACCACGGCCACCTTGCCGTGGAGCATCGTTTTCTCGTATTCAGCAATCTGCACGCCCGCGCTGAGCAACTGGTGATAGAGGAACGGCACCCCGTAGTCGAGCACCTTGAATTCATTTCGTCCGACCAGAAGCTTGACCGCCACGCCCCGCTCCGCGGCCGCGACGAGCGCGCGCCGCAAGCGCCGACCCGGCATGAAATACGGATTGGCGAGCAGCACTTCCTTGCGCGCCTCGCCGATGGCGTCGAGATACGCCTTTTCGATGGCCCGCCGGTTCACCACGTTGTCGCGCGCGACGAACGCCACGCAGGGCACGTGCGCCGTGCGCGGGTCGCGCACGCTCGCGCGCAGGCGCTCGCGCAGCCGCGTGAAGAAGCGCTTGGCGCGCGACGAGCGCACGGTGGGCGCAAGCGCGCGCAGCGCGTCGTCCACCATCTGCGTGGGACGCCCCACCGTATGGCCGGTCGGATGCGGCGACATGAAACCGGCGCTCGCGGGCACGCCGGGCGAAACCTGCTGGGGCAGCGGCGGGCGGTAGCCGAGCCGGATGCGCCGCCACTGCTGCTCGATCGCGAGGCGCACGTCCACGACCACGGGGCCGTGCAGTTCCACGGCGAAATCCCAGCGCGGAAACGGCAGCTTCCTGCCGTCCTGCTCGAAATCGTCGATCACGTTGATGCCGCCGCAATAGGCGAACTGGTCGTCGATCACGGCGAGCTTGCGATGCGTGCGCGAAAAGCCGAAGCGCCCGAAGATGTGCGGGTTGTACACGCGGTGCTCGACGCCCGCGCCCGGCCAGCCATCGAAAAGCGCGATGCGCGGCGAGCCGACGCCGTCGGTGATGACGCGCACGCGCACGCCGCGCGCCGCGGCGCGCAACAGCGCCTCGGAGAGCGCGCGGCCGATGTCGTCGTCGCAGAAGATATAGGTTTCGAGGGCGACGTCGCGCGTGGCCGCGTCGATGCGCTCGATCATCGCGCCGAAAAGACCGGCGCTCGAACTGAACAGGCGCACGTCGTTGCCGCTCGTGAAGCGGTAGCGCGAGCGATAACGGCGCCCAAGCAGCGCCTCGCGCAGCCGCACGACGCGCTGCGATTCGATGCCGGGATCGGTGCTGGTCTCGCTCATTTGCCTGCTCCGCGCAGCCGCTCGGGCAACTGGAGGATCGCCTCGCGGTTCGACCACGAGAAGCACTTCGCCGCTGCCTGCTCGTAGGGCAGCCACACATACGCCGTATGCTCGCGCGGCGCGAGGGTCACGACCGTGCCCTCGGGCACCGCCAGGCTGAACCAGTGCTCGGTGTTGCGCGTGACGCCCGGCGCATAACGATGGCGCCAGACTGGATAGATTTCGTACTCGATCTCGTGATGCCAGTCGAGCAGCGCCGCCTGCGGCAGACCATCGGCGCCGACGGCAATGCCCGTCTCCTCGCCCACTTCGCGCACGGCGGTTTCGGCGAACGGCTCGTCCAGGCGATCCTTCGAGCCCGTGACCGACTGCCAGAAGCCGGGCCGGTCGGCGCGTTCGATGATCAGGACCTCCAGTTGCGGCGTATGGATGACGACGAGTACGGATTCCGGAATCTTCGGCGGCTTCTGCATGGTGATGGAGCGTGGTGGGAACGCGCGCTGCGCGCTTGCGGCGCGTCTAAAGGTAATTTAACGCAAAAAGCAAAAAAGGCGCACGATGCGCCTTTTCTGTTGTTGCGATGCAAAAGCCCTCGCGGGCCTTTGCGGCAGGGGTGTGGCTTACTGCGCCGTCTTCTGCTCGGGCTGACGCAGACGGATGTGGAGTTCGCGAAGCTGCTTCTCGTCCACCGGGCTCGGCGCCTGCGTGAGCAGACACTGCGCGCGTTGCGTCTTCGGGAACGCGATCACGTCGCGGATCGAGTCGGCGCCGGCCATCATCGTGACGATGCGGTCCAGACCAAACGCGATACCGCCGTGCGGCGGCGCGCCGTATTGCAGCGCGTCCAGCAGGAAGCCGAACTTCGCACGCGCTTCTTCCGCATTGATCTTGAGCGCGCGGAACACCTTGCTCTGCACCTCTTCCTGATAGATACGCACCGAACCGCCGCCGATTTCCCAGCCGTTCAGCACCATGTCGTAAGCCTTCGCGAGGCAGCGGCCCGGATCCGTTTCGAGGTATTCCAGGTGCTCGTCCTTCGGGCTCGTGAACGGGTGGTGCGCGGCCACGTAGCGGTTTTCTTCCTCGTCGTACTCGAACATCGGGAAGTCGATGACCCACAGCGGCTTCCAGCCCTTCTCGACGAGACCGTTGGCACGGCCGAACTCCGAGTGGCCGACCTTCAGGCGCAGTGCGCCGAGGCTGTCGTTCACGACCTTCGCGCGGTCTGCCGCGAAGAAAATGATGTCGCCGTCTTGCGCGCCGGTGCGCTCGAGGATCGCGGCGATGGCGGCGTCGTGCAGGTTCTTGACGATCGGGCTTTGCAGACCGTCACGGCCCTTCGCGGCTTCGTTGACCTTGATCCAGGCGAGGCCCTTCGCGCCGTAGATGCGCACGAATTCCGTGTAGCCGTCGATATCGCCGCGCGAGAGTTCTGCGCCCTTCGGCACGCGCAGTGCGGCCACACGGCCGTCCTTGCTGTTGGCCGGCGTGCTGAACACCTTGAAGTCGACGTCCTTCATGGCGTCGGTGAGTTCCGTGAATTCGAGCTTCACGCGCAGGTCCGGCTTGTCCGAGCCGAAGCGGCTCATGGCTTCCGAGTACGGCATGACCGGGAACTTCGCGTCGAGTTCGACGCCGATCGTTTCCTTGAACACGTGACGCGCCATGTCTTCGAACAGATCGCGGATTTCCTGCTCGCCGAGGAACGACGTTTCGCAGTCGATCTGCGTGAATTCGGGCTGACGGTCGGCGCGCAGGTCTTCGTCGCGGAAGCACTTGACGATCTGGTAGTAGCGATCGAAGTTCGCCACCATCAGCAGCTGCTTGAAGAGCTGCGGCGACTGCGGCAGCGCGAAGAACTGGCCCGGGTTCGTGCGCGACGGCACGAGGTAGTCGCGCGCGCCTTCCGGCGTGCTCTTCGTGAGCATCGGCGTTTCGATGTCGATGAAGCCGAGCGCGTCGAGATACTTGCGCACGGCCATCGTCACGCGGTAGCGCAGGCGCAGGTTGTGCTGCATCTGCGGACGGCGCAGGTCGAGCACGCGGTGCGTGAGGCGCGTGGTTTCCGAGAGGTTGTCGTCGTCGAGCTGGAACGGCGGCGTGACCGACGCGTTGAGCACCACGAGCTCGTGGCACAGCACTTCGATCTTGCCGCTCGTGAGGTTGGCGTTGACCGTGCCTTCCGGACGATTGCGAACCACGCCCTTCACCTGCACGCAGAATTCGTTGCGCACGCCTTCAGCGACCTTGAACATCTCCGCGCGATCCGGATCGCACACGACCTGAACGAGGCCCTCGCGGTCGCGCAGGTCGATGAAGATGACGCCGCCATGGTCACGGCGGCGATGCACCCAACCGCACAGCGAAACAGTTTGGCCCAGCAGCTGTTCGGTCACCAGACCGCAGTATTCTGATCTCATCGACATGATGTTCGTCTTTCGTTATGCATGAATGGACGGCGGCGTCGCGCGACGCACGGCGTCCGGTATTAAAGCGGAGGATCGATGGGGCGGCGTGGTGAGGCGGCCGGCGCGACCACGCCCATCGAAACAATATACTTGAGCGCGGCGTCGACGGTCATGTCCAGCTCGACCACCTCGCTCTTTGGCACCATCAGGAAAAAGCCCGACGTGGGATTCGGCGTAGTCGGCACATACACGCTCACGTGATCTTCCTGCAAATGGTTGACCACGTCGCCGCCGGGAATGCCGGTGAGAAACGCGATCGTCCACGAACCCTTGCGCGGGTATTCGATCAGAAGCGCCTTGCGAAATGCGTTGCCGTTACTCGAAAGCAGTGTATCGGAAACCTGCTGGATGCTGCCGTACAGCGGTCCGATGATCGGAATACGGCGCACCAGCGCATTCCACCACTCCACCAGCTTCTGCCCGATGAAGTTGTGCGTGAGCACGCCCACCACGAAAATGAACGCGAGCGTGAGCACCGCGCCCAGGCCCGGCAGGCGCACGCCGAACACGCGCTCCGGCCGCCACGACTCGGGCAGCAAAAGCAGCGTCTGATCCATCGTGCCGATGACGAGGTTCAACACCCACAGCGTGATGGCCAGCGGCACCAGCACCAGCAGGCCGGTCAGGAACACCGATTTCAACGTCGCTTTCTTGATCGTCATGTACACCGCCATGCGGGCCGCGCGCGGCATGGAAGCTGCCGACGCGGCTTGAGCGCAGCACGATCCGCAAGAATCGCGCCGCCGGTTTTCGTCAGGTCGAGGCCGCCGGGCTAGGCGTGCTCGCTGTGCTGCTGGTCGTGCCGTTCGTCGCATTGCTCGCGGCCGCGCCGGAATCGCCGGAGGCGCCGCTCGCGGCGCCCTCGCCGGCCGGCTTGCCGCCTTCCGACGACGCGCCCTCGCTGGCCGCCTTCGCGCCCGTTGCCGCACCACCCGCGCCAGCCGAGTTTCCACCCCGGAAATCGGTGACGTACCAGCCCGAGCCCTTCAGCTGGAAGCCGGCGGCGGTGACCTGTTTGCGGAACGTGTCCGCGCCGCAGCTCGGGCACCGCGTCAGGGGTGCATCGCTGATCTTTTGCAGCGCGTCCTTCTCGAAGCCGCACGACTCGCAGCGATAAGCGTAGATCGGCATGATCTCTATCCTGATGAAAATCTGATAATTGCTTGCAAAGCCTTGAATTATAGCCGCAAACCAGGACCGCCCCTGGCATTTACCGGGCTTGGGGGTCCTGCGGGGAGGAGCGGAAGGCTTGCGGCCGCCAGCGTGTAGATATGGGCGGGATGCGCGCACATCAAGTGTGAACGGCGGCGAACGCATGACGCGCCCGCCGCAGGCCGCCGGGAGGGGGCCCGGAGGTGGCCTGACAGTGCTCCGGGAACGGCTCGTGAAGGGTTCGGGAGCGGATTAAGCGCGCGACGGCGCAGCGTCGTTACGACGCCACACAAGCCAGCGCTCGCGCCCGGCGAACACCGGCAGCGAGTCGGCCACGGGCTGGTCGTCCACGAGCGTGAAGAACGGCGTGAGCAAGCTGTCGAGTTCGTCGCGCGCGATCGCGAACGGCGGCCCTTTGGGCGTCTCGCCGATAAAGAAGTAACCCGCCAGCAGCGCGCCGGGCTGCAACAGTTGAGCCATGCGTTCGGCGTAGCGCGTGCGCTGATTTTTAGGCAGCGCGCACAGGAAAGCGCGCTCGAACACCCACTCGGGCGTGAACGGCGGCGTGTAGGCGTAGAAGTCCGCCTCCTCGACCACGCCCGCGTGCGGGCCCAGCGCCGCGCGCGCGCTCGCGACGGCGGCCGGCGCGAAGTCGATGGCGCGCACCGTGCGGCCGCGCTCGGCGAGCCAGCGCGCCTCCCAGGCGTTGCCGCAGCCGGGAATCAGCACGGCGGCATCGGCATGCGCGGTAGCAAAGGTTTCGAACTCGCGCTGCACGCCCGCCTGGTCCCACGGTATGAAACCGCGCTCGAAGCGCTCGTCCCAGAACGAGGGCGACGCGGGGTCGCGGGTTTCGAATTCGGGCGCATCGCCCGGTTGGCGCGGCGGGGTCGGGTCGCTCATCGTCTCACTCCTTGTCTTTATGGGCCTGTAGGCGGCTTGCCGTCAGAGCGTCAGCCGCCGTAGGCGAACGCCAGCCAGACGCGCGCCGCCACCATGCCCACGCCCACGGCCACGCCGAACACCAGCAAGCCTTGCAGCAAGCGGTTCGTGCGGCGCTGCTCGGCGAGCATCTGGCGGATCGTCTCGTCGGCCGCGAGATTGCCCGGCTCCTGGCGGTGCAGCAGCGCCTGATGCACGAGGCGCGGCAATTGCGGCAGCGTCTTGCTCCATTGCGGCGCTTCGATCTTGAAGCGCTCGTACCAGCCGCGCAGGCCGATCTGCTCGGTCATCCAGCGTTCGAGATAAGGCTTCGCCGTTTTCCAGAGGTCGAGTTCCGGATCGAGCGAGCGCCCCAGGCCCTCGACGTTGAGCATGGTCTTTTGCAGCAGCACGAGCTGCGGCTGGATTTCCACGTTGAAGCGGCGCGAGGTCTGGAAGAGGCGCAGCAGCACCTGGCCCAGCGAAATGTCCTTCAACGCGCGGTCGAAGTACGGCTCGCACACGGCGCGAATCGCGCTCTCCAGCTCCTCCACGCGGGTGGTCGGCGGCACCCAGCCCGACTCGATGTGCAGCGTCGCCACGCGGTGATAGTCGCGCTTGAAGAACGCGAGAAAGTTCTGCGCCAGGTAGTTCTTGTCGAAGTCCGACAGCGCGCCGACGATGCCGAAATCGAGCGCGATATAGCGGCCGAAATGCGCGGGATCGAGGCTCACCTGGATGTTGCCGGGGTGCATGTCGGCGTGAAAGAAGCCGTCGCGGAACACCTGCGTGAAGAAGATTTCCACGCCCTCGCGCGCGAGCTTCGGAATGTCCACGCCCGCCGCGCGCAGCTTGTCGACCTGGCTGATCGGCACGCCAACCATGCGCTCCATCACGAGCACATTGGGCGTGCTGAATTCCCAGTACATCTCCGGCACGAGCAGCAAGTCGAGGCCCGCGAAATTGCGGCGCAGCTGGCTGCCGTTGGCGGCCTCGCGCATGAGGTCGAGTTCGTCGTGCAGATACTTGTCGAACTCCGCGACCACTTCGCGCGGCTTCAGGCGCTTGCCGTCGGCCCACAGGCGCTCGGCCCACACGGCGAGGTCGCGCAGCAGTGCGAGGTCGGAATCGATGACCGGGCGCATGTTCGGCCGCAGCACCTTCACCGCCACCGGCTTGCCCGCGTGCTGGCCCGACTTCACCTTGGCGAAGTGCACCTGCGCGATCGAGGCGCTCGCCACCGGCACGCGCTCGAACTCGTCGAACAGCGTGTCGACGGGCGCGCCCAGCGACTTCTCGATCAAGCCGATCGCCACGCTCGACTCGAACGGCGGCACCTGGTCCTGCAACTTCGCAAGTTCGTTGGCGATGTCGGGCGGTAACAGATCGCGCCGCGTGGAGAGCACCTGGCCGAATTTCACGAAGATCGGGCCGAGGCTTTCCAGCGCGAGACGCAGACGCAAACCGGGCGGGTCGTCGAACCGGCGGCCGATCGTGGTGACGCGCAGGAGCAGCCGCACACGCCGGTCGTTGATCCGGCTCAACATCATCTCGTCCAGGCCGAAGCGGATGACGGTGAAGCAAATCTTGAGGAAACGCAGAAAACGCATGTCTGGGAGGCCTGTTGTCTAGCGCGAGCCGCGCGGCGCAGCGCTTTGGCTTGCGCCCCTGGCCTGTGATTTTTGTTCGAGACGCTCGATGCGCTTCTCCACGCGCGCCAGCGCATCGCGCGCGCGGGACAGCTCCTCGTTGAAGCCGTCGAGCTCGGCGCGCCGCACGAGCTGCGGATTCTCGTCGAGCAGATATTCCGTGACCGAGCCGAGCACGTTGCGCCCGGTGCGCAGCGCCTGCCCGTGCGCCGTGCGCGCGAGCGAAGCGATGCGCGAAGCCGGTGCGTCGCCAATCAGCTTCGCGAGATCCTCTTCAGGCTCCCAGCGCAGATGCTCGGCGAGCTTGCCGATCACCTGGGCGAATTCGGCGTCGCCCTCGATCTTCACGTGCTTCATCACGGCCGCCTGGCCGCCCTGGAGGAACGACGAGAGCGCGCCCGCCGGCAGCGAGAGCGTGACGTCGACTGCGCCCGCGTCGTGGTCCTCGACCGCGCCCAGATAGCCGTCCGGCTGCACGAGCAGCGTGAGGACGACCGGCGGGCACGAAAGCCGCGCGGTCTTGCCGGCATAGGGAGCGAGGCGCTCGCGTGCCCACGATTCGCGGGCGAGCAGGTGATTGACAGCGGCAGCGAAGGGCTTGGCGGCGAGAGTCATCGGCATGGAATAAGAAAACCCGCACGGGCACGAGCCCGGGCGGGTTCCTATTGTAGCGTTCGAGCCGTAGGATCGCGCCGCCGCTCAACCCGGCGCGGCGGCCGTCGGAAGTCAGGCTCCGTGATCTGGATCAAATCACGGGACGCCTGGCCTCACTGAGAACCCGTTGCCAACTCAGTGCGACTCGACCTGCTGAATGCCTGCGAGCAGCCAGCCTTCGCCCGAAGCGCGCGACTTCGAGAGGTTCCAGATCTCGACGAACGGCTCGGCCGGCTGGCCCATGCCTTCGCGGATCAGGCCGTTGAAACGCACGCTCGCGAGGTATTCGCTGCCGCGTTCTTCCACGGCGAGCACGTCCGCGTTGAGTTGCACGACGTCGGTCTGGTTAGGCTGCGAGCCGCGGCCGGCGAGATCGACGCGAATTTCGGCGAACATCTCGGGCGTCGTGAACTCACGGATGTCGTCCATGTTGCCCGCGTCCCACGCGGCTTGCAGGCGCACGAAGTACACCTTCGCGTTGCGCAGGAAAGCCTCGGTGTCGAAACCGGCGGGAATCGACGCAGCCGCGGCGGCCGACGTGTCGGCACCCGACGCGTTGAGCGCGTTGGCTTCAGGCGCGAGGTACTGGCCCGTGGACGACGCCGGGTAACGCGGCTCCTGCGGCTGATAACCGCCCGTCGACTGGTTCAGGCTGTTCGACGACGCGTAAGCGCCACCACCCGTCTGGTACGCGGGTTCCACGGGACGGCGGCGGTTCATGAACTTGCGGATCAGCCAGATGGCGACGAAGGCGATGATCGCGATCACGATCATGTTGGCCATCATGCCGGCGAAGGCTTCGCCCAGACCGAAGTGCGAGAGCAGCGCGGCAATGCCGAGACCGGCCGCGAGACCCGCGATAGGTCCGAGCCAGCGATTGCGCGCCGGTGCGGCCGCGGGCGTGGGCGCCGGCGTGCCGGGCGCGCGCTGGGCACCGGCCTGCTGCGCGGGGTTGGTCGGGCTGGGCTGGGCCGGCGGCGGCGTGGTGCTGCGCTGCGAAGCGACCGACGACTGCTTGCCGAAGCTGCGGCCGCCACCCATGCGGCGAGCTTCCGCATCGAACGATGCGAAGCTGCCGGCAACCATCACACCCACCATGGCCAGAATGCCGATTCGTCTGGCCCATGACGTTGAAAGCTTTTTGGAAGCAACGATGCGGGGCTCAGACATAGCGAAAATTCCTTTTAAGACAGTGAGTTGGGAACACTAATACTTTGTGCCGACGTGTAAGGCTACCACGCCAGCTGACAAATTGTAATATTTGACGGCATCGAGGCCGACTTGTTCCATCATCGTCTTGAGTGTTTCCTGATCCGGATGCATACGGATCGACTCCGCGAGATACTGGTAGCTGTCCGCATCTTGCGCAAAGCGCTGGCCAAGCCACGGCAGCACCTTGAACGAATACACGTCGTACACCTTCTTGAGCGGCTCCCAGACCTTCGAGAATTCGAGCACGAGCACGCGACCGCCCGGTTTGAGCACGCGGCGCATCTCGGCGAGCGCGCCGTCCTTGTGCGTCATGTTGCGCAGCCCGAAAGCCACGGTCACCACGTCGAAGTAGTTGTCCGGAAAGGGAATTTTCTCGGCGTCGCAGAGCAGCGCTGGCGTAATCACGCCCTTGTCGATCAAGCGGTCGCGGCCCACGCGCAGCATCGACTCGTTGATGTCCGTGTGCCAGACCTCGCCGGTCGGGCCCGCTTTCTTCGCGAACGCCATCGAAAGGTCGCCGGTGCCGCCCGCGATGTCGAGCACCTTCGCGCCCGGCCGGATGTTCGCCTGCGCGATCGTGAACGCCTTCCACGCGCGGTGCAGCCCGCCCGACATCAGGTCGTTCATCAGGTCATAGTTCGAAGCGACCGAGTGGAACACGCCGGCCACCTTCTTCGCCTTGTCCTGTTCGTCGACTGTCTGATAGCCGAAGTGGGTTTTGCTCATCGCGCTCGTCCTTTCGCGGAAGGGTGTTCTTTGTTGGTGTGCGCCGCGTCTGTCAGATGCGCGGCGGGGCAGGATCGTAACAGGAAGCGTCAGTGGCAGTGGCCGTGCGCGGCACCGCCGGGTGCCTGCGCGGCCATCGGCGTGTCGCGCTCGACGCCCGCCGCTTTCAGTTTGGCGAAATATTCGGCCCAGAGTTCGTCCTGGCGCGTGGCCAGCTCGTAGAGCTGGTCCCACGAATAGATCCCGGTGTTGTGGCCGTCGGAGAACGTGGGCTGGAGCGCGTAGTTGCCCACGCCCTCGAGCGCCGAGATCGTGACCTCGCGCTTGCCGGTTTGCAGCGTTTCCTGGCCCGGGCCGTGGCCGCGCACTTCCGCCGAAGGCGAATACACGCGCATCAGTTCGAACGGAATGCGGTAGCTCTCGCCGCTTGCATACTGAAGTTCCAGCACGCGCGAGACGGCGTGCACCACGACGCCGGTCGGCACCGGCGTATCGGATTTCAAACCACTCATGATCGTTCCTGCTCCTGGCTCCACGGTTGGCATGCCCGCGGCCGCCTGCATGCTCAGGCCCTAAGCCTGCTCCATTTCCTGACGCACCGCGTCGCGCAGCAGCGTGGCCTGCGCGCGGCGCTGGCCCAGCATCGCCTCGGACACCGTGCGCTGGCGCGGCGCCCATACGGGCAGCGGAAAGTGTGCGTCGTTCGTGAAGCGCGGGATCACGTGCCAGTGCACGTGCGGCACCTGGTTGCCGAGGCTCGCGAGATTGACTTTCGAAGGTTGCATGATGCGGCGCAGCGCACGCTCGACGGCGTACACGGCGCGCATCAGATGTTCCCGGTCGGCCGCGCTCAGGTCGGAGAATTCGGCGACGTGCGCATTCCAGATGACCCGGCAAAAACCGGGATAGTCGGCCTCGGCCGTCGCGAGCACGACGCGCATGCGCTCGTCCTGCCACAGCACGTCGCCGCCTTCCTCATTGCAGAATACGCATGCCATCGTCGTCCCCGAACCCGTTCACGGAAAATTGAGCGCTGCCATTAGACCAGCACGCGCTCGATTCCGCCATTGTTCGCGCTCTGAACATAGTCCGCCATCCAGTTTTCGCCAAGCACGTGTCGGGCGATTTCCACCACGATGTAGTCGGCTTCGATGTTGGCGTCCTCGTTGTACCGCGACAGACCCTGGAGGCACGACGGGCAGCTCGTCAGAATCTTGACGTCCTGTGTCGTACCCTGCCCGCCCGCTTCCTGCTGCGTAGCCGGCTGCACCCCGTTCGCGCCGTTGCCGACGACCGGGATGCCGCGCAGCTTCGCCGCGCCCTTGCGGATTTCCTCTTCCTTGCGGAACCGCACCTGCGTCGAAATGTCCGGGCGCGTGACGGCCAGCGTGCCCGATTCGCCGCAGCAGCGATCGTTCTTCTCGATCTTGTAGCCGTCCTTTTCCGAACCCATGAGTTCGTTGACGAGCTTCACCGGATCGATCGTCTTGATCGGCGTGTGGCACGGGTCGTGATACATGTAGCGCGTGCCGCTCACGCCGTCGAGCTTGATGCCCTTCTCCAGCAGGAATTCGTGGATGTCGATAATGCGGCATCCCGGGAAGATCTTGTCGAATTCATAACCCGCAAGCTGGTCGTAGCAGGTTCCACACGACACTACCACCGTCTTGATGTCGAGGTAGTTGAGTGTGTTCGCAACCCGGTGGAACAGCACGCGGTTATCGGTGACGATCTTCTCGGCTTTGTCGTACTGGCCCGAGCCGCGCTGCGGATAGCCGCAGCACAGGTAGCCCGGCGGCAGCACGGTCTGCACGCCCGCTTCCCACAGCATGGCCTGCGTGGCGAGGCCCACCTGCGAGAACAGGCGCTCCGAGCCGCAGCCGGGGAAGTAGAACACCGCTTCCGAATCGACGTTGGTCGTCTTCGGATTGCGGATGATCGGCACGATCTTGTTGTCTTCGATGTCGAGCAGCGCGCGCGCCGTCTTCTTCGGCAGGTTGCCCGGCATCTTCTTGTTGACGAAGTGGATCACCTGCTCGACCACGGCCGGCTTGCCCGTGGATGCGGGCGGATGCGCCGTCTGCTTCTTCACGAACTTCTTCAGCACATCGTTGCCGAGGCGCTGCGCCTTGTAGCCCACACCCATCATCACTTCGCGCGCGAGGTTGATGGTCTGCGGGTTGGTCGCGTTCAGGAAGAACATGCCCGCCGCGTTGCCCGCGTTGAACTTCTTCTTGCCCATCTTGCGCAGCAGATTGCGCATGTTCATCGTCACGTCGCCGAAGTCGATCTTGACCGGGCACGGCGTCACGCACTTGTGGCAGACCGTGCAGTGGTCGGCCACGTCGTTGAACTCGTCCCAATGCTTGATCGACACGCCGCGGCGCGTCTGCTCTTCGTACAGGAAGGCTTCGACCAGCAGGGAGGTCGCAAGAATCTTGTTGCGCGGGCTGTAGAGCAGGTTCGCGCGCGGCACGTGGGTCGCGCACACGGGCTTGCACTTGCCGCAGCGCAGGCAGTCCTTCACCGACTCGGCAATCGCGCCGATGTCGGACTGCTGCATGATGAGCGACTCGTAGCCCATCAGGCCGAACGACGGCGTGTAGGCGTTGCGCAGGTCGGCGCCTTCGAGCAGCTTGCCCGCGTTGAAGCGCCCTTGCGGATCGACGCGCTGCTTGTACGCGCGGAACTCGGCGATCTCGTCATCGGTGAGGAATTCGAGCTTCGTAATGCCGATGCCGTGCTCGCCCGAGATCACGCCGTCGAGCGAACGCGCGAGCTTCATGATGCGCGCGACCGCGACGTGCGCGTCTTGCAGCATCTCGTAGTTGTCCGAGTTGACCGGCAGGTTGGTGTGCACGTTGCCGTCGCCGGCGTGCATGTGCAGCGCCACGAACACGCGCCCGCGCAGCACCCGCTTGTGAATCGCCTGGGCCTCGTCGAGGATCGGCTTGAATTCGCCGCCGTTGAAGATCTTGCGCAGTTCCGCGCGGATCTCCTGCTTCCACGAGATGCGCACCGTTCGGTCCTGGGTCACGTGAAAGACGTTGGCGTCCGGTTGCACGTCCACGCGGTCGGCGAACTTCTCCGCGAGCGCCTCGTAGCCCAGTTGCACGAGATAGTGCTGCGCCTCGCGCAACGGCATGTCGAGCTTCTCGCCCACGAAGGTCCAGCGCTCGCGCACGCGCTTGAGCAGGTCGAGCGCCTGCTGCACGCGGTCTTCGAGCAGCTCGGCGCTCGGAATCTCGTTGGCGTCGTCGGTCTTGCCGAGCGGCAGCTTGCCTTCCTTGAAGAACGCTTCGAGCGCGTCGACCAGTTGCAGCTTGTTCTTGATCGACAGTTCGATGTTGATGCGCTCGATGCCGTCCGTGTACTCGCCCATACGGTTGAGCGGAATCACGACGTCTTCGTTGATCTTGAACGCGTTGGTGTGCTTCGCAATCGCGGCCGTGCGGCTGCGGTCGAGCCAGAAGCGCTTGCGCGCCTCGGCGGACACCGCGACGAAGCCCTCGCCGCTCTTGCCGTTGGCCATGCGGATGACTTCCGAGGTGGCGGTGGCCACGGCATCGGCGTCGTCGCCGACGATGTCGCCGATCAGCACCATCTTCGGAAACGCGTTGCGCTTGCTCTTGGTCGCGTAGCCCACGGCGCGCAGATAGCGCTCGTCCAGATGCTCCAGACCCGCGAGGATCGCCCCGCCCTGCTTCGACGTTTCGAACAGGTAGTCCTTGATTTCGACGATGCTCGGAATCGCTTCGCGCGCCTGGCCGAAGAATTCGAGACAGACCGTGCGCGTATGCGCGGGCATCTTGTGCAGCACCCAGCGCGCGGACGTGATGAGCCCGTCGCAGCCTTCCTTCTGCACGCCAGGCAGACCGGCGAGGAACTTGTCGGTGACGTCCTTGCCGAGACCTTCCTTGCGGAAACGCTTGCCTTCGATGTCGAGCGATTCGGTGCGCAGCAGCTTTTCGCCCGGCGCGTACTCGCCGTCGAACCACTTGAGCTCGAAACGCGCCACGGGGATATCGTGGATCTTGCCCATGTTGTGGTCGAGGCGCGTGACTTCGAGCCAGTTGCCTTGCGGGTCGACCATGCGCCACCAGGCGAGATTGTCGAGCGCCGTGCCCCACAGCACCGCCTTCTTGCCGCCGGCATTCATGGCGACGTTACCGCCGATGCACGAGGCGTCGAGCGAGGTCGGATCGACGGCGAACACGAAGCCCGCGGCGTCGGCGGCTTCGGTCACGCGGCGCGTGACCACGCCCGCGCCCGAATAGATCGTCGCGACCTTGCGGTCCACGCCGGGCAGGTCGGTCATCTCGACCGCGCCGAGTTCTTCGAGCTTTTCGGTGTTGATCACGGCCGAGAACGGCGTGAGCGGCACCGCGCCGCCCGTGTAGCCCGTGCCGCCCCCGCGCGGAATGACGGTGAGGCCGAGTTCGAAACAGGCCTTGATCAGACCCGCAATTTCGGCTTCGGTGTCGGGCGTGAGGACCACGAACGGATATTCCACGCGCCAGTCGGTCGCGTCGGTCACATGCGAGACGCGCGCGAGGCCGTCGAAGCGGATGTTGTCCTTCGCCGTGCGCTTGCCGAGCACCTTGGTCGCGCGGCGGCGCAGGTCGGCCATCTTCTCGAACTCGCCCGCGAAGGCGCCGATGGCGCGGCGCGCGGCGGCGATCAGCGTTTCCACGCGCGCGGCGCGGTCCACGCCTTCCTTGTCGCTGTGCTCGATCAGGTCGGCGCGGCGGCGCTTCTCGATTTCGGCGATGCGGTGGTTCAGCGCCTCGATCAGCAGCGCGCGGCGCTTCGGATTGTCGAGCAGGTCGTCTTGCAGGTAAGGATTGCGGCGCACGACCCAGATATCGCCCAGCACTTCGTAGAGCATGCGCGCCGAGCGGCCGGTGCGGCGCTCCGCGCGCAGCTCGGCAAGCGCGTTCCATGCCTCTTCGCCCAGCAGGCGAATGACAATTTCGCGATCCGAAAAGGACGTGTAGTTGTACGGAATCTCGCGCAGGCGCGGTTCGATGTCGGCGGCCACGGCGGCGGCGGCGCCGTGAGGATCGAAAACTTGAGGTGCGTTCATGGTTGGACGACTCTTTGAGTCAGTCCCGTGCGCGGCTAGCGGCCGGTGCGACGGAGGCTGACGGGGCGCGTGGGGCGCTATTCTGAATTCGTGTCCGCCTGTGGCAGGCTGCGGACGAAAGGGGTGGGGAGGCACATGGCGGCAACGCTCACGCCGATGGTTCCCCGGCGCTCGGACTTAGCGACACGATCGTGCGTGGCGGGCGTGCCGCTGCGCCGCGGGGCGGGTCTCGCGCCGTGCGGGCATCAAATGGGCTGTCCGAGGTTGCCAGTGCATCTTCCGATCCTTGTTTCAAAAAAAGATTTTACCGCATGATCCGCACCCGCGCTGACGCCTCGTGGGAACGCTGACAGACACAGAAGATTCACTTGCCTTGGCCCGTGCGGCGGGGGATTGCGCTCGCGGGCCGCGCCGCCAGAGCACAAGCCGTTGGCGCTATCATTTACGTTTTCCCGTCCAGACCCGCGCCCGACGCGTCCTCGCATGGCCTCCCACGACGATTACCTGAAGAAAATCCTCACCGCCCGCGTCTACGACGTCGCCCGCGAGACCGAACTCGAACGCGCCCCGAACCTCTCGGCGCGCCTGCGCAACGCCGTGTTCCTCAAGCGCGAGGACAACCAGCCGGTGTTCTC
>NZ_QEOB01000015.1:0-263430 GCF_003096875.1 Paraburkholderia unamae
CTGGTCGACGCCTCACGCGAGCGTGCGCGTCAACTAGGGCAGAAATCGGACATTTCTAATGAGCCAGAACCGGACATTTCAAAAAAGCCATAACAGCCATAAGTTCGATAATGTTAATTATGTCAAATAACGACTGAATCAAGAGCCAACCATCAAGCCCCACGCCGTCCATCTTTCGTGATAACGCTTCTCATTTACTTCTATCTCAATGACGTGTACCCTGCGAAGCTTGCTGTGAGAAAGCCATTCTTGTCCGAACCAGACTCGCGTATGTCGCGTATGACAGCCCTCCCGTCCGCCATCCACCTCGAAGTCGAAGCGCTTTATCGGGCGCACCACGGGTGGCTGCACGGCTGGTTGCGTCGCAAGCTCGGTTGTGCGCATTACGCGAGTGATCTTGCACACGATACGTTTGCGCGGTTGCTCGATCGCGAAGAACCGATCGAGGCGCGCGAGCCGCGAGCGTTCCTCACGACGGTCGCGCAGCGCGTGCTCTACAACCACTGGCGTCGCGAAGAGGTCGAGCGCGCGTATCTCGAAGCGCTGGCTCAGGTGCCCGAAGCGCTCGCGCCGTCGCCGGAAGAACAGACGGTGCTGCTCGAAACGCTCTGCGAAATCGACAAGCGGCTCGACGGTCTGCCCGTCATCGTCAAACGCGCGTTTCTGCTCGCGCAACTCGATGGCGCCACGCATGCCGAAATTGCGGCGACGCTCGATATTTCACTGGCCACCACGAAACGCTATCTGGTGAAAGCCGCGGCGCAGTGCTTTTTCGCGCTCTGAGCGGGCGGCGCCGTGAATTTCGTTCCGCCCAACGTGGCACCCGAAGTCGCCCATCGCGCCGTGGAATGGTGGCTCGATCTGAGTAGCGGCAGCGTGACGCCCACGCAGCGCGCAGCCTTCGAGGCGTGGCGCGCCGCGCACGCCGATCACGAGCGCGCCTGGCAGCATATCCAGGACGTCTCGGGCCGCTTTCAGTCGATTGGCGATAGCGCCTCCGCGAACGCCGCACGCTCGGCCCTCACGCGGTCGGGACGCGGCGTGTCACGCAGTCGCCGCGCCGGCATCAAGGCGTTTGCGCTGCTGCTTTTCGCAGGCGGCGCGACATGGAGCACGCGCCATCGCTCGGCATGGCCGGGCTGGGCCTCGGATCTGCACACGGCAACGGGCGAAGTCCGAACGGTCACGCTCGCCGACGACACCACGCTGACACTCGATACCGCTACCGCTGTCGACGTGCGCTTCACGCAGGATGAACGCCGCATCGTGCTTCGCCGCGGCGCGATCATGGTCGCCACGGGGCATCGCGACGGCCTCGCGCCGCGGCCCTTCGTGGTGCAAACCGCGCAAGGCACGGCGACCCCCATCGGCACGCGTTTTTCGGTGCGTCAGGCGCAAGACGACACGCGCATCGCCGTGTTCGAAGGCGCCGTGTGCGTCGTGCCGGGCGCCGCGCCCTCCGCCACGCAGACGCTGCGCGCCGGCGAACGCGCGCAATTCACGGAGAACGCGGTACTCGAAAAAGCGCCAGTCTCGAACGACGCCTCCGCGTGGACCAAAGGCATGCTGGTTGCAAACAATATGCGTCTCGCCGATCTGCTCGACGAACTCTCGCGCTATCGCGAAGGTCTGCTGCGGTGCGATCCGCGCGTGGCCTCGCTGCGAGTTTCCGGCACCTATCTGCTCGCCGATACCGATCTCGTGCTCGAAACGCTCACGCGCGCCCTGCCACTACGTGTGGACTATCTCACGCGATTCTGGGTCACTGTCGGGCCCGCTCGCACGTGATGGCGTGAGCGTTGAGACCTGCGTTTAACCGCCGCCTGGTAGCCCCGCCCGGTAGCCCCTTTACGGCTCGATAAAAAAATTCAGAAAAAAGTGAGCTGTTTTCGATTCTCGCGGGACAAGCCAGATGAGAGCAGCACTTCATCCGACTTTTTCCTGCCTTTTCGAACATGCATTCATCTGCCCACGGCGTGGCGTCGCGCGCGTCGCACCCTGCCGCTCCCTCTTTGCGCCAACGCCACTGGATCAGCATCGCGGCGCTCGCCCTCTTCGCCATCAGTGCGACGACGCCCGCCTTCGCCGGCCCGGATGCGCGCGCGACGCGGGAATTGGCATCGGCGCGCCAGCAATACGACATCGCCGCCGGGCCGCTCGAATCCGCGTTGAACCAGTTCGGCCAGCGGGCCGGCGTCATGATTTCATTTCCGGGCGAACTCGCAGCGAGGCGCACGAGCGCGGGATTGCACGGCGAATATGGCGTAGCGGACGGCCTCGCGCACATTCTGCGCAACACGGGACTCGCGGCGAATGCGCAGGCGAACGGCAGTTTCACGCTGATCGAAGACCCGGCCAACGTCGAACCCGATAATCGCGCCGTATTGCCCGCCGTGAAAGTCGGCGCATCGTCGATCAAGGCGGGCAGCTATCGCGCCCCCGCCGAAGCGAACGTCACGCGCTCCGACACGCCCGTGCTCGACACGCCGCAGGCCGTCAACGTGGTGCCCGCCCAGGTGCTGCGCGATCAGCGGCCCCGCAATCTCGACGACGCGCTCGCGAACGTGAGCGGCATCGTGCAAGGCAATACGCTCGCGGGCACGCAGGACACGCTGCTCAAGCGCGGCTTCGGCGGCAATCGCGACGGCTCCATCATGGAAAACGGCATGCCGCTCGTGCAGGGTCGCGCGCTCAACGATGCCGTCGATAGCGTGGAAGTGCTCAAGGGCCCCACGTCGCTGCTCTACGGCATCATGGACCCCGGCGGCGTGGTCAACGTGGTCAGCAAGCAGCCCATGCTTACGCCCTATCACGCGATTTCGGTGCTCGGCTCCACCTATGGCCACGGCCGCAACGGCGGCGGCGTAGCGCTCGACACCACGGGCCCGATCGGCGACACGGGGCTCGCTTACCGGCTCGTGCTCGATCAGGTGAACGAGCAGTATTGGCGCAATTATGGCGAACATCGCGAGACCCTGGTCGCGCCTTCCGTCGCATGGTATGGGAGCGACACGCAGGTGGTGCTCTCGTATCAGTACCGTAAATTTCTCTATCCGTTTGATCGCGGCACGGCACTCGATCCCAAGACGAACGAGCCCCTGGCGATTCCCGCGCGCGAACGTCTCGATGAGCCGTTTAACAACATGACTGGCGAGTCGCATCTCGTGCAGTTGCTCGTCGATCATCAGATCAACGCGAACTGGAAGGCGCATTTCGGCTATAGCTATAACCGCGAGACCTACGATGCGAACCAGTTGCGCGTGCAAGGCGTGAACAGCACGACGGGCGTGCTCTCGCGCAGCAACGACGCGACGCACGGCGCGGTGAGCACGGACAGCTACGCGATTGCCTATGTCGATGGCCACTTCGATATCGCGGGCCTGCGCAACGATCTCCAGATCGGCGTGGACGATGAATACCGTCGCATCTATCGCGCCGATCTCCTGCGCCAGGCCACGCAATATACGTTCAATTATTTCAATCCGGTGTATGGGCGAGAAAGTCCGTCGAGTACGGTGTCGGCGAGCGACAGCGATCAGACCGACACGCTGCACGACACGTCCGTGTTTCTCCAGGACAGCCTGCATCTGACCGACAAATGGATTCTCGTGGGCGGTGCGCGCTTCATTTCATACAACCAGATTGCTGGAAAAGGCCGGCCTTTTGTGGCGAACACCGACCTGAGCGGCAATAAATGGCTGCCGCGTGCGGGTGTGATTTACAAATGGAACGATCGCGTCTCGCTCTACGGCAGCTACACCCAGTCGCTCAAGCCCACCTCGTCAATCGCGCCGCTCAGCACGGGCGTCGTGATCGACTCTTCGGTTCGACCGGAAGAAGCCACGTCGTGGGAACTCGGTGCGAAGATCGCGATGCCGGCGGGTCTCACGGGCACGCTCGCGCTTTTCAACATCGACAAGTCAAATGTGCTCGTTTCTCAGTACAACGACACGACCAAGGAAACCGACTGGCGGACCTCGGGCAAGGCTCGATCGCGCGGCGTGGAGCTTGACGTTTCCGGCCAGATCGGCCAGCACGTGAGTGTCATTGCGAGCTACGCGTATATCGACGCCAAAACGACCGAGGACCCGGAATATGCGGGCAACCGGCTCTGGAACGTCGCGCAGAATACGGCGTCGCTCGCGGCCGTGTACGACTTCGGCACCGTGTTCGGCGGTGACCAGTTGCGCGTGGGCGCGGGTGCGCATTACGTGGGCTCGCGTCCGGGCGACTCGGCCAACAGTTTCACGCTGCCTGCCTACACCGTCGCCGACGCGTTCGCGACCTACGAAACGAAATGGGGCGAGCGCCGCGTCTCGTTCCAGTTGAACGTCAAGAACCTCTTCAACAAGACCTATTACCCGTCGAGCGCGAACCGCTACTTCGTCGCGGTAGGCGACGCGCGCCAGGTCTCACTGCTCTCCACTTTCGAATTCTGATGCGCACACGCACTCTCATGAAACAGCGTCCCTCCTCTTCGGCTCCCCGCACCCTTTCGCGCCGCAATGCGCTATTCGCGCTCGGCGCCATTGCCGCGTCCTTCGCCGCACGCGGCGCGAGTGCACAGGGACCTGACACATCGGGCACCGTCCTGATGGTGGTCCAGCTCAATGGACCGAATCTCGCCGTCGACCAGAAAATTGCGGCGCATCTGCAAGCGCGCGGCTACACCGTGCGGCTCGTCAATCAGGATGTCGACCCCGCGCTCGCGCGCGATGCGCGGCTCGTTGTCATTTCATCGACCGTCTCCGCGAAGGACGTGCCCGCCGGCTGGCGCAACGCGCCGGTGCCGCTGCTCACGTGGGAGAACGACCTGCTCGACGACCTCGCCATGAGCGGCAAGCGGCACGATACCGACTTCGGCGAAGTGGACAAGGAGCGCTATCTGTGGCTCACGAACGCGCCGCATGCCGCGTCGGGGGGATTGCCGGCGGGCGTGTCCAACGTATTTCGCAAGCAGGCGCCCATGAGTTGGGGCAAGCCCGGACTCGGCGCGTCGATCATCGCCACGATCTACGGCCAGCCGGAGAAGGCCGCGATTTTCACCTACGAAAAAGGCGCGACGATGGACTACGAGGCTCTTGCGCCCGCACGTCGCACCATGTTCTTCATGGACAACGATTCGTTTCCCAATCTCTCGGAGGCGGGAATCCGGCTGTTTGACGCGGCGGTGGATTGGACCGCGGCGCGCGCGGCTGGCTAACCTGAGCACTGGCGGGTCTGGGTTCGCTCCCGCCACACCGCGTTCACTTCGCACGCCCCTGAAAAGCACTTGGCGGTCAGTTCGGGATCGCGGCCGCTTGAAAAGCCGATGCCGGGATCACCAATTCGAAGGTGGATCCACCTTGACTGTTTTCCCGGTAGCCTGCTGTCCCGCCGTGCGCCAGTGCAATCGCCCGCACAACCGAAAGCCCGAGGCCGGAGCCGCCGAACTTGCGCGAGCGGGACGCGTCCGCGCGCGCGAACGGCTCGAACATCTGCGCCTCGAATCCAGGCGTAACCCCCGGCCCTTCGTCTTCCACAGACAGCCGCACGTTGTCGGCGTCACCGTCGGCACGAACCACGAGTGTGCCCGGCACGGCGTATCGTCGAGCGTTGTCGAGCAGCGCCAGCAAGGCCTGACGAATTCGCGTGCCGTCGCAATGCACCACGACCGGTGCCAGCATGAGTTCGACCATGATCCCCGCCTCGGACAGTTCCTCGACGATCGAGTCGACGGCGCGGCGGATTTCCACGTCGATGCGCGTGGGCTCCATGCGCATTTCCAGGCGCCCGATGTCCTGAAGCGTAACGATATGCAGGTCGTCCACGAGACGCGTGAGGCCTTCCACCTGAAACAGCAGCCCGCGAATCTGCGCTTCGTCCGACTTGAATACGCCGTCCTTCATGCCCTGCAACCGGCCACGCAGGATCGTGAGCGGCGTGCGCAGTTCATGCGCGATCGCCGCATTCCAGGCGCTCATGTCGGCCGTCATGCGTTGCAGGCGAACGGCCATGGCGTTGAAGTCGTCCACCAGCAGCGCTGTCTCGCCGAGTGAGCGGTCGCCCGGCAGCGCACGCGCCGCGAGGTCGCCCGCCGCGATGCTGCGGGCGCTTTCCGCGAGCGAATTGAGCGGCGCGAGAATGCGCCGCGCGAGCCGCGACGCCATGATCACCGCGACCACGAGCCCGAACAGCAGGAGAATCGCGAAGATCAGATAGTCGCGCGGGTCGGGAATGAAAAGCTCTTTGCCAGTGGGCGGATACGGCGGCGGAGAGAACAGAAAGAGCAGCCCGTAGATGACGATCGACCCGACAAACGCAATGAGCATAGTGATGCAGGACACGAGCCCCATCGACAGGACGATCTGGCGGACGAGCCGCCCGCGATGCTCCACGGACCCGTTCATTCGGCGTCACCCAGGCGGTAGCCCACGCCGCGCACGACCGCGATCACTTCGGATGCGCCCGCCTTGTCGAGCTTCTTGCGCAGATTGCTCACGTGACTGTCGACGGTGCGCTCGAGCGCGTCGCCGCCCGGAAGGCACGCGTCAACGAGTTCGCCGCGCGTGAAAACGCGATTGGGCGACTTCGCCATGTGCGCGAGCATGCGGAATTCGGTGAGGGTCAGCGCAAGCTGCACGCCGCCCTTTTCCGCGCCGCCGACGCCGGGAGCCGAACGCACGCTCGCCATATAGCTTTGCGTGTCGATTTCGAGGCGTCCCACGCGCAACACCGGCTCCGTGCGTGACCCCCCCGTGCGCCGTAACACGGCGCCGACGCGCGCCACCACCTCCACGGGATTGAACGGCTTCGCCACGTAGTCGTCCGCGCCGATGCGCAAACCTTGCAAGCGGTCGATGTCCTGATCGAGCGCCGTCACGATCACCACGGGGGTATCGCCGCGCCGGCGTAATTCGGAGAGCACTTCCCAGCCGTCCTTGCCGGGCATCTTGATGTCGAGCAGCACGAGATCGGGTTTCAGGACCGGCTGCACATCGAGCGCCGACTGGCCGTTAGCGACCTGGTAGGTCCGATAGCCTTCCCGGGTGAGATAGGCGTCGAGTATTTCGGCAATTTCAGGTTCGTCTTCGGCGATCAGGATCAGCGCGTTCATGGTTCATCGCGTGCGTCTGGGCGGGCGTGTCGTCAAGCGGGAGCTCCATCGTGACCGCTTGCGCGTTGCGCCGCAATTTGCTCCATCGAGTCTCCATCATATCTCAACAATTCGCCGCGCCCGCTGCGCATTCCGTCGCGCATTTCCTTGCGATTCGCGCAGCCTGCGCGGCTCGCTCGACACAATCTCCACACGATCTCCATCCTCCCCGAACGGCCGCATGCCAGCATCCAGCCTCCGCCATCGCGCCGCACGCATGCACCGCACACCATGAATACCCACTCGATGAGAACAACCACGCGAACGGCCACGGCCGTGGTTGCCCTGCTGCTCGCGCTCGCAGCGTGCCGCGGCGAACACGACGCCGCCGCGTCGCAGAGCATGCCCAAACCGCAGGTCAGTGTGGTCACGCTCCACCCGCAGACCGTGCAGGTCAGCACGGAGCTGCCGGGCCGCGTTGTCGCGTTTCTAGAAGCCGAAGTGCGCCCGCAGGTCGGCGGCATCATCCAGCAGCGTCTTTTCGTGGAAGGCGCGCAAGTGAAGGCCGGCCAGCCGCTTTACCAGATCGATCCGGCAAGCTACAAAGCCGCGCGTGACAGCGCCGAAGCCGCGCTGCAACGCGCGCTGGCCGCCGTCCCCGCCGCGCAGGCCAGGGCCGATCGCAACAAGGATCTCATCAAGCAAAATGCGATCAGCCGGCAGGACTACGAAGAATCCATGGACACGCTCGCGCAGGCGCGCGCCAACGTATCCGCCGCCAGGGCCGCACTGGAAGCCGCGCGTATCGATCTCGAGCGCACCACGATACGCGCGCCCATCTCGGGGCGTATCGACCGCTCGACGCTCACGCCCGGCGCGCTCGTGAGCGCGAGCCAGAGCGTGGCGCTCACGACGATCCATCAAATCGACCGTGTGAATGTCGATATCACGCAGTCGAGCGCGAGCCTGCTCGACCTGCACGAGGCCATCGACGCGGGCCGCGTGATCACTGCGGGCGGCGCGGTGCCACTGAAGCTCAAGCTCGAGAACGGCTCGCTCTATCCGCTCGAAGGCAGGCTCGAATTCGGCGAATCGAGCGTCGCCACGGCAACGGGCACCTATACGCTGCGCGCGAGCGTGCCCAATCCGCGCCGCCTGCTGTTGCCCGGCATGTACGTGCGCGCGATCGTCGCGGAAGGCACGACGCCCGGCGCCTATCTGCTGCCGCAGCGCGCCGTGAGCCGCAACGCGCGTGGCGAGGCGACCGCACTGTTCGTGCGCGGCGGCAAGCTCGAGGAAGTCGTGCTCGGCCACGCGCGCGAGCACGGCAACGACTGGCTCGTCACCCACGGCGTGCGTGACGGCGACGCGCTCGTCGTGGAGGGCAGCCAGCAGGCGCGCGCGGGCGACGCCGTCGCAAGCACCGAGGTCACGATAGACGCCGCGACGGGCACCGTGCGCAAGTTGCCTGAGCGCGCCGCCGCGCCGTCCGCGAATTCGGCCCAGGCCGCCGCGCCCGGCAACCGCACCTGAGGAACGACATGTCGGCATTTTTCATCAGACGCCCCGTCTTCGCGTGGGTGCTCGCCATCGTCGTGATGCTCGCCGGGCTGCTCGCGCTCAAGCGCCTGCCGGTCGCGCAGTATCCCGAGATCGCGCCCACCACGATCTCGATCTCGGCGAACTACGCCGGCGCCGATGCGCAGACCATCGAGAACTCGGTCACGCGCGTGATCGAGCAAGGGCTCACGGGCCTCGACAATCTGCTCTACATGGCGGCCAGTTCGGACGCCTCGGGCGAGGTCGAGATCCGCCTCACCTTCAGCAACGCCGCCAATCCCGACGTCGCCCAGATGCAGGTGCAGAACAAGCTCCAGCTCGTCACCGCGCAGCTTCCCTCGGTCGTGCAGAGCACCGGGCTCACGGTGACGAAGTCGTCGGCGAGCTTTTTGATGGTGGTGGGCTTCGTCTCCACGGACGGCAAGCTCAGCTCCGTCGATCTCGACGATTACGTGGGCAGCACGTTGCAGGACCAGATTCGCCGCGTGCCGGGCGTCGGCAACACGCAGCTTTTCGGTTCGAGCTACGCGATGCGCGTTTGGCTCGATCCCAACCGGCTCGCCAAGTACGCGCTCATGCCCGGCGATGTGGAAGCCGCGCTGCGCGCGCAGAACGCGCAAGTGTCGGCGGGCCAGTTGGGCGCGCAGCCCGCGCGCGCCGGCCAGCAACTCAATGCGACCGTGACCGCGCAAAGCCGCCTGCAAACGGCGGCGCAATTCGCCGACGTCATCGTCAAGAGCGGCTCGGACGGTGCCATCGTGCGGTTGAAGGACGTGGCGCGCGTGGAAATCGGCGCGGAGAACTACACCTACGCGTCCACCTACAACGGCATGCCCGCTTCCTCGCTGGGCGTGAATCTCGCGACCGGCGCCAACGCGATAGACACCGCGAAGCGCATCAAGGGACTCATCGCTTCGCTCAAGGGCACACTGCCCGCGGGCGTGGAGGTGGTCTATCCGTACGACACCACGCCGTTCGTCACGCTCTCCATTCATGAGGTCGTGAAAACGCTGGTCGAAGCCATCGTGCTCGTGTTCATCGTGATGCTGGTGTTCTTGCAGAACATGCGCGCCACACTGATTCCCACGCTGGCGATTCCCGTCGTGCTGCTCGGCACGTTCGGCGTGCTCGCCGTGTTCGGCTATTCGATCAACACGCTGACGATGTTTGCGATGGTGCTCGCGATCGGCCTGCTGGTGGACGACGCCATTGTGGTGGTGGAGAACGTCGAGCGCGTGATGGCAGAGGAGGGACTCTCCCCGCGCGAAGCTACGCTCAAGTCGATGCGAGAGATTACCGGCGCGCTGATCGGCATTGCCACCGTGCTTTCGGCCGTTTTCGTGCCGATGGCATTTTCATCGGGCTCCACGGGCACGATCTACCGGCAGTTTTCGGTCACGATCGTCACGGCGATGCTGCTCTCCGTGGCGGTGGCGTTGATCCTCACGCCCGCGCTGTGCGCGACGATCCTGCGCAAGCCCGCCGCGCACGGCGCGCAGCGTGGCTTCGCCGCGTGGTTCAACCGTGCCTTCGATCGCGGCTCACTCGCCTATCGCGCGGGCGTGGAAGGCATCCTCACGCGCGGCAAGCGCTTTCTCGCGATCTTTCTGGCGATCGTGGTGGCGATGGGCTGGATGTTCATGCGTCTGCCCAGTTCGTTTCTGCCCGTCGAGGATCAGGGCATTTTGCTGACCGCCGTGCAGTTGCCCGCCGGCGCCATGAATGCGCGCACGCGCGACGTGCTCAAAACCGTTACGGACTACTACCTGACCAAAGAGAAGGATGCCGTGGAAGGCGTCATGGCCATCGAGGGCTACGGCTTCGGCGGCTCGGGCCAGAACGCAGGCATGGTGTTCGTGCGCCTGAAGGACTTCGAAGCGCGCAAGTCCGCCAATCTCTCCGCGCAGGAAGTCGCGCAGCGCGCGAGCGCCGCGTTCGCCGCCATCGGCGACGCGCAGGTCTACGCGCTCCTGCCGCCGGCAATCGACGGCATGGGCACCTCCAACGGCTTCGACTTCTACCTGGAGGACACCAATGGCACAGGACGTGAACAGCTCACGCAGGTCCGCGACGCGTTGCTCGGCTCGGCGGCGCGCAGCGCCCGGCTCGCCAATACGCGCCCCACGGGGCAAG
The DNA here is from genome assembly GCF_003096875.1 of Paraburkholderia unamae. Classification (NCBI taxonomy): domain Bacteria; kingdom Pseudomonadati; phylum Pseudomonadota; class Betaproteobacteria; order Burkholderiales; family Burkholderiaceae; genus Paraburkholderia; species Paraburkholderia unamae. The sequence goes on from NZ_QEOB01000015.1 coordinate 10,769, forward strand.
AGCCGACGCCGCAGTTCGCCGTGGACATCGACCAGGCCAAGGCGAGCGCACTAGGCCTGAATCTCGCCGACATCAACAACACGCTGTCGGTGGCCTGGGGCAGCAATTACGTGAACGACTTCGTGGACCGTGGCCGCGTGAAGCGCGTCTATGTGCAGTCCGACGCCGACTTCCGCATGCAGCCAAGCGATCTCGACGGCTGGCATGTGCGCAACGCTAGCGCCGAAATGGTGCCGTTCGCCTCGTTCGCGCATGGCCGCTGGACCTTCGGCCCCACACGGCTCGAACGCTATAACGGTGTCCCGGCACTCGAAATCCAGGGCGAGGCCGCGCCGGGTGTCAGCTCCGGGGCGGCGATGAGCGAGATCGACAAGCTGGTGGCCCGACTGCCGCCGGGCTTCCGGCATGAATGGACCGGCCTCTCCTACGAGGAACGTCTCGCGGGCGACCAGGCGGCAGCGCTCTACGCGATCTCGGTGCTCGTGGTGTTTCTGTGCCTCGCCGCACTCTATGAAAGCTGGTCCGTTCCGCTCGCCGTCATGCTCACCGTGCCGCTGGGCATGGCGGGCGCGCTGCTGGCCGCGATGCTGTGCGCTCAGACCAACGACGTCTACTTCAAGGTGGGCTTGCTGACGACGATCGGTCTCGCGGCGAAAAACGCGATCCTCATCGTCGAGTTCGCGCTGGAGCGCGAGGCACGTGGCGCGACGCTGCTCGAAGCGACGCTCGACGCCGCGCGCCAGCGCCTGCGGCCGATTCTCATGACCTCGTTCGCCTTCATTCTCGGCGTCGCGCCGCTCGCGGTCGCGACCGGCGCGGGCTCGGGGGCACAGAACGCCATCGGTATCGGCGTGATGGGCGGCATGGTCGCGGCCACCGTGCTCGGCATTTTCTTCGCGCCGCTCCTCTACGTGGCGGTACGGCAAACCTTCGGCCGGGGCAAGCGCGAACGCACATGAACGCACTTCAACGCACCAACATGAAACGGCAGCTCAATCGCACATCGCTCTCGAATCGCAAGGCCGGCGTTGCGTCCCTGCTCACGGCCCTGCTGCTCTCAGGCTGTGCCGTGGGGCCCGACTACCGTGCGCCGCACGCGGACGTGCCCGCTCAATGGAGCGGCGGAAAATCGGCGCCCGGGACGAACGGCGCGCAGGCCGCCGAGCGTCCCGACCTGCGCCAGTGGTGGGTACACCTGAGCGATCCGCTCCTCGACACGCTGATCGAAGAGGCTGTCAGCGGCAACCTCGACGTGGCGACCGCCGCCGCTCGCGTGCGCGAGGCGCGCGCAGTGGTGCGTCAGGCCGGCGGCGCGCTTTATCCGTCGCTCAACGGCACGGCTGCGTTCACGCGCTCGGGTGCGGGCTCGCACGCCGTCACCACAACGTCTTCCAGCGCGGGCGGCAGCACGTCCGTACTCGGCGTGGGCAGCCCCGCCAACCTCTTCCAGGCGGGCTTCGACGCCAGTTGGGAGATCGATATCTTCGGCGGAAACCGGCGCTCGCTGGAAGCCGCGCAAGGCGGACTCGACGCTGCGCAGTGGGATCTGCGTTCAACACTGCTTACGCTGGTGGGCGACGTGGCCACGCACTATGTCGAAGCGCGCGGCTATCAGGCGCGCCTTGCGCTGGCGCGCGCGACGGCCGACTCACAGCAGGAAACCGCGCGCCTCACGCGCATACGCTTCGTGGCCGGCTCGAACTCGGGCCTCGACGCGGCGAACGCATCGGGCGAAGCGCAGTCGACGCTCGCCACCATCCCCGCGCTGGAGGCCGCTTATGCGCAAAGCGTGCACAGCCTGGCCGTGCTTCTGGGCCGGGCGCCGGGCGCGCTGCTCGCGAGTATGGAGCACGTGCAGGACGTGCCTGCTCCGCCGCTGCCGGTCATGCTCGGTGTGCCCGCCGACGTGCTGCTCGCCCGCCCCGATGTTCGTGCTGCGGAACGGCGCTACGCACAGAGCACGGCGCGCGTGGGTCAGGCAGAGGCCGCGCGTTATCCGCGCGTCACGCTCACCGGCACGCTCAGCACGTCGGGCACGCAGTTCGGCGACCTTGCGCGGCATTCGTCTATCGGCTGGTCGATCGGACCCGCGGTCACGATTCCCCTTTTCGACGCAGGTCGCCTGAAGGCCGCGGTGGAGATTGCCGATGCGCAACGCGACCAGTCTTTCATCGCGTATCGTTCGGCGGTGTTGACTGCACTGCAAGACGTGGAAAACGCCAGCGTATCGCTCTCGCGCGAAACCGAGCGCGTGCAGAACCTGAAGCGTTCCGCCGATGCCTATGGCGACGCGGCGGCGATGGCGCAATCGCTCTATCGCTCGGGATCGACGGGTTTTCTCGAAGTGCTGACGGCCGAGCGTTCGTTGTATGCGGCGCAAGACACGCTGATTCAGAGCCGCGTGCTCATTGCTACGGATTTCATTGCGCTGAACAAGGCGCTGGGAGGCGGATGGGATGGCACGGAAGCCAATTAGATCTTAACTTTCCGCGCTTACCTCACCACATGGCGCTGTTCACCCAGGCCGGTTATCGCCATATCGATGACATCACCGGCAGCGAGGTACACAGGCGGCTTCATACCCAGCCCCACGCCGGCGGGCGTGCCGGTGATGATCAGATCGCCGGGCCGCAGCGTCATGAACTGGCTACAGTAGCTCACGATCTGCGCCACGCTGAAAATCATGTCCTGCGTGTGACCCCGTTGCCTTGCCTGGCCATTGACGGACAGAGTCAACGCCAGGCCCTGCGGATTCGTGAGTTCGTCCGGCGTCACGATCCACGGGCCGATGGGCGTGTAGGTGTCAAAGCTCTTGCCTTTTCCCCACTGCCCGTTACGCTGCAATTGCCAGTGACGCTCCGAAACGTCATTCACGACGCAATAACCGGCCACGCTTGCCATTGCGTCGTCCTGTCCGAGTTGCGACGCCACGCTGCCGATCACGATACCCAGTTCGATCTCCCAGTCCGTCTGGGCCGATTCCGGCGCGAGCACGATGTCGTCGTTCGGACCGCTTATCGACGAAGTCGATTTGCTGAACACGAGTGGCTCGGCGGGAATCGGCAAATCGGCTTCCAGCGCGTGATCGCGATAGTTGAGCCCAATTGCGATGATTTCGCGCACACGGCGCAAAGGCGGCCCGAGCCGCGGAGCGCCGGGCACGACCGGCAGTTGTGCCACGTCGACGGCAGCAAGGAAGCGGCGGCCCTCGGGCGACAGCACGTCTTCGTCGATGTCGCTCACTATCGGGCGCAGCGCCCGGATGCGGCCTTCACGATCAAGCATGCCGGGCAACTCTTCGCCAGCCGGGCCGTATCGCAGCAGTTTCACAACGCAGTCTCCCTGTTGATGGGTTCATGCGCTCGAATGCCATCCAGCATTCGAGCACCATTGCCTTATCCGGCTTGATGACACGGCGACTACAAGCGCCCTGTCACTGGCCAGCCGACGCGCCCGCCGCCTTCCTTTCGGCGCCCTGCGCGCTTTCCGGATAGTTCGGATCGTATCCACCCGGTTTGTAGCCCGCGCTCTCCAGTTTCTTCAACTCCGCATTCTTCTTCGCGCGGGCCTCCTTGCGAGCGGCCTTGCGCGCGGCTTTCTTCTGGGCTTTCGTCATCGAAGCGGGATTGGCCTGACCCTGCGCCACTGCGTTTGCGGCGTCGCTGGCTTGCTGTCCTTGCGCGAATACGCCTGGTACTCCGAACATCACCGTCATGAGCACTGCCGCCAGGGCGACCTTGAGTGTTTTCACCTGTATTCTCCGTTCTTGTTCGTTGGCAAATTGATTCGCTTGTGATTCGCTTGTGATTCGCTTGTGATTCGCTTGTGATTCGCTTGTGATTCGCTCGAGCGCCCCGCTCGCGAGGCGCGTCAGAAAAACCGTGGTTAAGCCGCCTCGGCGCGGCGTCCCGCGAAATCGCGCTTCGGGTCGCGCATGCCGAACGCCGAGATCAGCAGCCCGAGCACAGCGGAGCCCAGCGCGATCTGCACGATCACCGCTATGCCGACGTGCTGCGCAATGCCGCCCGTGACGGCGGGAGCCACGGCGCCGCCGATGATTTCACCCAGCCCGACGATCATGCCCGTTGCGGTTGCGCCCAACTCCGGCGGCACCGATTCATTCGCGAACGGCCCGACCGTAATGCCGATGACCCCCGCGATGAGAAACGTCACGATAGCGAGCAAAACGAAGAGCCTGACTGGGTCCGCGCCCGTTTGCGTGAGAAACCAGAGGCCGACCACCTCGCATGCAAGCGCAGCCACGATCACGCGCTTGCAGCCGAACCGGTCCGACAACGCGGGCAGCACGACAACGCCAACGCAGCACCCCACGCCGAGTGCGGAAAGCACGAGCCCCATCGAATCCATGCCCAGGTGCAGGTGGTCGGTGAGATAACTGGGCAGGAACGCCGACAGCACCACGAGGCCCGAAAGCGCGCAGAGCATCAGCAGCGTGCCCGACACCACGTTGCGGTAGCGCAGCACCTCGAACCACGACGAGTTTTCCCGCACCTGGGCGTGCGCGGCGGGCGCATCGGCACGCAACGATTTCGCGAGCAGCACTGCGATCACGAAGCCGGGTACGGCGACGATGGCGAAGATCCAGTGCCACGACGGCACGAACTTGAGCATGCCCACGGCGAGCAAGGGGCCGAGGCCAAGCCCCACCAGCGGCGCCGACATCTGCTGAAGCCCCACGTTCAGGCCGATGCGGCTCGGCTTCGACGCCTCGACCGTCGCCACGATGCTCGCGGGTACATAAGCGCCTTCCGCGACGCCCATCAGGGCGCGCAACAGCACCATGCTCATCATGCCAGCAGCGAGGCCGCTGCCGCCCACCAGCAGCGAGAACGCAATCACCGCGGGCACGATCACGCGCTTGCAGCCAACGCGGTCGGTGAGGCGGCCCGTGAGTATCGAGGCGAGGCCCCAACACAGCGAAAGCACGGCGGAAATCAGGCCAAGATCCTGATAATTCATGCCGAGTTCTTTCGCGATCACGGGAAAGAGCGGATAGATGATGTTGCGGTCCAGCCCCACGAGTCCGTAACCCAATGCGAGCAGGAATACCGCCTTGACCTCGTAGCGCAGGTTCCAGTCAGCGCGCCCGCTTGAGGCGGCAGCCGTCGTTTCCATGATGGATGTCTCCAATGTTCTGTAGTGTCCGGGCATTGGCGCGCGGCGTTCGCGAGCCGCGCGCGGGTCTTACCAGGTGTGCATCATCCCGACGCGCACCATGGTCTGGTTGCCCGAAGTCGAGAATGCGCCGGCGCCCGGAATGAGCGCGGGTGCGCCGTCCGAAGCATGCTGGTACACGGCAAACGCATAGACGCTCGTGCGCTTGGACAGGTAGTACGCGAGGTTCAGTCCAACCTGGTGCATCTTCACGTCATTGACAACGTGATTGCCGTCGTTGAACTGATACGCGAAGCCGACGATTGCAGCCGGCGTGAGCGGATACGTGGCGGCGAAGTCGTACACCATCACGCGCGCGTTGTTATAGGTGTTGGTGGCCTGCGCCACCATGGCGGCAACAAAGCCATTGCCAACCGGTATGCGCCCGCCCACGCCCCAGTCGCGCAGACCGCTGTTGCCTTCATTGATGGTGGGGAACTTCGTGTACGTGTATGCGGCATCCACCGCGACCGGGCCGGTGTTGTAGCTCAGGCCAAAGCTCTGCGTGCTGTTCTGGCTGAATGCGCCGGCCACGCCGCCGAAGCCGTACATCGCGCCGAACTTGAAGCCGCCCATGCGCGGGCTTTCATAGGTCACGGCGTTGGGTGTGGAATAGAGGTCGGCTGTGCGCAGAAAGTCCATCGAGCCGAACGCGGGCGCGCCAAGCTGCGGAAACGGGCCGCCCTGGGTGAACGTGGGTTCGAGCGAGGCGAGCATCGGCCCCCAGCGATCGACTGTCATGTAATTGAACATGAAGTCGGTTTGCAGGCCCATCGTCAGGCGTCCCAGGGAATCGTTGTCGAGCCCCACGTATGAGTACCGGAACATCTGGCCGGTGCTATAGAGCGAACCCGTGCCGATGTCGAAGGTGTTGAGCAGCTTTGCGATGGCCCGGGTGCCGCCTCCCAGGTCTTCGATGGCGGAAATGCCGAACCCCGTGTTGTTCGAAATGCCGCCCTGCATGAAGGTATTCGAGTGGCCACCCGCATTCGATACCCAGGTCAGGCCCGCGTCGATGGCGCCGAACAGCGTGACGCTTGTCTGGGCGTGGGCCGTGCCGGCCAGCAACGTGGCCGCCGCGCATGTCATGATTTTCGCTTTCACCGTGTCTCCAAACTATTTTTTCGTATTTGTGATGCGTGTCTCGCAACCAGAAGCGATTCCGGTTGTGGTCTTTCGGTGATGCCGGCGCGCGGGGGCGGCGCAAGACAACGTGACTGCGCCGCCCTTGCGACGCCTTAGTGCTTCAGAAAATCGATGACGAGACGGTTGAACGCTTGCGCGTGCTCCCACTGCGCCCAGTGGCCGCAGCGGTTGAACACGTGGAATTGCGCGTCACGCAGGCCCCAGATCATGCGCAGGCCGTTGTCGAGCGGCACGAAGCGGTCGTCGCGGCCCCAGGTCACGAGGGTCGGCGCGCTGATTTCCGGGAGCCGGCCGCTCAGGTCCGGAAACTGGTTCGGATTCACTTCGAGGCTCTTGACGAAGTTTTCGAGGTGATCGCGGCGCGCCATCATGTTTGCGAAACGGCCTTGAATCAACTCTTCGGTAATCGTCGAAGGATCGAAGACGAACACGTCCAGCATGCGGCGCAGGCTTTCCATCGTCGGGTTCTTGTACGCACCGAACAGCAGCTTGATCCCTTCGAGCGGCATCGGCTGGAAGAGGCTCGGACCTACGCCGCCGCCGCCCATGATGACCATCCTGGCCAGGCGCTCGGGATAGTTCAGCGCAAACGACAGCGCGTTGACGCCGCCCATCGAGTTGCCGAGAATGTGCACGCGGTCGATGTCGAGCACGTCGAGCAGGCCCTTGAGCGCGCGCGCGTTGATTTCAGATCGCGCGCCGCGCGTGACCACAATGGGATCGCTCTTGTTCCAGCCCGGCGAGTCCAGCAGGATCACGCGATAGCCGGCTTCCACGAACGTGTCGATGTTGCGATGAAAGTTGCTCCACCCGGAAGCGCCGGGACCGGAGCCGTGCATCATCACGACGGTTTCGCCCGTACCCGCGTCGTTGTAATGGACCTGCGCGTCGAGGTCACCTTCCTTGATCCGCGCGAATTTGCTCGTTCCTGCTTCGGTCAATGCAGCCATTGCACTCCTCCTTGATCGGATCACTATCCAATGTCACTGTGTTTTCGGCTATCGCGTGATGCCGATAGCCATATGATTAGTATTGCGAATGGTATCGCGTGCGCTATTGCCGAAAAAAGACAGCAAATCCGAACGCTTCATTCGCAAATACCGAAAGCCGTTTCAGGAGGCTTACTCCCATCGACAAAGTCAAACAAAACGGGCCGAGCAATTGCCGATGCCGCCAATCGACACATGAAGGTTGTCGCCCGCCTTCACCGGCACCATCGTTCCAAGCGATCCCGAAAGAATGACTTCACCGGCCTTGAGCGGCACGCCGAGCCTGCCAAGCGTATTGGCCAGCCAGGCAACGGCATTGGCCGGGGAATTGAGCGCCGCGGCGCCCGCCCCCGTTGCGACCACCGCGCCGTTCTTCTCCAGCACCATGCCGCAGGTGCGCAGATCGAGCGAGCGGGGATCGACAAACTGGCTGCCCAGCACGAACAGGCCACAGGAGGCGTTGTCGGCCACCGTGTCCTGAATGCGGATCTTCCAGTCGCGGATGCGTGAATCCACGATCTCGAAGCACACGAGTACGCCTTCCGTGGCGCGCAGCACGTCGGCCACCGAAATGCCCGGCCCCATCAGGTCATGCTTGAGCACGAACGCAATCTCGCCTTCGGCCTTCGGTTGAATGAGCTTCGTGGTATCGATCGGCGCGCCTTCTTCGCGCAACATCGTGTCGAGCAGGTAGCCGAAATCCGGCTGATGCACGTTGAGCAATTGCATGACGGCGTCGCTCGTCACACCGATCTTCTTGCCGACGATGCGCGCACCCGCGCTCACCTGGCGTTCGATCAGTCGCTGCTGGATCCGGTAAGCGTCTTCGACGCTCAGCGTCTCGTGGCGCGAGGTCAGCGGCTCGACGGTGGTCTGGTTGTCGAGCGCGCGCCAGAGTTCGTCGCCGAGGTCCGCAATCAATGAAGGGTCCATTCCGTGGTTCCCGTGTTCCGCATGGGTGATTCAAACCGGCGCGGCTGCAAGCGTGCCGCAGACCGCGCCGTGGATTCGCGCCTTTGCCGGGTTGTGCCCGGATTACGCGGCGGCCTGCCCAGGCAGCGGGTCGCGTGAGTAAAAGAGCGGCGGCAGCGGTTGGCCGAGCAGGTACCCGCCAAGCGTGCCCGCCGTGTCGTCCGCGTTCTGGGTGATGTGATTGGCCGCCGCGATCACGTCGCGCAGAATGCGCTGCAACGGGTTGTCCAGGTAGATGCCGCGCGCGGAAAGCGCCTTGAACAGCAACATCACGGCCTCTTCGCTTTCGCGGCCCACGCGCGCGATGTCGAGCATGGCGGGTACACGGTCGTCGAGCGGCACCAGTTCGCGGCGCTCGGCGTACTGGGTCGTTTCATGCATCATGTGCAGGATGCGGGCGCGTGAAGAACGCACGCGCGCCACCGCATTGCCGAGACGATCCTTCACATACGGGCTGAGCGACGTTTTTGCGCCGCCCGTCGTGTCGCGGCGCGTTTGCATCTGTTCGATGAAGAGGTCGACCGCGCCCTGCGCCATGCCGTTGATCGCCGACGATACCGCCGCGTAAAAGATCTGCGAGAACGGATAGAGATACATGTTGCCGCGATCGCTCATGGTGTAGTCGGCCAGGCTGTGCGTGCGGTAGTCGGGCACGAAGGCGTCCTTGACCACGACGCTCTTGCTGCCCGTTCCGGCGAGACCGAACACATGCCAGTCGTCGAGAATGGTGTAGTCGGTGCGCGGCACGAGAATCGAGAGACGATCCACGGGCTTGCCTTCTTCGTCGAGCAGCATCTGGCCGAGAAACGCCCACTGGCCGTGGTCGGTGCCGCTCGAAGTCGGCCAGCGGCCGTTGATGATGTAGCCGCCTTCCACACGCTTGTACGTGCCGAACGGCGCATACGAGGACGCGATGATCACCGAGTCGTCCTGGCCCCAGACGTCTTCGCAGGCGCGCGGGTCGAGATGGCCGAATTCCCACGTGTGAATGCCGAGGATCATCATGTTCCAGGCACTGCTACAACAGCCGCGGCCCAGTTCCATGAGGACCTTGAAGAACACGGCGGGGTTCATCTCGTAGCCGCCCCAACGGCGCGGCTGGAGAATGCGGAAGAATCCCGCCTCCTTGAACTGCGCGATGATGTCGGCCGGAACCGAGCGGTTCTTTTCGACTTCCGCCGCGCGCTCGCGCAGCATCGGGATCATCGCCCTCGCCCGCTCGACGAGTTCCGCTTCGGTGGGAATGACGCGTTCGACCGACTGTTTCAATACCGTGCTCATGCTGCTCCTCCGTTTGAATTTTCCGAGTCCGCCTGCTCCAGGCGGGCGAATTTCCCGCCGAAATACACGAGCGGCGGCGTCTCCTCTCTCTCACAACTCACTTCGATCACATCGCAAAGAAAAACCGTGTGCGACCCGCCGGGAATTTCTTCGATGACCTGACACCCGAACGACACGATGCTTTGTTCGAGTAGCGGGATGCCGAGCCTGCCCTCACGCCAGTTGCCCGCGCCGAGAAAACGGTCTTCGCCCACCACGTTGATGACCATGCCCGCGAATCGCCGCGCGATGTCTTCCTGATGCTCGCTCAAGACGTTGACGCTCAGGAGTCCCGATTCGCTGATTACCTGGTGGGCGCGCACCGAGCGATTCACGCAAACGAGCAGCCGCGCGGGCTCCGCGCTGACCGAGCAAACGGCGGTCGCGGTCAATCCCGCGCGCAGGTCGCCGCTGCGCGAAGCGATGATCGAGCACGCGCCCGCGAGACGCCGCATGCCCGCGCGAAAGAGCGAAGGGTCTACGCCGTTGATCGGGCATCGGGCCGAAGCGGCCTCGCCCGCGTTGCTTGTGAAAATGGCTGCCATCAGGTTTTCCCCGTCGAAAGAAACGCATGCATGACGGTGTGGAACGCGTCAGGCTGTTTGTACTGCGGCCAATGCGCCGCTGCGATACCGTGAATCATGTTATTCGTAGTCCAGATCATCAGCGCCTCGTTATGTTCGTGCCCGGCTTCGATCGCCGAATCCATCATTCCAGATACTCACTTGCACCCCAGGAAAAAGGGCAAAACTCCTCCCCGCCGGCAACGCGAGCCGGTTCACATCGTCCTGGCGGGGATACGGCGTGGCGGCGTTTCGCGCCGCTACGCTCAGGCGGGTACGGGCGGCGTGCGCTTGTGGCCCCAGTCGCTCATCTTCGAATAGTTGACGACCTTCCACGTCGCGTCGTCGATCACGATGCCGCCGTAGCCGTATTCGAGCGCGAAGCCCGAGGGCGTTTGCACGTAGAACGAGAACATCTGGTCGTTCGGGTGATGGCCGAGATGCAGGAACATCGGCACGCCGGCCGCGGTGCACCGGTCATAGGCGAGACCGACGTCGTCCATCTCCTTGACCTGCACCATGAGGTGATTGAGGCGCTTGGGGCCGGGAATGGCCGCGGTGGCGAGTGAATGGTGGCGGCCCGTTTTCGTGTGCATGAACGTCGCGTCCACGACGATGCCGGGGGCGCGTTCCTCGCGAATGTAGTCGCTCACGCGCAGCCCCATTGCCGAGCGGTAGAAGTCGACGGATTCGCCGTAGTTGTTCGCCGTCGTGAGAATGTGGCCGATGCCGAGCGACCCGGTTTCGAAGCCTGCGCCGCGCATGACGTTCGAGCGGAACGGATTCGTCATCTGCGCAATTTCGGGGCCGAAATAGAACGCGTGGCGATAGCCGTTCGGGTCTTCGCAGTAGTAGAGCTTTTCGACCCGGCGGCGCGCGCGATAATCGCGGTCGCCTTGTGTCACCGTGATACCGCGCTCGCGCAGTTGCGCTGCGTAGCGGTTGAGTTCGTCTTCGGTCTCGAACTCCCAACCGGCTTCCTGAATGTCGTCGGCCTCATTCTTTTCGAGCACGATGCGCTGCATGTACTCGTCCATGCGCAGCGCCAGCGCATTGCCGTCATCGCGAGACGCGATCTGAAACCCCATCAGGTTGTGAGCGAAATCCGCCCATGCACCGAGATCCTTCACCCCCAGCACGACATAGCCAAGGTTAGAAATTGCGGCAGCCGTTTCGGCCATATCTCCTCCGTCCAGCACGTTTTCCGTTAAGAACTTGTCGATTGAGCGAAAGCCAGAAGACTTTCGTGAAGCGCGAGCCCTAATAAGCAAAGGGTATGCCATGCACCTTGGCCATGTGCCCCGTATTCGCGCGCTGCCCTGTCCAGCAAGGCCCCGGCGTGTTTTCAAGCGCGCCCGTCGCACGCGGGCCGTGTGCGCTCGCCCACATTGAAATCCAGAAAATCATGAAATGTCCGTCGCGACGCGAGCCGCCAGTGCGGGATTTCATGAATTTACGGACTGAATGCGCCGCCCGTATCGTTGCGCCTGCATCGATCGTGGCTGGGCAACGAAGGACGAATATGAACACGACCCCCGAACGAAAACAGGCGGAGTGCAATTTGCCCCCTGAATTCGTTTTGCTTGACTCAATGGACTTCAGCGATATCGCTGAGCAACTGCATTTCAATCCGGTTGAAGGACGCATCTGGCTACAGGACCGGCGCATGGCGCTGCTGCCGGTTGAAGTGCTCGGCGCGATGCGGCGCGAAATGATCGATTCGCTCGGGCTCGAAGGCACGCGCCGCCTCATTACGCGTCTGGGCTATACAGCGGGTTCGCGCGACGCCGAACTCGCCTGGAAAGTGCGTGCTCATCGCTCGCAGCTCGACATCATCGTGGCGGGCGCGCAGCTTCATGCCCTGGAAGGCTTCGTGAAAGCCGAACCCGTGCATATCGAAATCGACAATCACCGCGGCTATTGTTATTCGGAATTCTTCTGGAACGACAACTGCGAAGACGAGATCCATATCGCCAACTATGGCGTCGGGCACGAGAGCGCCTGCTGGATGGGGATTGGCTACACGTCCGGTTTTCTCAGCAAGATCATGGGCAAGCGCATCATCGCGCGTGAGGTGGAGTGCCGCGCGATGGGACAAGCCAAGTGCCGTGTGATCGCGCAGCCCGTGGAAAGCTGGGACGACCCCGAGGAAGACCTGCACTACCTGCATGTCGCTCCGCCGCCCGCGCGCGCAATGGTAGGTGCTTCGGGCCTGAAGGCAAGCGTTGCGCCGCCCGAAGCGGCGCCCTCCTCGGCGGCGCAGCCGGAACCCGCCATGCCGATGCTCATCGGCTCGTCGGTCAGCTTCACGGCCATGCTGCACAAGGTGCGGCGCGTGGCGACCACGCGCGCGACCGTGCTGCTGTCGGGCGAAAGCGGCGTGGGCAAGAGCGCGGTCGCGCGCGAAGTGCATCGCTGGAGCAGCCGCGCCGACAAGCCATTCGTGGAAGTCAACTGCGCGGCCATTCCAGAACAACTGCTCGAATCGGAACTCTTCGGCGTGGAGCGCGGCGCGTTCTCGGGCGCGAACGAGTCGCGCGCCGGGCGCTTCGAAACCGCCAACGGCGGCACGCTCTTTCTCGACGAAATCGGCATTCTCAGCTTCAGCGCGCAGGGCAAGCTGTTGCGCGTGCTTCAGAACGGCGAGTTCGAGCGGCTCGGCTCCACCCGCACGATCAAGCTCGATGTGCGCGTCGTCGCCGCCACCAACGAGGATCTGCCCAAGGCCGTGACGGAGGGCCGCTTTCGCGAGGACCTGTTCTACCGCATCAACGTTTTTCCCATTCATATTCCGCCGCTGCGCGACCGTCGCGACGATCTGCCTTTGCTGATCGAGTATTTCACCAAGCGCCTCTCGGCGCTGCATGGCCGCCACGTACCCGGCATCATGCCGCGCGCGTTGCAGGCCGTGCTCAACCATAAGTGGCCCGGCAATATCCGCGAGTTCGAGAACGTGATCGAGCGCGGCATTATTCTTGCCGATGATGGAGAATCGCTCGACCTGCGTCACCTCTTCAGCGTCGATTCGAATTTCGCGCATTCGAGCCTCATGCGCCTCACGGAAGCGGGCACACTCGAAAAGCGCGACGCACTCGCGAGCGCCGCCGCCGAGGCGAATACAGGCGCAAGCGATTCCGGCGGCACGCCGCCCGCTTCATTGGAGGACTGGGCGCGCGCAGCGGTGCGCCAGCAAGGCGCGAATCTGGGCGATGTGGAAGACGCGCTGGTCAACGCGGCGCTCGCGGAGGCGAACGGCAATGTGTCGAAAGCCGCTGCGCTGCTCGGTCTCACGCGCGCGCAACTCGACTATCGCGTGAAGCGTAATGGCAACGCGAACGGCAACGGCGGCGGCCGAAGCCAGACAGTTCACACCGATTAGGGAGCGCATGCGGCGCATCTTTCGTCTTTATCGAAAGGCGAATTCGCCGCCAGGCGCTTTGCCCCGTTGCTCGCGCCCACTATTCTGCGTTCGTGTCTTCACCAGTGAGAGCGAGACGATGGACGAGAATTTTGACGTAGTGGTAGTGGGTTGCGGCGTAGCGGGCCTTTCGGCTGCCGTGAGCGCCGCACAGCGCGGCCTGAACGTGTGTGTGCTCGAACGCGCCACGCGCGCCGAGCGTGGCGGGCAAAGCCGCTTCACGGAAGCTTATTTGCGCATGAAGTCGCTTGACGAAGTCTCCGACGATTTCGAGGAGCATCTCGGGGAAAACGCGAGCCGCTATCCCGACCCGGACCTGATGGCGGAAATGGCGCTCGACCGCTCGTCGTGGTCGCAGACCACGGCATCGCTCGCGCTTGCCGATGCGGACGTGCTCTCCACCTTCGCCGCGCATGTGCCCGGCTCGGTGCAGTGGCTGCGCGACATGGGCGTGCGCTTCGACTTCCTGCCCACGCAGTTCCTCACGCGCTCGCAGCCGCGCCTGTTGCCCGTCGGCGGGGGCGAAGCCATGGTCGAAGCGCTCGCGGCGCAGGCCGAGGCGCTTGGCGTCACCTTCCATTACGAGTGCACGGCGCGCGAACTGATCATCGACACGCAAGGGTCGGTGGCGGGGCTCGCGGCGTGGAAACGCGGTGCGGGCCGCCGCCGCTACGCGGGGGCCGTCGTGCTCGCGAGCGGCGGCTTCGAGGGCAATCCGGAAATGCTCGCCCAGTATCTCGGGCCGCGCTCGGTCTATTTGCGCCCCGTGTGCAAGGGCGGCTATTACAACAAGGGCGAAGGCATCGCCATGGCGCTGCGTGCGGGGGCCGCGCCGTGCGGCGAGTTCGGCAGCTACCACGCGGAGCCTGTGGACCCGCGCTCCGGCGTTTCGGAACCGTCGATCTTCGTATTTCCATACGGCATCCTGATCAACAAGCGCGGGCAGCGCTTCACCGATGAGGCGCCCGGTACGGTCGATGCCTGGTACGAACGCGTGACACGCCGCATCTACGAGCAGGACGAAGGCATTGCTTACGTGATTCTGGATCAGCGCGTGAAGGACATTCCGAACTACCGTCTCGCGATCCGCACGGATCAGCCCGCGATCGAAGCGCCGACACTCGAAGCGCTCGCGGCGAAACTCGGTGTTCCGGCTGATGCGCTGGCCAGCACCGTTGCGGCATACAACGCGGCCTGCCGCGAAGGCCGCTACGATCCGCTCGCTGCCGACGGGCTCGGCACGCACGGGCTCGAACCGCGCAAGTCGAACTGGGCATTGCCGGTGGACCGCGCGCCGTTCTTCGCCTATCCGATCATCTCCGCGAACGTGTTCACGTTCGGCGGTCTGAAGGTGGACGCCGCCGCGCGCGTGCTCAACACGGACGGCGCGCCCATTCCGGGCCTCTATGCCGCGGGAGAAACGATCGGCATGTATTACGGCAACTATACGGGTGCGACGTCGGTGCTCAAGGGTCTCGTGTTCGGCAAACTGGCGGGCGAGACGATCGCCAGCCGTTGCTGAGGGAGGCGCGCGATGACCACACCCGACCTTCTGGTAATCGGCGGCGGCATGGCGGGCTTTTGCGCCGCGCTTGAGGCTGCGAATGCGGGCCTCACCGTCACGCTGCTCGAAAAGCAGCCCGAAACGGGCGGCTCCTCCGCGATGAGCGGGGGGTGCCTCGCCTTCGCGGGCACGGAACTCCAGCGCGAGCACGGCGTGGAGGACAGCGACGCCCTGCTCTTTTCCGACCTGCGCGAAGTCGGCAACTTCGACAACGACGAATCGCTCGTACGCGCCTACGTCGATAACCAGCTCGGCACGTATCACTGGATGCGAGAGCATGGCGTGGTGTTCGGCGCTTCCATCGAGACATCGTCGGGACAGTCGGTGCCGCGCGTGCACTCGGTCGATCCGGCGGACGCCGTGCGACAGCTCGCGCGCGCCTGCGCGGCAACGGGCCGCGTGAGCGTGACGATGAACGCGGCGGCGCGCCGCCTCGTTCGCGCGGCCGATGGCCGCTTCACGGGCGTGCACGCCTTGATTGACGGCGAGCCCGTCACCCTGGAGGCACGGCTTGGCGTGATTCTCGCGAGCGGCGGATTTTGCCGCAATGCGCAGATGGTGCATCACTACGCGCCGCAATACGACGAAGCGGTGTTCATCGGCGGCGACGGCAACGTGGGCGACGGCCTGAAGATGGCGCTGGAATTCGGCGCCGACCTGCGCGACATGGCCTATATCAAGGGCACTTACGGCAAGCACCCGCTCGACGAGACGAATCACCATAGCTGTCTCGCCGTGTACAAGGGCGCGATTGCCGTGAATCAGGACGGCAAGCGCTTTGTCGACGAATCGGTTTCATACAAGCTGCTTGGCGACGCCGCGATTCGCCAGCCCTATGGCGCGACATTCCAGATTCTCGATCAACGCATCATGGAGAGCGGCGACGATCGCGTGCGCATTCTCGACTTCGAGCGACGCCGCGAGGAAGGCCTTTTCATCGAGGCAAACAGTCTTGCCGAACTTGCGCGTCTGATCGAGGTGCCGGAGGAGACGTTGCTCGACACGGTCGCGCGCTATAACGCCGCCGTGGATGCCGGGCATGACGACGCGTTCGGCCGCGCGCATCTCGTCCATCGCCACGGCGAGTTGTGCCGCATCGAGCACGCGCCTTTCTATGCCTACCCTTCCACAGCGGCCGTGTTCGGCACCTATTGCGGCTTGCGCGTGGACGCAAGCATGCGCGTGGTGAATGTATTCGACGAGACGCTCGAAGGGCTCTATGCGGCCGGTGAGATCGTGGGTGGGTTTCACGGCGGCGCGTACATGACGGGCACGGCGCTCGGCAAGGCTGCGATCTTCGGGCGCCTTGCCGCCCGCAGCGCGGCCGGGACGGAGCAATAGCATGCAGATCTGCGTACTGCTCGCGGGCGTGCTCGACCCGAAGTGGCCGCTGCCCAAAGGCGACTGGCTGCATGACGCCGCGTTGCTCGACGGCATCGCGCGCAAGCTCAGTCCGTTCGATGAAGCCGCGCTCGAAGTGGCGCTGCGCCTGCGCGAATCGCTGCCAGACGCCACGCTTGCCGTCTACATGCCCGAGGGCCCCGGCGCGCTCGGCTTGATGCGCGCGGTCGCGGCGCACAAGCCCGAACACGTCGCGCTGCTTGCGGTGGACGACGCGGCGCGCTGGGACCCCGCCGCCTTCGCGCGCGAAGTGGCGGCGGGCGTGCAAGCGGCGAGCGCGGGCACATTGTGGCTCACCGGCCGCGAATTCGGCGATCTCGACGACGGCGCTTTCAGCGCGTGGCTGGCGCGTGAAGCGGGCGCAGCGCTCGTGACGATGGCGGAGGAACTGCGCGTGGAGAGCGACGGCGCGCTGCGGGCCGTGCGCACGCGCAGTCATGTGACCGAACACGTTCGCGTGCCCGCGCACTGCGTTGTGACGCTGACGAACGCGCGCAGCAACCGCTTGCGCCATCCACTCATGAAGAACGTCATGCTCGCAAAGAAGCTGACGATCGACACGATCGCCCGCCAAGGCGGCGGCGAGGTGCGCATTGTGCCGATGCAGCTTGTCGCCGCGACAGGCGTGGAGCGCGCGCGGCGCGCGCCGCTCGACGCCGCCGCCGGACTCGAAGCCCAACTCGACGCCGTTCTCGAACTTCTTGATAGCGCAGGCCCGACGTGACCACGACTTCCCCTTCCCGCCTCGTCGCGTTGCTGCTCGACGAACTCGACGACGTCCAGCAACTCATGCGCCAAGCCACCGACGCGCTGGAATTGGCCCGGCCGCAGGGCCTGGACGTGCACGCCCTATGCGTGACGCGTACGCATCACCCCGATCTCGCGGAGCGTCTGCAACGGTTGCCGCTCGGCAAGATCGTCTGCATCGCCGTCGCGGACTTGCGCGACCCGGTTCAGGCCGCCGATTTCACCAGTGTGCTCATGCGCGCGCTCGAAGCGCAAGCGCTGGATTCCGGCGATTGCGTCTGCGCGCCCGCTGGCGCGCTCGGCGAAGAAGTTGCCGCAAGACTTGCCGCCGCGTTCAATGGTTGCGCGCTCGGGCGCGTGCAAGGCGTGTCGCTCGACGCCAACGGCGTGCACGCCGATCGCGCGGTTTTCGGCGGGCGCAGCACGGTGCGCGTTCGCTCGGAACGCGGCCCCTGGTTTGCGGCGTTGCGCACTTCGGGCGCGGGCAGCGCACCGGTCGCGCCCGCTACGCCTGGTTTGCCGGAATGGCAGGAGGCGTCGAGCGGGCCGCACGACGCCGACGAGATCGTGCTGGTTGCGGGCGACGCCGCGCGAATGCCCGTCGAAACGGCGCGCGTCGTGGTGAGCGGCGGCCGCGGCATGCAGGGGCCGGAGGGCTTCGAGTTGCTCGCGCAACTCGCCTCGCGCCTCGATGCGGCGCTCGGCGGGAGCCTTCCCGCCGTCGACGCCGGGTGGGTGCCCGTCACGCATCAGGTCGGCCAGTCCGGAAAATTCGTGAGTCCTGCTATCTATCTCGCGGTGGGCATCTCCGGCACGCCTCAGCATCTGGCGGGCGTGAGCGCGACGACGCGCATTGTCGCGATCAACAGCGACGAGGAAGCGGACATCTTCCGGGTGGCGGACGTGGGCATCGTGGCCGACTGGGGTGAATTTCTTCCGGCGCTCATCGCGCGCGTGGACGCGAGCCGTAACGCCCGTGCCGACGCGCGCGAGGCAAGCCGGTAAGCGGACAATTTCAACGAGGAAGCATGGACAGACTTTGGGCAATGGAAGTATTCGTGCGCGTGACCGAATGCGGCAGCTTTTCGCGCGCGGCGGAGTCGCTGAATCTAGCGAACGCGACGGTCACGTCGTGCGTGCGCAATCTGGAGAAACATCTGGGCGTCACGCTCTTGCAGCGCAATACGCGGCACCTGCGCCTCACCGACGCCGGCGAGCGCTTTCATTCGCGCTGCCGGGTGCTGCTGGAAGGCGTGCACGCCGCCGAGCAGGAGGCGGCGCAGGCGCAGGCCGAAGTGCGCGGCACGCTCAATGTCGAAGCGCCCATTGCGATCGGTCATGCGCTGCTGTTGCCGGCGCTGCCGTCGTTTCTCGCGCAGTATCCCGGCCTCTCGGTCAATATCAATCTGACCAATCAGCCGCACGCGCTCATCGAGCGCGGACTCGATCTGGCCATCCGTATGGACGCCGTGGAGGATTCGGAACTGGTCGCGCGTCCGCTCTACAGCGCAAGCTATATCGTGTGCGGACGCGCCGATGTCGCGGATGCCGTGCGCGAGCGCTCGCCCGCCGATCTCGATCCGTCACTGTGCCTCGGCCTCCTTCCCGAGGGGCGGCCCGAGCCGCAGCCGTGGCTTTTCGCGCGCGACGGCGAGGAAACCGTTGTTTCGCCGGAAGGCAGGCTCTCGTTCAATAGCTCCGATGCGCTGGTGAGTGCGGCATGCCGGGGTCTTGGCCTCGTTTGCGTGCTCGATATCTTCGTGCGGCAGGAGCTTGCCGATGGCCGCCTCGTTGCCGCCTTCGATGCGTGGGATCACGGCGGCCGCGCGTTTCACCTCGTCTCGGCGAAGGCCAGTTTCGTTTCGCCGAAACTCAAGGCGTTCAGCGATTTCATGCTAGAGGTGATCGGCCCGCAAAGCCGCCCCGATCATCGCGAGCGCATTCCGGTACAGCGCGGGCGGTAGCGTAAGCGCATCAATTACGCCACTCAAAGCACGCCGGCCCATGCTTCGATGCACGGGCGGCGTATTTTTCATTTTGCGTGCAGCTTGTCGAGGCCGTAAAACGCGAGTATTTCCTGTACGCGCGTCGTGTCCGGCTTGCCCGAGAAGTATCCGCGGCGGCAGGTTCCATGCGCGCCCGCCCGGCGCAGATCGACGAGCGTTTCAGCGTCCTTGACCCAGGCGGCCAGCGAATCGACCACGGGCACACCGTCGACTTCGCGCACGCCGTTGCGCGCGAGCAGCACGTTCAAAGGCGCTTCGCCCGGGATGATGACTTCGGCGCCCTGGGCAATGAGGCGGCGCGCGCTTTCCTGAAACGTTGCGATGAGCCGCGAAGGCTCGCTGAATGCTTCGAGCACGTCGCCGAACTGAAAGCCGACATGACGTGCACCGGCGAAGCGCCCGCCAAGTCCGTGGCGCACCGCATTGTCGGCCACGAGTTCCGCGAGTTCGTCGATGAACACGAGCACGCCGAAGCGCCGCCCCAACTGACACGCGCGCAGCATTGCCGATTCGCCATAGCCGACCACCGGAATGTCGAGCAACGCCCGCGTTTCGCGCAACGCGGGCTCCGGCAGCGTGCTGATCGCGTAGGCGTCGAAACCCTCCTCCTGCGCGCGCACGCCGGCCGAGAGAAACTGCAAGCCGTGCAGATACTGGAGCGAGGCATACTTGATGTCGTCGCCGGGATAGTTCGTGCGATACGTCCCCGGCGCCATGCCGTGCATGACGATTTCCGTGCCGGGGCGCGCAATCGCGCGAAAGTGCGCGTCGAGCGCGTCGCTGTACGCGCCGAGGTCGGAGAGGACGGTGAAGCTTTGATGCCAGATACGAAGGCTCATGTTGGCGTTTTCCGTAGGGTGGATCGAAGCCAGCCGGGCGTCCGCTCCCGACCGGCCCGTGGCGCGTTACGCGAACGTCACGCTCTCCGATGTCTCGACGCGGCAAAAGCGCCGGATGCTGTCGATCGAATTCGCGTGCTCCTGCGCGGAATGCGCGGCGCAGCAGTCATCGAGCACCACCACTTCGTAGTCGCGGTCGTGCGCGTCGCGCACGGCGGCCTGCACGACGGCCTGTGTGGAGACGCCCGAGCACACGATGCGCGTGACGCCTTGCGCACGAAGCTGGGCTTCGAGCGTGGTCGAATAGAACGGGCTCACGCGATGCTTGACGATCTGCAAGTCGGTCTCACGCACTTCGATATCCTGATGAATGGCCGTGCCCCACTCCCCGAGCTTGAAAAGGCCCGCGGCGGGCGCGCCGGAAAAGACCGGCGAATTCGGCGGGCATTCATGGTAGTGCGCACTGAAGCCCACTCGCACGAACCCCACCAGAGCGCCGGCGGCACGCGCCTTTTGCAGCGCGAGCGAGGTCCGCGCGATGATCCCGCGTTCGCGCACCTGCTCGCCGAGCGGCCCTTTGCCGCTTGGGCCTTCCGCGTGAATGAGATCGTTCTGCATGTCCAGCACCAGATAAATGGTCTTGCTCACTTCGTATTCCTCTTGGTTAGTCACAGTACATTCCGCCGTTGACGTCGAGTATTTCGCCCGTCACGAAGCCATTGTCCGGCGCGCACAGGAACAGCGCGGCGCGCGCCACGTCTGCGGGCGTTCCCATCCGGCCGGCCGGAATCAGCGCACGCAGCGCGTCGGGAAACCCGCTTGTCATCGAGGTCGCGATCGGGCCCGGTGCGACCGCATTCACGCTCACGCCGTGCGCCGCGAGTTCCTTCGCGAGAAAGAGCGTCAACATGTGCACGCCCGCCTTCGATACGCCATAGGCGACATTGCCCGCCCGCGCCTGTTCGGCCGCGTCGAGCCAGGGCCGCGCGTTGCCCGCGTTCTTGCCCACCACCGAACCGATATTGACGATGCGGCCGAAGCCGTTTGCCTTCATCGGCGCCATCGCCGCCTGGCAGGCGAGAAAAACGCCCTTGAGATTGATGTCGAGCACGCGGTCCCATTCGCTTTCCGCAAGCGTTGCCGCGCTGCCGAACGACACCACGCCCGCCGCGTTCACGAGTATGTCGAGTGCGCCGTGACGCGCGACGATATCGGCGACGAGACGCACGCTATCCTCTTGCGAGGTGACGTCCAACTGCGCCGGGTGAACGCTCGCCTGCTCCGCGTGCGCGGACGGCATTACCTTGTCCGCGCATATGACGGTGGCTCCCGCGCGTGCGAGCGCCTCGGTCACCGCCGCGCCGATTGCGCCCGCGCCGCCCGTCACGAGTGCGACCTTGCCTTCCAGTTCACGCAACATCTTCTCTCCTCGCCGGTTCGTTATGCGTCATGCTCCGGCGGGCCGCATGAGCGCCCGCCGCGCGGCCCACCACCGATCCTGCCGTGAGTCCGATGCCGCCCGCGTATTTCACGTAGTAGAGTCCCCCGACCATCTCGCCTGCCGCATACAGTGCAGGCAACGGTTCGCCGCTTTCGTCGAGCACTTGCCCGTTCACATTCACTTTCACGCCGCCATAGGTGAAGGTGATGCCGCAGGTCACGGCATAGGCGAAGTACGGCCCCGTATCGAGCGCGAGCGCCCAGTTCGACTTGGGCGGGTCGATGCCTTGCGTGCCACGACCGTCACGCTCGGCGGGATTGAACGGCACGCTGTCGTTCACGCCCGCGTTGAACGCGCGCACCGTGTCGAGGAATGCGGGGGCGTCCATGCCGTCCATCTTCGCGGCGAGCGCTTCGAGCGAGTCGGCCGTGATGCGTGTGGCGTGTTTCACGCGATATTCGTCGGGCAGCAGGTCGTGCGTCCTGGCGTCGAACACCTGCCACGCCACTGCGCCGGGTTGTGTCAGCACGTGCGCGCCCATGCCGGAATAGGTGTAGTTGCGAAAATCGCGGCCTTCGTCGACGAAGCGACGCCCTTGCGCATTCACCACGATGCCCAGCGTGAAATAGTTTTTTTGTTGATTGAGCAACGAGATGTCGCCGAACGCGGGCGCGTTCAGGTCGTAGAACACGGCATGACAGCCGCTCCAATTGCCGTGGGCGACGGCGCCCGCGCGCAGCGCCATGTCGATGCCGTCGCCGGTGTTGTAGCGCGAGCCGCGCACGCGCGCCAGGTCCCAGTTGTGCCCCAGATATTGCGCACGCCACGCGAGATTCGCGTGGAATCCGCCGGTGGCGAGCACCACCGCGCCCGCACGCAGTTGCCCTTCGCCTTCGCGCGTGCGCACGCCGACCACCCAGGCATCGTGCTCGCGCGTGAGGCGCGTTGCACGCGTGGCGTAGCGCACTTCCACGCCGGCCGCTTCGGCGCGCGCGAAGAGCGTCTCGACGAGTGCGTAGCCGCCGCCCGACACCTCCACGGTCAGGCCGCCCCAGAAACGATGCTTGCCGCCGACGCGAAACGACTGGCGGCCGTAGATCGGCGCGAAACGCACGCCTTGCTCGCGCAGCCACTTCATGGTCGGCAAGCTTTGGTCGACCACCTGCTCCAGCACGTCGGCGTCGGCGCGATAGCCGCTCATGGTCACCGCTTCTTCGAAGAATTGCGTCGCCGGGTATTCGCCGAAGTCCGCGCTTTCCCGTTCGGCGTCCTGCAAGTCTGGTATGAGTTGTTGTAGATCCTCCACGCCGTCGTAGGCGATGCGAAATGCGCCGCCCGTGAAGGCGGAATTGCCGCCGCGCTGCTCCAATGGCGCGCGTTCGAGCAGCAGCACGCGTGCGCCCTGCTCGCGCGCCGACAAGGCCGCGCACAGCGCCGCGTTGCCGCCGCCCACAACGATCACGTCACAATCATTCACGTCAACGCCCTCCAGGTTGGTGACGATGATCGCGCACGCTCGTTCAGGTCGTACAGGCAGGCAAAGCGAAAAGGATTTTTGAAAATCCTGGTGCGTGTTCGTGGCGTGTTCGTGGCGTGTCCGTAGCGGGTTTGCCCGCTTTGCATGATTGGCGCGGTTTATTCGGCTTTTTCGAATGCGCCGTTCAATGCTGGCGTATCGCGGGCGGCCGTGGCCGCGCATAGAGTGGCATAGCCACACCCGATCAGAACAAGGAGGAGAGACGATGCACGACCCTGCGAAAACAAAACCGGCGGTCAAAGTGGCGCTGGCCACGATGATCGGCACCGCGACCGAGTGGTACGACTATTTCCTTTACGGCACGGCTTCGGCGCTCGTGTTCGAAAAGCTTTTCTTCCCCAACTTCTCGCAGGTAGCGGGATCGATGGCCGTGTTCGCGGTGTTCGGCATCACGCTCGTCGTGCGGCCCGTAGGTGCGGCCATATTCGGCCATTTCGGCGACCGCTTCGGGCGCAAGAGCATGCTTGCGGTATCGATACTCGTGATGGGCGTGGGCACGTTCCTGATCGGGCTGTTGCCCACTTACGCGTCGATCGGCATCGCGGCGCCGCTCGCGCTGGTGTTCCTGCGCGTGCTCCAGGGCTTCGCCGTGGGCGGCGAATACGGGGGCGCAACCACGATGGCCATCGAATACGCCCCGGAAAACCGGCGCGGCCTGTATGCCGCCATTCCGCAAATGGGCAACCCGCTCGGCATGCTGCTCGGCACGATATCGCTCTATCTCTTCGCGAAGCTTCCGCAAGAGCAGTTTCTCGCGTGGGGATGGCGTTTGCCGTTTCTTCTCAGCGCCGTGATGGTCGCCGTCGGCCTGTATATTCGCCTCAACATTGCGGAAACGCCGGCGTTCGAGCGCGCCCAAAAGGCCCAGCACGCCACGCGCGCGCCGCTCGTGACGCTATGGCGCCACTACCGCCGGCCGCTCGTGCTCGTGATCCTCGCGCAGGCGGCGCTCAATGTCGGCTTTTATATCTATTCGACGTGGTCGCTTTCGTATCTCACCCACGAAGTCGGCACGCCGATTCATGTGGCGCTCATTGCTGTGATGGTGGCCGCCGCGATCAATGTGTTCGCCCAGCCGTTCTTCGGCATGTTGTCCGACCGATTCGGCAGAAAGCCGGTGTATGCGGCGGGCGCCGTGTGGCTCGGCGTCGTTTCGTTTCCGTTTTTCTGGCTGCTGCAAACCGGCTCGCCGCTGCTGATCACGCTCGCGATGATCCTCGCCATCACCATCGGGCACGGTGCGACGTACAGCGTGCAAGCAAGCTTTTTCTCGGAAGCGTTCGATACGACGGTGCGCTATAGCGGCTTGTCGATTGCCTACCACTTCTCTGCGGCGTTGTTTTCCGGCCCCGCCACGTTTCTGGCCGCCGCGCTCGTCGCGTGGACGCATAGCACGCTGGCCATTTCGGCGGCGATTTCGTGCGCAACGCTCGTATCGCTCGCGGCGATTGCGGGCCTGAAAGAAACCCGCAATGTGCCGATGGCCGACTCGCCTGAACGCTCCGCAGACGACGCGCAACAACGTTATGCCGGAGAACGCGGACATTCTCCGGCCGCCATCGATGTGAAACTCGATGCCAAGTGAGCCGCACGCTTCGTGAGACGAAGCCCGGCAAATCAATAGCGCATTACTTCGTCGTATACCCGCCGTTGATGAGGATGGTCTGACCCGTCACCCACCATCCGTCGCTCACGAGGTGACGGATGAACGGCACCACGTCTTCGATATCGGTCAGGCCCGTTTTCGAGAACTTCGACAAGGCCGCGGCGGTCTTGTGATAGGCCACCGCGTCCGCGCCCTCGGCCGGATAGAAGAACGGCGTGTCCATCGGGCCCGGTCCCACCGCCGTCACCGAAATGCCCCGCGCGCCGAACTCCTGCGCCGCTGCGCGCGTGAAATGCTCGACGGGCGCCTTGGTGCCCGCATAGGCCGCATAGAACGGTGTGAACGCACCGAGCAGCGACGTCACGAGCGTCAGGATCTTGCCGTTGTCGTTCACATGGCGGCCGGCTCCACGCAGAAAGAAGAATGCGGACTTCGCATTGACGGCGGCCATCTCGTCGTATTCCGCTTCCGTGATCTCGGTGAACGGCTTTTTCAGCACCTTGCCGACCGTGTTGATCGCGATATCGGGTCGCCCCACCGCGTCGATCGTGTCGGCAAACAGTTTCTCGACGGCCGCCGCGCCGGTCAGATCGGCCTGAAACGCGACCGCTTGCGCGCCCGCCGCCTTGACTGCGGCCACGGTTTCTTCCGCATCGGCGCGCGTGCCGGCGCTGTTGTAGTGAATGGCAACCGCGCGCGCGCCGTGGTTCGCCAGATCCCGGGCGATCAGCCCGCCGAGATTCTTCGCCCCACCGGCGATCAGAACGGTCTTGCCTTTGATGCTATGGTCAGACATGGTGCGCTCCAAATATGCCGCGGTCCGGTACGGCCGCAACTCCAGCAATGCTATATTCCGCCCATTGGCGATAGAACCCCTGTTTTCTGACCGCACCTGTCAGCCACGCCGAACAATGACAACGCGCTCGCACGCCACGCATGCGCGATGCGAGCGCCGCACCACCGCTGCACCACCACCGATTGACGCCATGGATCGTATCGATTTGCTGCGCGTATTCGTACGCGTCGTTGAGTGCACGAACTTCACCCGCGCCGCCGACACGATGGGCATGCCACGCTCATCCGTTTCGGCGGCTGTCCAGGAACTGGAAAAGCGGGTCGGCACGCGCCTGCTGAACCGCACGACGCGCACGGTCACGACGACACCGGACGGCGCGGTGTTTTATGAGCGATCCCTGCGGCTGATCGCGGACATGGACGAGACGGAAAACCTCTTCCGCGACTCCGCAACGGCGCCCGGCGGCACCCTGCGCGTTGACGTCCCGGCCCGCATCGGACGCCTGATCGTGGCCCCCGCGCTGCCCGGATTCCTCGAACGCTACCCGCAGATCGACATCGAACTGGGCATGACCGACCGCGCGGTCAACCTGATCGAGGAGCGCGTGGATTGCGCATTGCGCGTGGGTCCGTTGAGCGATTCGCAACTCATCGCGCGCCCGATGTTCGAGTTGCCGCTCATCAATGTCGCGAGTCCCGCTTACCTCGGCGCCCACGGTATCCCGCGCAGCCCAGTCGACCTTGCGCATCATCGGCAGATTGACTATGCGTCGCCGTCCAACGGCCGCGTGGCGCCGTGGGAGTGGTTGCAGGACGGCGAACTGCGGACCCTCGCCGTCGAGGGCCGCGTGACGGTCAACAGCGCCGAAGCGTACATTGCGTGCTGTCTGGCGGGGCTCGGCCTCATCCAGATTCCCGCGTACGACGTTCAGGCGCACCTGAGCGCGGGCGCGCTCGTCGAGGTCATGCCCGCGTACCGTGCGCCGCCCATGCCGATGACTTTGCTCTACCCGCATCGACAGCATGTGTCGCGCCGCATTCTGGTGTTTGCCGACTGGCTCGAACACTTGCTGGCAAGCCACGTTCGGCCAGAAGGTTCACACGCGAAACGCGGAACGCCGCGCGCCGCCACGCGCAAGCGATGAGCGGCATCGGCTTGCGCGAGCCGCTCAGAACTTGTGGCGAATGCCAACGGACACCGCGACCTGCGAAGGGCTCGACGAGGGGCCGCCCGAAGACTGGATATAGGCGAACTTCTGGAGCGTGCTGCCCACGGCGATCGACGCGTCTCCCGCGGCAAGCTGATACTCGGCCGATGCATAGAACTCCGTACGTTTGCTCATCGCATAGTCCACGCCGAGCGTCAATTGGTGCCAGCGCGGTTTCAGATGCTCGCTCGAACCCGCCACGTGGTCGGCGGTGCCGAACGTGAACGTGTAGTCCGCGATCAGGGAAAGCGGCGCGCTCACGCGGTAGCGCAGGTTCGCGTCGAGATTGTTGAGCTTGCGCTGCGCGCCGTCGTTGTAGTCGAGCTGCACGTTGCTGTAGCCAAGGCCAAACTGCGCCGCGCCCACGACATAGCCCACCCCGGTCCCCACCACCTGCTGCCGCGCCACGCCGCCATCCAGGCCATAGAAAAAGGCGGTGCCGTAGTCGTCGCCGTTCGATGACGACGCGCCGCCCAGCGCGCCGCTAGTGTTCGACGTCGAATTCGGGTGATTCATCAGCATGTAGCCCGCGCCGAACGAGAGCGGCCCGTTTGCATAGCTCGCGGCCGCCGACCATTCGCGGTTGTTGGCGAACGCGCCGGCCTGGTTGCTGAAGCCGTAGATGCTGGAGAACTTGAAGCCGGAAATCGTCTCGGTCGTGAGCTTCACCGAGTTGTTGACGCGGAAATACCAGTTCATGTCGTCGTTGTCGCCGATATGCGTCGCCGGGGTCCAGTAGCCCGAGCCGAAGAACGGCGCGACGATATCCGCGAGCGAGTCGGTCTGGCGGCCGAATGTCACCGTGCCCATGCCCTTCTGGCTCAAGCCGACAATCGCGGTGCGCGCGAACATGCGTCCCGCGCTATTGGTGCCGTTGGTCGCGTTGAAGCCGTTTTCCAGATTGAAGAGGGCGCTCAGTCCGTTGCCCAGCGCTTCCTCGCCCTTCACACCCCAACGGCTTCCGCCCAGCTTGCCGGATTGAAGCTGAACCGCCGACGAGCCCTTCTGGTTGCTCGTGTACGTCAAGCCCTCGTCGATGATGCCGTAGAGGATCATGGAGCCTTGTGCGTGCGCCGCTTGCGCGCCGAGTGCCGACACGGCGACACCGCCTGCCAATGCGAACTTCTTCAACATCCTTTTACCCCTTCTTCAGTAGTGGTCTGATTAACAATATTGGTTGTACTAATCAATGCATTGGCTTTTCACACATGGAGTTGCTCTGCGGCGGTGACGTTGCGCGATGCAAGGGACGAGCGTCGCCCGCGCGGTGGTGGTCACCCCGCACATGGATCAGAACCGATGCGTTGGCCGTTCAGGCGCTTTTTTCAGCGTGACCGATGCCGCCGGATTTTCACTGCTTGCGGTGGACGTTCACAGAAGCTTCCCCGTTGTGTGGTTCCGTATTTTGGAACCGTGTTCCAGATTGAAATTTATTCTAAGCGTTAGTTGGCGTCGCAAAAAAACGTTTTGATGCAGCTTCCGGGGTCGTGTGGTTTGGAACACAAATTATTTTTGAAACGCTTTCCGGGTTGCCTCTCCTTCGCTACGATATTCGATAAATTGGAACTCGGTTCCGTAAAATGGAACCGGCGCAAAGAAACAACGACGGTACAGCAGCCAGCGACAAACGACTGAGACACGAATGAGCATTCTCGAAACAGCAACGAGCGTTTTGCGCCTGATGGCGCGCGAGCAGCGCGAAATGTCGATGATCGACCTCGTCGATCAGTTAGGCATGCCAAAAAGCTCCGCCTCGCGGGTGCTCAAGCAGATGAGCGAAGCCGGGCTGCTGGAGCGGGACAAGAAGTCGCTCGCCTACCGGCCCTCTATGCTCCTGCTCGAACTGAGCCATCTCGTGCGCTCGTCCAGCGCGCTGATCGACATGTGCGCGCAGGCGCTCGAAACACTCGGCGAGCGTTTTGGGCATACGGGCTACGTTTCGGTGCTCGAAGGCAACGACGTGGTGGTGCTGCGCGTGCGGCCGGGCTCCCTCGCCTTTCGCGCGATGACGAACCCCGGCCACCGCTCGGCCTCGTGGGCGACCTCCACGGGCCGCGCGCTGCTTGCGCGCGAAACGGATGAACAGATCCGCGCGCGTTTCCCGCAAGGCTTGCGCCCGGAGGGCGCGCAGACGGTGAACGCCAACGCCGCGGATATCGGCGCCGATGCGCCTTTCAGCGACTCGCGCGCCCCGGCGCGCGGACCCGCCACGCTCGACGCCCTGCTCGATGAAGTCGCGCTCACACGCTCGCGCGGCTACGCGCTGGCGCAAAACGAAGCGCTCTACGGCGTGTGCTCCGTGGGCTGCTCGATCGCCGACCCGTCGAGCGGCGAATGCCTGTCGTTCTGCCTGAGCTTCCCCGCGGGCGCACAGGACGATGCGGCACTCGTGGCGCTCGGCGAAGCGGTTCGGGAGCAGGCGCGCACCATTGGCCGCTCGCTCGGCGACCCGTACTGGAGTGCCTTTCCCACGAATTCCACGCCGTAAAACCGGCGCTGAATGCAGTCAATCAGGCGGCGCGCCGCGCGCGCCCGCTCATTCCAATCCGCAGCATCCGCCACCCGCGTCGAGACATCGGCGTGTTTTTGACGAGACCACTCATGCATGCTTCGCACTCGCCTGACCATCAGCCACCCGGCGCGGGAGCGCCCGCGAGCGGCGGCGCCCAGCGCGCGCCGCAGGCGCATCCCATGGCGCTGTCGCCCGCCAATCTGCTGCTGCTCGCCGTGCTTAGCGTGCTTGGCGCGATCATCGGCATTGAACTGCTGGTCAAAGTGGGCGTGACGCCCAACACGGCGATCGTCGGCGCGCTGGCCGCGATGATCTGCGCGCGCGTGCCCCTGCGCTTTTTCCGCGCCTATCGCTCCGTACACGTGCAGAACCTCGCGCAAAGCGCCATCTCCGCCGCGACGTTCGGCGCGGCCAACAGTCTTTTGCTGCCGATCGCCATTCCCTTCCTGTTCGGCCGCGAAGACCTCGTGCTGCCGATGTTCGCGGGCGTCGCGCTCGGCATGCTGCTCGACGGCTACATGCTGTACCGCATGTTCGGCACCAGCGTGTTCCCGGCAACCGGCACGTGGCCGCAAGGCGTCGCGGCGGCGGAGGCGATCAAGGCCGGCGACGAAGGCGGCAAGCAGGCGCGCCTGCTCGGCGTGGGCGTGGGCGTCGGTCTGATCGGCTCGTGGCTCGGCATCCCGATGTCGGCGTTCGGCACGGCCTTCATCGGCAATATCTGGGCGCTCGGCATGCTGGGCCTCGGCTTTCTGATTCGCGGCTATTCCGTGCCGCTCTTTCACTTCGCCATCGACAAGGCCTACATTCCGCACGGCATGATGATCGGCGCGGGACTCGTCGCGCTGATTCAGGTCGGCATCCTCGTGCTGCGCGACCAGAAGGGCAACAAGGCGGCGCGCGGCGGTTCGCGTGACGATTCGCAGCTTGCGGCCGTGCCCACCGTGGCGAGTTCGCTGCGCTTCGGGGCGATCGCCTACATCGGTCTCGCCGCGCTGGTCGCGTTCATGAGCGGCATCTGGGGCGACATGTCGCCGGGCATGCTGGCGGGCTTCATCTTCTATGCGGCGCTCGCGGCCTTCGTGCACGAGTTGATCGTCGGCATCGCGGCCATGCACTCGGGCTGGTTCCCGGCCTTCGCGGTGGCCCTGATCACGCTGCTGATCGGCATGCTGATCGGCTTTCCGACCGTTTCGCTCGTCATGCTGTGCGGCTTTTCCGCCGCCACCGGCCCCGCTTTTGCCGACATGGGTTACGACCTGAAGGCGGGCTTCATTCTGCGCGGGCACGGTGAAGACCCCGAGTTCGAGCTGGCCGGCCGCCGTCAGCAGTTGATCGCGGCGATGCTCGCGTTCGTCGTCGCCATTCCGGTCGTGCTGCTCGCGCACCACGCATTCTTTGCGAACGGCCAGATTCCGCCCGTGGCGAAAGTCTACGTCTCGACGATTCAGGCGGGCGTGGCCCCCGGCATCCTGCATTCCCTGCTGATCTGGGCCGTGGTGGGCGCCGTGTTGCAGTTCGCGGGCGGCCCGAAGCGCCAGCTCGGCGTGCTGTTCGCCACCGGCCTGCTGATCGCGAGCCCGCTCGCCGGCTGGGCCGTGGTGACGGGTATTGCCATCCGGCTCGTGATCGAACGCCGCAACCCCGCCGCGAAAAGCAGCATGGAGGTGTTCGCCGCGGGCGTGATCGCCGCCGACGCGCTCTACAGCTTCTTCGGATCACTAATCAAATCGCGCTGAACATTCCGCCCTCCTGCCCCTGCGCGGCGCGCTGCGTTCAATCGCGGCGCATGCGCCTTCGGGCAGTGGGCTTCCTCACCCGGCATCCTCTTTGCAATCCGAGTTCCATCCTATGAGTCTTGCACAAACCCTACAGGTCTTCGAAGCCTTCGACAGCCGCTACGCCAGCGGCCAAACCGTGGTTGATCTGCTCGCCCCGTTCGCCGACGAAGGCGTGAGCGTCGACGTGACCGAGATCGGGGGCCCGAAGGGCACGACGGATTTCGTCAAGATTGCCATTCCCGGCGACAACGGCAAGCGCCGCGGCGGCACGGCCAAAACGCTCGGCATCGTCGGGCGGCTCGGCGGCATTGGCGCGCGGCCTTCGCGCATCGGTCTCGTGTCGGATGCAGACGGCGCCATCGCCGCCGTCGCAGCCGCGCTCAAGCTCGCGCAAATGCGCCGCAACGGCGACCCGCTGCCCGGCGACGTGTTCCTCACCACGCACGTTTGCCCCACCGCGCCCACGCGCCCGCACGACCCCGTCGACTTCATGGACTCGCCCATCGACACGGAGGACGTCAACGCCCACGAAGTCTGGGACGAGATGGACGCCGTGCTCTCGATCGACACGACCAAGGGCAACCGCATCATCAACCACAGCGGCTACGCGATCTCCCCGACCGTGAAGGATGGCTATATTCTGCGCGTGTCCGAGGATCTCATCCGGATCATGGAGATGACGAGCGGCAAGCCCGCGGTCACCTTCCCCGTGACGACGCAGGACATCACGCCCTACGGCAACGGCGTGCATCACCTGAACAGCATCATGCAGCCGTCCATCGCGACGAGCGCCCCCGTGGTGGGCGTGGCGATCACGACCCAAAGCGTGGTGCCGGGCTGCGGCACGGGCGCGAGCCACGAGGGCGACATCGCGCTCGCAGTCAAGTTCGCGGTGGAGGTCGCCAAGGAATTCGGGCGCGGCACCTGCGCGTTCCACGACGAGAAGGACTACGCGCGCTTGCTCGAACTTTATGGCTCGCTCGCGCATCTGAAGGTGCGTCATCCCGGTCGATGAGGAGGCCCACATGACAACACGAAAGCTCGGCACGTTGACGATCGGCCAGGCGCCGCGCGCCGACATCACGCCCATTCTCGACGCCCACCTGCCCGCCGCGCTGCCGCGCGTGCACATGGGCGTGCTCGACGGCCTCACGCGCGAGGCCATTGAAACGCGCTACGCGCCGCAACCGGGCAACGCCACGCTCGTTTCGCGCCTGCTCGACGGCTCGTCCGTCGTCATCGACAAGCCGGCCGTGCGCGCGGTGTTGCAGGAGAAAATCGATGCGCTCGCCGCGCAAGGCTGCGACGTGGTGCTCGTGCTCTGCACCGGCGAGTTCCACGGTCTCGAAGGCCGCGCCGCGTGGCTCATCGAGCCCGACCGGATCGTGCCGCCCGCGGCCGCCGCGCTCGCGGGCGAGCGGCAGGTAGGCATCGTCGTGCCGCTCGCGAGCCAGATCGACAGCGAGTTCCGCAAGTGGGCGGGGCTGCACCGCGCGCCGATCTGCGCCGCCGCCTCGCCGTACCGGAACGCCGACGAGACCGGCGAGCTGATCGCCGCCGCGCGCCAGTTGCGCGACGAAGGCGCCGACCTGCTGATTCTCGATTGCATGGGTTTCGTCGAGCGCCATCGCCAGATCGTGCAGGAAGCGAGCGGCTTGCCCGTGATCCTTTCCAACGCGCTCATCGCGCGACTGACTGCGGAGGTCCTTCAATGAACGCCCTGCTTCTGAGCAACTCGCGCGGCCCCGACGGCGCTTACCTCGTTCATGCGCTCGACGCGATTCGCGCGCTCACGCCCGGCGGCGGCCGGCAGACCACCGAAGCCCTGTTCGTGCCCTTCGCGGGCGTGACGATGAGCTGGGACGAGTACGCGGCCAAGGTCGCCGCCGCGCTTGCGCCTGCAAACGTGTCGCTGCGCTCGGTGCATACGTTCGCGAGCGCCGCCGAAGCGCAGGCGGCGCTTGCGCAGACGCAACTCATCGTCGTGGGCGGCGGCAACACGTTCCAGTTGCTCGCGCAATGCCGCACGCGCGGCCTGCTCGATCCGATCCGCGAAGCCGTGAAAGGCGGCGCGCGCTACCTCGGCTGGAGTGCGGGCGCGAATCTCGCCTGCCCGACCATCTGCACGACTAACGATATGCCGATCGTCGACCCGAAGGGCTTCGCAGCGCTCGATCTGATCGGCTTCCAGATCAATCCGCATTACACGAACGCGCTGCCCGCCGGGCATCAGGGTGAAACGCGCAACCAGCGGATCGAGGAATATCTCGTGGCCAATCCGCATGCGAGCGTGATCGGGCTGCCCGAGGGCGACTGGCTGCGCGTGGAGCATGATGCCGTCACGCTGCACGGCCCGCACGACGCGGTGCGCTTCGTGCACGGCGCGGCGCCGCAACCGCTTGCGCCCGGCGCGAGCCTTTCGTGAGTGCAACGATGACGCTCGGCATTATTCGCGTGCTGACGACGCAGGACGAGGCGGTGTTGCTGGAGCACGGCCGCCTCATCAAGGCGCAGTACGGCATCGACTCGTTCACGCGCTGTATCGCCGATCAGCCCACCGGCATCTTCGACGCGCACACGGAAGCGCTCGCCGTGC
Organism: Paraburkholderia unamae; assembly: GCF_003096875.1. Classification (NCBI taxonomy): domain Bacteria; kingdom Pseudomonadati; phylum Pseudomonadota; class Betaproteobacteria; order Burkholderiales; family Burkholderiaceae; genus Paraburkholderia; species Paraburkholderia unamae. The sequence continues at coordinate 44,385 of NZ_QEOB01000015.1, forward strand.
CGAAGATCGTCGCGCTCGGCCGGCAGATGGAAGCCGATGGCGCGCGTGCGCTCTTTCTGAGTTGCGCGGCCGACCCCGGGCTTGCGCTGTTGCGCGAGGCAGTCGGCATTCCGGTGGTGAGCGCGGGCAGCGCGTCGGCGCGCGTCGCGGCGCTCACCGGGCTGCCGGTCGCGGTGCTGGGCATCGGCGCGCAGGCGCCGCTGCCCTTTCGACGGCTGCTCGGCGAGGATGTCGCGTACGCGCGCCCCGAGGGCGTCACGAAAACCAACGACCTGCTCACGCCCGAGGGCCAGGCGGCGGCGCTGCACGCCGTGCGCCGGTTGCACGAGGCGGGTGCGCGGGTGATCGCGTTCTCCTGCACGGGCCTTTCGACGATCGGCTTCGCCGCGACGATCCGCGAGCACATCGGCTGCTTCGCCGTGGACGCCGTGTCGGCGGCGGGCATGTTCGCCGCCGAATTGCTCGGGCCCGCCAGGCTCGCCGCTTAGCTTCGCGGGTCGTCGAGGTAGCGCCATTCAAAGCCGTGCGCTCCCTTGCGCACCGTCCCGGCCGAGGTTTCGGGAAAGTGCGCGGGGAACACGATCGCACCGGTGTTCGCGGCGTGGTCGAGCAACCACTGCCGCGAGGCGCGCGCCTGGGGCAGATCGCGGCAGAACGTCGAATTCCACTCGGGACGATAGACCTGCAACGGGCTATGCATGACGTCCCCGGAGAACAGCGCCGCCTGCCCTGCCGAGCGAATCTCGATCGCCATGTGCGCAATGCTGTGGCCCGGCGTGGGCAGAAAGCGCACGCCGTCCACGAGTTGCGCGCCCGCATCGGGCACGACGCGCGCCTGTCCCGCTTCGATCACGGGCAAGACGCTGTCTTCGAACACCATGCGGCGCGGCTCCCCGGCGGGCGTCGCGAAAAAGTCGCGCTCGCCCTGGCTGAATACATAGGTCGCGTTCGGAAAGACGGGCGTCCAGCGGCCATCTTGCCAGTGCGTGTTCCATCCCACGTGATCGACGTGCAAATGCGTGAGCAGCACGAAGTCCACCTGTTCGCGCCGGAAGCCCGCCGCTTCGAAGCGCGCCAGCACCGGGTTGTCGAGCCGGTCGAACAAGGCGCTGAACGGCCGCGCCTTCGCATTGCCGATGCCCGTATCGACCACGATGGTCAGGCCGTGGACCTGCACGACCCACCAGTGCGTTCGCATCGGCACGCGCTGGCCCGGGAGGTCGAGGCTGGCCGCCGCGAGGCGTTGTTCCAGCGCGCGGCCGGCGTCGGCGTTCCAGTCGGGGAACAGGACGTCGGGCGCCAGCGCGAAGGCGGTTTCGTCGACACGGGTAACGATCGCGTCACCCACGGTCAGGCTAAGGAAAGCGTCTTTCATAACGATGTTCGTGTATTGAAGGCCCTGGAGCGTCTCACTCCGTAGCGAGAGTATGCCGAACCGGCACGCGGCGCATGGCCAGTGCATAGAGTGCGGCGCCGATGAGCGCGGACACGCCGCCGGTCACGGCCAGCGCCACGCCCAGGCTGTTGCCGGTGTGACCCAGGCGCTCGTTCAGGTAGCCGACCGCAAGCGGGCCCACGCCGCCGCTGATCGCGTTGGTCATGAACACGAGCAAGGCAAGCGAGCGGCCGCGCATGCGGTTGGGCACGGCGATCTGCAACGGCACGGGGGCGAGGCCCATGGCGATGCTCGCGGTGAACGCGCAAGCGCCATAGAGCGTGATCGCCACGGTGCTGCTGCCGACGAGCGGCATCGCAATCGCGGCCGGCACCAGCACGGCAACCGCGCCGGCGGAGAAACCGAGCACCTTGCGCAAGGCGCTTTCGTCCGTGACGCGGGTGGCGAGCATGCCCGCGCACGCCACGCCGAGCGTTCCGCCGATCATGTACGCTGGCGCGGCCAACTGGCCCACGGCCTTCGGCGTGAGATGGAAATGCCGCATCAACAAGCTGGGGAACCACGCCGCGTGCGAGTAGAACAACGTGATCAACGCCACATAGGCCGCGAAATACGGCAGGCAAAAGCGATTGCGCACGAACAGTTCGGTCACGACATCGCGCAGCGACGGCATGACATCGTTCGCATGCGCCGCATGCGCATGGGTTTCCCGCCGGGCGGGCTCGCGCACCGTGCAGGCCACGAGCGCCGCCAACAGGAGTCCGGGCAGGCCCACGGCGATGAACACCGCCTGCCACGGCTCGACGCCATGTGCCGCGAGCCACGCGCCGCGCTCGCCGTGCGCGGCGGACAACAGCAGGCCGCCGCCGAACAACGCCACCCCGCCACCGACATAGGGCCCGAGCATGAAGACACTGTTCGCGCGCGTCACGCGGCGTGGCGTGAAGATGTCGCTGAAGATCGATAACGCGGCGGGGCTAAGCGCCGCTTCCGCGATCGCGGTGCCCGCGCGGGCGGCGAGCAGTTCGGGAAAGTTCGAAGCGAAGCCGCATGCCGTGGTCGAGATCGCCCAGATGGCGATGCAGACGGCGATCAGCTTCACGCGATTGCTCCGGTCCACGAGCCGCGCGACGAAAACGCCCGCCGTCGCGTAGCACAGCGTGAACGAGAGACCCTGCAACAGGCCGATCTGCGTATCGGTGAGCGCGAGCGACTGCTTGATCGGCTGCACGAGAATGCTGACGATCTGCCGGTCCAGATACGAAAACGCGAAGCACAGGAAGAACAGCAGCACGACGTAGACCGGATGGCGCACTTCGCCGGAGAGCGGCCGGGAGGCGTGCGCGGGCGGTTCGGTCAACGCAGTCGTGGGCGTCGATGGCGTCGAGGGAGGATAGGGGCTCAAGCGGGGTCTCCTGATGATGAGGCGGCGAGCGGGCAACCTGGTCGGTTGTCTTGTCCGGCGCTCAGTCGACGACGGCGTCGGCGGCGAGCAACGCGATGCAGTCGCCCGGCTCCACGCGTGCGAACGTGCGCAGGCACATGACCTTGGCGTGCGCCTGGAAGCGGAGCTCGCGCGGCGCTTGCCAGGGCTGGTGCGGATCGAACAGGCGTCCGGCCAGTTGACCTTCGCGAACGCGATCGCCCAGTGCGAAAGCCGGTTCGAACACGCCCGCAAGCGGCGCATACACATAGTGGGCCGTGCCTTCCACGCGCAGAAAGCGGGTGTCGCTCGCGGGCGGCGCATCGGGCTCCCGTGTCACGCCGAGCCGGTGCAGCACGCGGCTCAGGCCGCTTTCGACGATCGCGAGATTGGCTGCGTCGCAGCCCGCGTGACCGCCGAACTCGCCGCACAGGAACAGCTTGCCGTGGCGTTCGGCCGCCGCCGCGAACGTGCGGTCTTCGCCGAGCAGATCCATGATCATCGTGTCCGGTGCGCCGAACGCGCGCACGAGGTCGAGATAGAGCGCGCGCTTTTCGCTGGTATTCGCGCCCCGCTCCGGCGGCGAAGCGAGCAGCGTGGGGAGATGGTCGAACGACGCGCCTCCGGCGTGAAGATCGATCACGACGTCGGCGCGCGGCAGCAGTTCCGTTTCGACGTAGTGCGCGATCATTTCGGTCGGCTGGCCGTTGCGCGCGCCTGGGAACAACCGGTTGAGGTTGCCCCGGTCGATGGGCGACGTGCGCGAGCCATTGGCAAAAGCGGGGAAGTTCAGCGCGGGAATCACGATGATGCGCCCGCGGATCTTCATCGACGGCAACCGCTGCAACAGCTTGAACAGGGCGACGGGCCCCTCGTATTCGTCGCCGTGATTGCCGCCCGTGAGCAGAACCGTCGGCCCCGTGTCCGTGCCGGCGTTGAGCACCGCGAGAGGAATGGGAATGTGCCCGTAGGCCGAGCGGTCGTGCGACCAGGGCAGACGGAGGGCGCCGGTCTGGAAACCGGTGCGTTCGAAATCCACATCGGTGGCGATAAGCGAAGCGGGCTGGGTCATGGCGCGATCGGAGAGCAGTGAAAGGCGGGGCAGCGCCCCGGTTGCCTTCACTATCGCCGACGATAAAATGCCTGGCCAATGCCGTTTTCTGCGGCGGGCGATGCCTTGAAGGCATCACCGCGTACGGTTCCTTTTCCCCCGGTGAGCGCGCGACCCTACCGCAGTTGCTCGACGAATCGCTCCAGCGCCACGTTGGCGCCGTTCGCCACGAAGCAGAATTCGAGCGGCAGCGGCACCGAAAGGTCTTGCAACTCGACAAAACGTACGCGCGCGGGCGGCCGGTCGCGATTCGCGGCATTCACGATCGCGGCGCCCATGCCCGCTGAGACGAGCGACAGAATGGCCGTTTCGGTGCTGGCCTCCTGGCGGATATCGAGCGTGAGTCCGCGTTCGGCGCAGGCGGACAGCAGCCGGTCGTAATACGCCGGGTAGACGCGGCGCGGGAACGCGATAAACGGCGTTTGCCGCAGCGTGGCGGCCGCCACGGGCCCCGCCTGGCCGAGCGGCCACGCTTCGGGCACGGCCAGCACGACATTCTGTTCGAGCACGGGCACCCCGGCGATGCCTTCGGGCTGCACGCCCACGCGATAGCAAAAGCCGCCGTCGAGCCGCCCTGCCGCGATGGCTTCGAGTTGCTCGGGCGTGTTCATCGGTTGCAGTTCGAGCGAGACTTGCGGGACGACCCGCTCGAACTCGCGCAGCGCGCGGGAGACCACGCCGCTCCAGGCGGCATTTTCGACGAAGCCGATGCGCAGATGCCCGTGCAAGCCGGAGGCGATTTGCCGGGCGAGGCGATTGGCGGCATCGACGCGCGCGAGGATGTCGCGCGCCTCGGCGAGGTAGGCTTCGCCCGCGGCCGTGAGCGTCAGGCCGCGCGGCGTACGCTCGAACAGCGCCGCGCCGATGGCCTGTTCGAGGTCCTGGATCTGCCTCGATATCGCGGGCTGGGTCACGTGCAGTTGCTCGGAAGCCGCGCGTACGCCGCGCAGTTCGGCGACGGCGATGAAATAGCGGAGATGCCGGAGTTCCATGGGCGATGCGGGACCGGGACGTGGGAGCCTAATGGTAAATCAACGCGTGCGTATCATTCGATCCGCCTGCTTCCTGCCCGCTTTCCGCCCATATCCCGCCCACATCGCGACGACAACCCTCGACAGCCCGCTGCCCCGCTTACGCCGGGAAAATCAGCGACCGGTGCGCGGCCACGCCCGCCATGACGCCCGAGGCGGAGGCGAACGTGGCGTTCGTCATCGCGGACGACATATCGCCTGCGGCGTAGACGCCCGGCACGCTCGTTTCCTTCCAGTCGTTCACGCGAATCACAGGACCGATCGGCCCTTCGTCGATGGCGCAATCCAGTTGAGCGGCCAGATCGCTGGTTAGCTCGGTGCGCGGGCCTACGAACAGCGCGTCGACTGGAACGATGCGCCCGTCGACCAGACGCAGCGCCTCGATACCGGGCGCTTGGCCCAATACCTCGGCCACCGGCGTGCGCTCGATGCTCACGCCGCGCGCCTGCAAGTGCGCGGCCTCAATCGCACCGGGTTCGAGCACGCCCTGCGTGAACCACGTCGTCGGGCCCCAGTCGGGAATCAGCATGGCCTGATGGAGCGAGTGCGCATGCGTGGCCAGCACGCCCAGCCGCCGGCCGCCCACCTCATAGCCGTGACAGTAAGGACAGTGCAGCACGCTCACGCCCCAGCGCTCGGCCAGGCCCGGTATGGCGGGCAGTTGGTCCTTGATGCCCGTGGCGAGAATGAGGCGCGCCGCCGTGCTGCGCGAACCGTCGGCGAGTTCGATCTGAAACGCGCCCTGTTCGCCGGACGCCCGGCGCGCCTCGCCCTTGACCCACGTCACCGTGGGATAGGCGAGCAACTGCTTCGTTGCGGTGGCGGCGATTTCGGCCGGCGGCACACCGTCCTGACCGAGAAAACCGTGTGCATGCGCCGCGAAACGGTTGCGCGGCAAGCCGGCGTCGATCAACAGGACGCGCCGCCGCGCCCGCGCGAGTTGCATGGCGGCCGACAGGCCCGCGAAGCTGCCGCCGACGATCGCGACATCGTAGTGTTCTTGCATGAGTGCTTTTCCGGTTGGGTGGGAGGCACACGTCGCGCGACATGACACCATCATGAAACATCAGGAGTTACATGATAGGTCGAATGGTATCATTCATGCAACTTCAAATGTTTCGAGAGAGAGTGCGTCGATGAGAACGGATAGCCGACTGTCCCGCGTGCTGCACGCGCTGCTGCATATGGAACACGCCGACCACCCCCTGACTTCCGAGGCGATCGCCGAGATGCTGTGCACGAACCCCGTTGTCGTGCGCCGCTTGCTGGCGGGCCTGCGCGAGAGCGGCTACGTCCAGTCGGAAAAGGGGCACGGCGGCGGATGGGCGCTCAGTGTGGCGCTCGACGACATCACGTTGCTCGACGTGTATCGCAGCGCGGGCGAGCCCGCCCTCTTCTCCGATCTCGTGAGCGAGGACGATCCGCAATGTCTCGTCGAGCAGGCGGTGAATGCGCATCTTTCGGCCACCGTGCGCGAAGCCGAAGAAGCCTTGCTCAAGAAGTTCGCCAATGTCACGCTGGGCGACCTGTCACGCGAGATCAGGAAAAAAGGCCGACGCATGCATGCCCCGCGCTAACGCCGCCCGGCGCTCGCTGGTCGCTCATTAGTCGCTCATTGACTGCTCACACGGCGTCCGCGAAATCCGTTGCCACGGCCGCCTCCTTCCAGGCCGCGAGATCCTGCTTCACCGCCGCGATCTTTTGATCGGCCAGGTCCACGGCGATCCTGCCCGCGAACAGGTGCAACGGTGGCGACGCCTCATTGGCGCAATCGACGATCAACGCGGCCAGTTTGTCCGGATCGCCCGGCTGGCGGCCATGCAGCGTGTCGAGGTGCAAATCGAGCGAGGCCTTTGCTTCGGAATATTCATCGATCTGGCGCCTGGCCACCGCGAGCGCACCGTCCGCCAGAAAGTCCGTGCGCACGGGGCCCGGATACACCACGGTCACCTTGATGCCGAGTTCCGCCACGTCGGCCGCGAGTGATTCGCTCAGGCCCGCGAGCGCGAACTTGGTCGCCACATAGCTGCCCCAGCCCGCGTAGCCGCCCTGATAGCCGACGATCGACGCGATATTGATGACGTGCCCGCTGCGCCGGGCTCGCAGGCGCGCGAGCGCATGCCGCAGCACCGTGACCGGCGCGAAGAAGTTCACGTCGAAATTGCGCCGGATTTCATCGTCCGACAGGGCTTCCACGGTGCCTTGCTGCGCGTAGCCCGCGTTGTTGACGATCACGTCGAGCCGGCCAAACGTGGCGAACGCCTGTTCGAGCGCCGCGCGCACGCTGTCGTCCTGGGTCAGATCGACCTCGAGCGGCAAAAATTGCGCCGACGCTTCACCAAACGACTCGACCAGCGATTCGAGCGTTCGCGACGTGGCGGCGACGCAATCGCCACGTTTGAGAAGTTGCGTCACGAGGTGTTGTCCCACGCCCTTCGACGCGCCGGTGACGAACCAGATTTTCGATGTGCTGCCCATGTTCAAGCTCCTGTGCGGGTTTTTCAAGGTGGATGCCGAAGCAGACCGTCTGCTTCCCGCAAAATATAGGCAAGCGACCCGCAACGAACTAGCCCCTGATCGGCGGATTTATAATCACGAAAATCTTGCCAATCGTTTGTGCATCGTTCGTGAGTCGTTTGTGAGTCACACGCTGCCGGACGGGAATCGGGAATCGGAAAAGTGAACGAGATCAGGGCAATCACGGTGTTTCTGCGCGCGGCCACGCTCGGCAGCCTGCGCAAGGCGGCGGCTGATCTGGGCATTGCGCCGCAGGCCGCGAGTCTCGCGCTCGCGCAGCTCGAACAGCATCTGGACCTACGGCTCTTTCATCGCACCACGCGCAGCCTCAGCCTGACCGAAGCGGGCGAACGGTTTCTGGGCGAGGTGCAGCCGGCCCACGAGGGCTTGCTGAAGGCGCTCGCCGACGCCCGGCGCGGCAAGGAAACCATGGCCGGGCCGTTGCGCGTAAGCGCCCCGCAAAGCCTGGGGAAAGCCGTGCTGTGGCCATTCATCCTGCGGTTTCGCGAGCGCTATCCCGAAGTCGCGCTCGACTTGCAGTTCGACGACCGGTTTTCCGACTGGATCGCCGATCGCATCGACGTGGGTTTCCGGGGCGGCCTGCCCGCGGACGGCCGGCTCATCGCCCGAAGGCTGATGCCCGTGCAGCTCATTGTGTGCGCGTCGCCGGACTACGTGGCGCAACGCGGCGCGCCGCAGCATATCGACGAGTTGGCGAACCACGCGTGCACGGGCTACCGGCAGCCGAACACGGGACGCGTCGCGCCGTGGGTGTTCCGCGTCGGCAAGGAGACGGTGTACCGCGACGTGCCTACCGTGCTCTGCACCAACGAACCCGAACTCGAAACGGACGCCGTTGCGAGCGGCGTCGGTATCGGACAACTGGGGAGTTTCAGCGCGGTTCCCCTGATTCGCACCGGTCGTTTGCTGCCCTTGCTGACCCACAACCTGAGCGACGATCTGGGGCTCTACATCTGCTACGCAAGGCGCGCGCAAATGCCCCTGAGGGCGCGCACCTTCATCGATTTCATGGTCGATGCGCTGGCGGGCAACACGGGCTGGGTGCTGACTCGCGAGGAACTTGCGGCGGCGAATTCAGCGAGTGCGGCGAGTGCGGCGAAACGTCGGCCCACTCCCAGGAAAAGCGCCTCGGGAGCGCGCCGTTCGGCGTAGCGGGAACCAGGCGTGATGGCTTTTTGACGGCTACGCGTGCGAGGAGTAGGCAGGCTGTCGCGCCACGCTCTCGCGCGCCATCATGCGCGCATGCCATGCTTGCAGTGCTTCGCATTCCGAAGGAACAGGAAGCTTCACGATCGAGGCAAAGAGCAAACCCGCGATGACCGTGATGTCGGCCATCGAGAATGCCTCTCCGGCGACAAACGGCTGCTGCCTGAGCACACCGTCGAAATAGTGCATGCCCCGCACCGCCTTGTCGCGTTGACGCAAGCCCCACTCGGCGTTCTGGTAAAGCTCCACGTCTGGCCCGAGCCCCGGCGTCGCGTGATGAAAGTACACGCTCACGGCGTCGAGCAACTCCAGCTCGGCGCGCTTGTTCATCATGTGGATCACCCCTCTTTCGCGCGCCGTGCAGCCCGTGAGCACAGGCGCACCGTCGAGCGCATCGAGGTACTCGGTAATCGCCGTGCATTCGGCGATGAGCGTGCCGTCGTCGAGTTCGAGCACCGGCAGCGTGCCCGAATAATTCTTGCGCGCAATGAATTCGGGCCGTTTGTGCTCCCCCTTGTACAAATCGACCATCACGAACCGGACGTGCGATGCCAGGCCCTTCTCCGCCAGCGCAATGCGCACGCGGGTGGGATACGGGCCGCGCGGGAAATCGTAAATCGTCATGGCGGGGTGCCTGGCCGCTGCGCGGTGGGCGGTGCTGGATGTCATTGCCGGCCTCTCTTCGTATGAGCAATGGGTTAGGCGCGGCGATGCGGGAGCCCGCCGCGCTTGCGTAAATTCATCTACCTAACGATCGTTAGGTTAACCATAAAGGCTATAATCGGAGGCGTCAACCACAAATTCGTGTAGGCGGAGGCGAAGGCAGTGAAGAACGACGCGGGCTCAAGTTCCCGGGAGAAGATCCTGCTGGCCGCGACCCGGATCGCGCAGGCGCATGGCTACAACGGGTTGAATGTCCGCGAGCTGGCGGACGAGGTGGGCATCAAGGCCGCGAGCCTCTACCATCACTTCGCGAACAAGGCCGACCTTGGCGCGGCGGTCGCGCGGCGTTACTGGGAGAACACCGCGGCGGCGCTGGAGGCGGAACTCGCCGGGGCCGTGGATGCGCGCGAGTGCCTGCGGCGCTACCCGGCCACGTTTCGCAAGGCGCTTGAGAGCGGCAATCGCATGTGCCTGTGCAGTTTCATGGCCGCCGAATCCGACGACCTGCCCGACGAGGTGATGCAGGAAGTTCGCACCTTCGCCGACGTGAACGTGGCGTGGCTGGCCAAGGTGCTGCGCGCGGCGAACGTGGTCGACGCCGCGCAGAGCGAACAACGGGCGCGCGCCATCTTCGCGGCCATCGCCGGCGCGCAGTTGCTTGCAAGGAGCCGCGCGGACCTATCGCTCTACGATGCGTTGATCGACGGCTATCGCGCGGCGGGCCTGCTGCCGGCCTAGCCGTCGTGCCGTTGCACGCTCACTCGACGGGCGGAACCGCGCCTTCCGACAAGGTCTTGATGAGCCGCGAACGCCGCTTTTCGAGGTCGGCGATCTGGCGATCGATGGCTTCGAGGCGTTGCCGCTGGACATCGGTGATCTGGTCGCAGGAACGCGCGCCGTCGATCAGCAGCATGCAATCGGGAAAGCCGCGAATATCGTCGATGGTGAAGCCGCTCGCGATCATGCGCTGGATCTGCCTGACCTGCGTAAGCGCCTTGGCGGGGAATATGCGGTAGCCATTGCTCGCGCGCACCGAGGCGAGCAAACCGTGCTCGTCGTAGTGGCGGATCGATCGCACGCTGGCGCCGGTGCGTTGTGAAAGCTCGCCAATGGAGAGCATCTCGTTCGAGGGCATCGTGTTCATGAAACGAGACTAGCACAAAGACGCTTGACTCTCACACCAGTGTGAGGGTTGAGACTGGGCGCACTGTCCACTCTTGAGGAACGCACCATGCGCGCCCGAATGCTCACCTCATTGCCGTTTGCCGCGATCACGGCAGCCATGCTGTTCGCCACGCCGCCCGACGCGGCTGCCGCCCCTGCCCCTGCCAGCTACATGGTCACGTCGAACGACGGGGTGAAACTGGCAGTGCAGGAAAGCGGTAACCCTGACGGTCCTCCGGTTATTCTGATTCACGGCCTGCTCGGCAGCCGTCTGAACTGGCAGGCGCAGGTGCAAAGCCCCGAGTTGCGCCAATACCGCATCATTACGTACGATTTGCGCGGCCACGGGCTATCGGACAAACCATCGGGCGCCGAGCCGTACCGCGACGGCCGCCGTTGGGGCGATGACCTCGCGGCGGTCATCAAGGGCTCGCACGCGCGCAAGCCCGTGCTGGTGGGCTGGTCGCTTGGCGGCGTGGTGATATCGAACTACCTGGCGGCGTACGGCGATCGTGAGATTGCCGGGGCCGTGTATGTCGATGGCGTGGTCGAACTCACGCCCGAGCAACTCGTGAGTCACCCGCAGGTCTACGAAGACATGAATTCACCCGACCTGAAAACCCATCTCGACGGCGAGCGCACGTTCGTCGGCCTGTGCTTCAACCGTCAGCCGGAGCCGGACACGTTCGACCGTCTGGTGGCGAACGCGGCGATGGCGTCGTGGGACATGCAGCGCGAAATCCCCACGATGACGGTGTCCGCGGCCGAAGGCATCGGCCAGGCGCGCGTGCCCCTGCTCTTTCTCTACGGCGGCCGCGATGCACTGGTCAATACGCGCGCGACGCTGGAGCGCGCGAGCGCGCTGAATCCGCGCATCGCCACCAAGGTGTACGCCGAGTCGGGGCATGCGCCATTCATTGAGGAATCCGATCGTTTCAATCGCGATCTGGCCGAATTCGTCAGGACGGCGTCCGCGCAATGACGCACGGCGCGACAAGGAGATATTGATGACACCCGAAGCCGAACGCACCACGGTGAAGGACTTCTTTCCAGGCTTCGCCGATCTCGAAGTCGAAACGGACGATGTCTCGTTTCGCGGCAAGATTGGCGGAAGCGGATCGCCGGTGCTGCTGTTGCACGGCTACCCGCAAACCCACGTTGCCTGGCGCCTGATCGCGCCCGCGCTCGCCAGGTCGCACACCGTCGTCGTGCCCGACCTGCCGGGATACGGCGCGAGCCGCACCCGCAACGACACGCCGCGATGGGGCAAACGCCGCGTGGCGGCGGCGCTCACGGCGTTGATGGACACGCTCGGGCACGAGCGCTTCGCAGTCGTCGGGCATGACCGGGGCGCACGCGCGGGGTATCGGCTTGCCCTGGATCACCCCCGGCGCGTCGCCGCGTATGCCTCGCTGACCGTCATCCCGACGATGGATGCGCTCGCCGGCGTGGACAAGGCTTTCGCGCTCAACGCCTGGCACTGGTTCTTTCTGGCTCAACCGGCCGATCTGCCCGAGCGGATGCTGGCGGCCGACCCCGACGCCTATATCGACGCCGCGCTGGCGAAGATGGCGGGAGGGCTCGACCGGATCGATCCGTTGGCGCTTGACGCGTATCGAACCGCGTTCAGGAACCCGGATGTGCGTCATGCGATATGCGAGGACTATCGCGCCGCCGTCACCGAGGATCTCGAACACGACACGAGCGACTTCGCCGCCGGACGCAAGCTCGCCTGCCCGGTGCTCGTGCTATGGAGCGAGCGGGAGCAGAAGGCGCGCAAAACATCGCCGGTCGAAACGTGGTCCAGGTGGGCCGACAACGTGCGGGGCGAGGCCTTGCCTGGCGGTCATCTGCTGCCCGAGGACGCGCCCGGTGAGGTGCTCGCCGCCCTCGGCCGTTTCCTCAGCGACTAAGGCGCGGCGTCACACGCTCAAGTCCACTCGATCGGCGCATCGTGCCGCGCGACGAGTTCCATCCCGCTCGCCGGCAACGGCAGCGCCGTCTTGTAGCGGACCTGCTTGAGCGCGAAGCTCGACCGGATATTCGACACGCCGGGAATTTTCGTGAGCCAGTGCACGATGAAGTGCTCCAGGCTCTGCATGTCGGGCATCACGACGCGCAGCAGGTAATCGGCGTCGCCGGTCATCAGATAGCACTCCATGACCTCGGGCCGTTCCGCGATCGCTTCTTCGAAGCGGTTCAGCGCGTCTTCCACCTGTTTCTCCAGGCTGACCTGGATAAACACATTCAGATGCAGCCCGAGGGCTTCCGCGTCCAGCAGCGTGACCTGCTGGCGGAACAGCCCGAGCCGCTCCAGCGTTCGCACGCGATTGAAGCACGGCGTCGATGAAAGATTGACGGCGCGCGCCAGTTCGGCGTTGGTGATGCGAGCGTCTTTCTGAAGCTGCTGCAAGATCGCGATGTCGATGCGGTCGAGCCGGCGGGGGCCGGACTTCTGTTCTGAAGTCATAGTGCGCAAATTCCTCAAACAAGCCGATTGAAGGAATTTCTACACTATACGGTAACGATTCCGGAGTCAAAAGAGACGCACATTCTGCGGCTCGGCGCGTAAGCTGGCACGACGATCCCAAGCAAGTTCAGACACCCGTTTTCCCCCATCCGGAGTTGTGTCATGACCGATTTATCGAGCGGCGGTGCGTCGCTGCTGGCCCTTACCCAAAGCAAGGAAGACGGTGATCCGCACGAGACCGCCGAGTGGCTCGACGCCCTGGACGGCGTCATCCAGCACGTGGGCCTCGACCGGGCGCAGTACCTGTTCGACCGCCTTGCCGCCCATGCGCTGTCGCGCGGCGTCGCGACGGCCCGCGCTAGCAAGACGCCCTATGTGAACACGATCCCGGTCGAGCAACAGGGCCCGTACCCGGGCGACGTGGAAACGGAAGAACGGCTTGCGGCGGCGTTGCGCTGGAACGCCCTGGCCATGGTGGTTCGCGCGAACCGGGCCTATGGCGAACTCGGCGGACACGTCGCCAGTTACGCGTCGGCGGCCGACCTGTTCGAAGTCGGCTTCAATCACTTCTTTCGCGGTGCGAGCGCCGCGGGCGGAGGCGACCTGGTGTACTTCCAGCCGCATTCGTCGCCGGGTGTCTACGCGCGGGCGTATCTCGAAGGCTTTCTCGACGAAACCCATCTCGAACACTACCGCCGGGAGATCGCGGGGCCGGGCCTGTGTTCGTATCCGCACCCGTGGCTGATGCCGGACTTCTGGCAGTTCCCCACGGGCTCGATGGGGATCGGGCCGATCAATGCCATCTACCAGGCGCGTTTCATGCGCTATCTCCAGAATCGCGGCCTCTCGACCACCGATGAGCGCAGAGTCTGGGGATTTTTCGGCGACGGCGAGATGGACGAGCCCGAATCGATCGGCGCGTTGTCGCTCGCCGCGCGCGAGGGTCTCGACAACCTGGTCTTCGTGATCAACTGCAATCTCCAGCGGCTCGACGGCCCGGTGCGCAGCAACGGCCGCATCATCGACGAACTCGAAGCGCAATTCACGGGTGCGGGCTGGAACGTCATCAAGGTGCTCTGGGGTTCGGACTGGGACGCCCTGTTCGCGCGCGATCGCACCGGTGCGTTGCTGCGCGCCTTTTCCAATACGGTGGACGGCCAGTTCCAGACCTTCTCCGCGAACGACGGCCAGTACAACCGCGAACGATTCTTCAACCAGAATCCCGAGCTTGCGGCACTGGCGGCCCATTTGAGCAACGACGACATCGACCGCCTGCGCCGTGGCGGCCACGACGTTCGCAAGCTCCACGCCGCGTATCACAAGGCGACCGGCCACCGCGGCCAGCCGACCGTCATCCTCGCCAAGACCATGAAGGGTTTCGGCATGGGCCCGATCGGCCAGGGGCGGATGACGACGCACCAGCAGAAAAAGCTCGACGTCGAGCAACTCAAGGCGTTCCGGGACAGGTTCCGCTTGCCCTTGTCGGATGAGGACGTCGAGCAGTTGCGCTTCTACAAGCCCGCCGCCACGAGTGCGGAGATGAAGTACCTCCACGATCGCCGGGCGGCGCTCGGCGGCTACCTGCCCCGGCGGCGACAGGCAGCGTCGTCGGTTCCGGCGGTGCCCGATCTCGCTTCCTGGGCGCAGTTCTCGCTAGATGCCAACGGCCGCGAAATGTCCACGACCATGGCGGTCGTGCGCATGCTGGGCAGTCTCCTGAAGGACCCGACGCTCGGGCCGCGCGTCGTCCCGATCGTCGCTGACGAGGCGCGCACCTTCGGCATGGCCAACCTGTTCCGCCAGGTCGGGATCTATTCGCCGCTTGGTCAGTTGTACGAACCAGAGGACCTCGGCACGATGCTGTACTACCGCGAGGACAGCGGCGGCCAGATCCTCGAGGAAGGCATTTCGGAAGCCGGCGCCATCTCGTCGTGGATCGCCGCGGCGACGTCGTACAGCGTTCACGATCTGCCGATGCTGCCCTGCTACATCTACTACTCGATGTTCGGCTTTCAGCGCATCGGCGACCTGATCTGGGCGGCGGCGGACCAGCGCGCGCGCGGTTTCCTGATTGGCGCCACGGCGGGCAAGACGACGCTCGGCGGAGAAGGACTTCAGCATCAGGACGGCACAAGCCATCTCGCCGCATCGACGGTGCCCAACTGCCGGGCCTACGATCCCGCGTTTGCCTACGAGGTCGCGCTCATCATGGATGAAGGCATGCGGGAGATGGTCGAACGTCAGCGCGACGTGTTTTATTACCTGACCGTCACCAACGAAAACTACGCGCAACCCTCCGCACCGGCCGCCGATCTCGAATCGCTGCGCGCGGGGGTGCTCAAAGGCATCTACCCGCTTCACGACGCACAAGGCACTGAAGCAAGCGTTCAGTTGCTGGGCTCGGGGGCGATCCTCGGCGAAGTGCTCGCGGCCGCGCAACTGCTCAGGCAAGACTGGGGCATCGAGGCGGCGGTGTGGAGTGTCACGAGCTTCACCGAACTGCATCGCGACGGTGTCGCCGCCGAGCGGAATCGGCGCTTCAGTGCGGCGGAGGTTGGAACGCCGCCCTATGTGACGTCGGTGCTCGAAGGCTCCCGTGGCCCGGTCGTCGCGGCGACGGACTATGTGCGCGCCGTGCCCGAACTGATTCGCGCCTACGTGCCACGACGCTATGTCACGCTCGGCACCGACGGCTTTGGCCGCAGCGACACGCGCGCGGCCCTGCGCGAGTTCTTCGAGGTCGATCGAATCGCCATTGCGATTGCGGCGCTCGGCGCGCTCGCGGACGAAGGCGCGATCGAGCGCACTGTGCTCAAGGCGGCGATCGAGCGATATGCAAGGGAAAACACGCCGACGGCGCCGACGTGGGAGCGTTGAACCACCAGGCGAGAGACGGGGCGCAAGGCCCCGCCTTCTGCCAAATCGCGCTGAACAAATCACGATCGCTTGGTTCTAGGCGTGCGCAACAGTCAGTACACTTTTGAGCGTCTTTCCCACCCAGCGGAATCGCAGCGGGCTTCGTGGCATGCGTTCCGCACCCTGCACACTGGAGGAATACGCTGCAATGAGTCGCATCCCCGCCCCCGTACTCGACCACGTCGTCGTCAACGTCAAGGATCAGCTCGACCAGGCGTCGGACATCTATCGCAAGCTGGGCTTTGCCCTGACCGCGCGCGGTCATCACTCGCTCGGATCGAGCAATCACCTCGCGATCTTCGGCGAGAACTATCTGGAACTGCTCGGCTTCGAGCCAGGCAAGCGCGTGAACCGCCCGGACATTGTCGATGCGCCGCCGGGCCTCTCGGGACTCGTGTTCAAGACCGACGATTCGTTCGCGCTGCACGAGGCGATCACCGCGCGCGGCATTGCGGTCGAGCCGCCCGCCGAATTCTTCCGTCCCGTTCAACTGGAAGGCGGCGCACAGGACGCGCGCTTTCGCACCGTGCGTCTTGGCGCGGAACTCGTGCGCAACGGCCGCACGTTTTTCTGCCATCACTTCACGCCGCAGCTCGTATGGCGCGACGAGGACCGGGAGCATCCGAACGGCGTGACCGACATTGTCGGCTTCGTCGTCGCTTCGCCCACGCCGCAACGGATCGCCGATCTCTATGAGCGTCTGTTCGGGCCCGGCGTCATCGAGCCGGTCAGCGAGGATCATTATCGTCTGAAGGCCGGGCGCGCGAGCGTCGAGTTCGTGACGCCGGCCGAGGCCGAGCGCCGATATGGCGCGGTTGCCGTCACCCAGGATGGGAGCGAGCGCTACGTGGCGCTGGATCTGCGCGTGCGTTCGCTCAGCACGTTGCGGCAACTGTTCGCACGCAACGGCGTTGCCTTCGCCACAACTGCGGACGGCGCGCTGCGCGTGGCCGCCGCCGATGCCGCGGGCGTCGCGCTGCGCTTCGTGGAAGGCGGCGCGGCGTGAGGGAAAAGTAATGCGAGGCGGCGCGCGAACGATTTCGCGCGCCGCCTGCTCCCATCGGTTACGACGCCGTTTGTGCCGCGAGCGGGCCGCCCAGGTAGGCGTCGCGAATGCGCTCGTCCGCAAGCAGCGCGGAAGCCTCGCCAGAGAGCACCACACGCCCCGTTTGCAGCACGTAGCCGCGATGCGCGATCTGCAAGGCGAGACTCGCGTTCTGCTCCACCATGAAGAACGTCACGCCCTGGGCGTTGATCGTGCGGATCAGGTCGAGCACCTTGTCGACGTAAAGCGGCGAGAGCCCCATGGTCGGCTCGTCCATGCACACGAGCTTCGGTCGGCTCATCAGCGCGCGCGCCATCGCGAGCATCTGCTGCTCGCCGCCCGAGAGCGTGCCGGCGCGCTGGTTGAGCCGCTCCTTCACACGCGGGAATAAGGTCAGCATACGCTCGTAGTCTTCCGCAATGCCTTCGCGGTCGCGCCGCGTGAAGGCACCCATCAGCAGATTCTCGCGCACGCTCATGTCGCCGAACAGCCGCCGCGCCTCGGGCACGGAGGCAATGCCGCGGCGCACGATCTGTGCGGTATCGAGCCCGTCGAGCGGTGCGCCGTCGAAGCTCACCGTACCGGCGCGCGCCTTGTGCAGGCCGAGAATCACCTTCATGGTGGTCGATTTGCCGCTTGCGTTGCCGCCGAGCAGGCAGACAATCTCGCCGCGCGGCACCGCCACCGTCACGCCGAAATGGACCTGGCTCTGGCCATAGAACGTGTCGATGTGGTCGAGCTTCAGGAGCGGCGTGGTCATGGTGCGGCGTTCGCGGGTCGGGTCGTTGAAAAGTGGAATGACTTGCGCCTCGCTCATACGGCCACCGCGCGCGAAAGGTCGTCGGCGCCCACATGGCGATGGCCGAGATAGGCTTCGATCACGGCGGGGTCGTGGCGCACCTCGTGCGGCGCGCCCTGCGCGATGACGCGGCCCTCGTCGAGCACGAGCACGCGGTCGGACAGCGTCATCACGAGTTCGAGCTTGTGCTCGATGAGCAGAATGGTCAGCCCTTCGCGCTTGAGTTCGAGCAGCAGCGCGAGCATTTCGGCCGTTTCGGATTCGTTCATACCGGCGGTCGGTTCGTCGAGCAGCAGAATGCGCGGGCCGAGCATCAGCGCGCGCGCGATCTCCACGCGCCGCCGGTTCGCATAGGAGAGGCTGTGCGCGGGCTGGTCGACACGCGGCGTGAGCCGCTCGCCAAAGCGCTCGATCACCGCGTGCGCTTCGGCGCGCAGCGCGGCCTCGGCGCGCCGCACGGCGGGCGGCTGAAACAACGCGCGCAGCAGTTCCGCCACCGCGCCCGCAACCGGCCAGCCACGGCGCGCGACTTCGAGGCGCGCATGCGCGCCCATCAAGACGTTGTCGAGCACGCTCAGGTTGCCAAACACGCGGCCATGCTGGAACGTGCGCGCAAGGCCTCGCGCGGCAAGCTGCTCGGGCGCGTAGCCCGTGACGTCCTCGCCGTCGAAGCGGATCACGCCTTCGTTGGGCATGTCGGCGCCCGCGAGCAGATTGAAGAGCGTCGACTTGCCCGCGCCGTTCGGACCGATCACGCTCACGCATTCGCCGCGCGCAATCGAAAAGCTCACCCCCGCTACAGCGGTCAGCCCGTCGAAGCGGCGCGTGACGTTACGCACATCGAAGAGGATTTCGGCATTCGCCGTGGCATTCGTGGACATGGTGTTTCCCCTTCAAACCGAACCGAACAAGCCCTGAGGCCTGAACCGCACGAGCAGCAAAAGCACGACGCCGTACACGAGCATGCGATACTCCGCGGCGAAGCGGAACAGCTCGGGCAGGCTGATGAGCGCCGTCGCGCCGATGATTGCGCCCGCAACATTCCCCAGGCCGCCGAGAATCACCATGGTCAGCCCGAGAATCGAGACCTGCGAGTCGAAGGTCTGGTAGTTGATATAGCTGTACAGGTGCGCGGCGATGCCGCCGCCTATGCCCGCCGCGAATCCGCCCCACGCGAACGCGAGCGCCTTGTAACGGTTCGGTTTGACACCATAGGCGCGCGCGGCCACGTCGTCTTCACGCACCGCGCGCCACGTGCGGCCCAGATGCGAGTGCAGCAGCCGCAGTTGCAGCAGCGCGAGCACGATCAACACGGCGAGCGTGAACCAGTAGACCGAGCGTGCGCTGTCGAGCGTCCAGCCGAACAGCGAGAGCGGCGCGATGCCCGACACGCCGATGGGACCGCGTGTGAGACCATCCCAGTTGAGCACGACGAGCCCCACGATCTCTCCAATGCCGAGCGTCGCGATCGAGACATAATGGCCGCGCAGGCGGAACGACGGATACACGAGCAGCGTGCCGAGCGCCGCCGTCAGCAGCCCCGCGAGCACGATGGTCAACGCGGGCGACCAGCCGAAATCGGCCGAGAGCAGCGCCGAGGCATAGGCGCCGATCAACAGCAGCGCAGCGTGCCCCAGCGAAATCTGCCCTACCGTGCCCGCCACAAGCGTGAGACTCAGCGCAAGCAGGCCGTAGATCCACGCGTTCGTGAGCGTCTGCAATACATAGCCGGAAGAGACCGCGAACGGCAGCGCGGCGGCGATCGCGATGAGGACGGCGATCACAGGTTTGGGCACGTTGATCGCGCGCCGGTTCGAAACGAAGGTGCCCGTAAGCGGCTCGGGCGGCAGGCGCCGGTTCGCGCTGAACAAACCGTTAGGACGCCACACGAGAAACGCCAGCAGCAGCACGAACGCAAACAGGTCGCGGTAGCTCGTGCCAAAGAGCGCCACACCGTAGCTTTCCACGAGGCCGAGAATCAGGCTGCCCGCAATCGCGCCCGGCACGTTGCCGAGGCCGCCTATGAGCAGCGCCACGACGCCCTTGAGGGTGGCCTGGAAGCCCATCGCCGGGTCGATGCTGTTGTAGTACATGCCGACGAGCAAGCCGCTCAGCCCGCCCAGTCCGCACGCGATCGCGAACACCACGCGGTTCACCGCGTTGACGTCCACGCCCATCTGCTGCGCCGCGTCGCGATCCTGCGCCGTCGCGCGCACGGCCCAGCCAAGGCGGCTAAAGCGCAGGAACGCATAGAGCACGGCGGCCGCGCCGATGCCGATCGCCGCGATCAGCACGTCGAGCGAGCCCAGCGTGGCGCCGCCGATCGAGAGCGTCCAGTTCGGCAGCGGTGACGGCACCGGGCGCGGGTCAGGCCCGAACACAAGTTGCGCGAGCTGGTCGAGCACGAAACTGATGCCGATGGTGGCGAGCAACGGTGCGATGCGCGCCGCGCCTTGCAGCGGCCGCAGCCCGATGCGCTCGATCGCCATGCCGAGCACCGCGCAAGCCGCGATGGTGGCGGCGAGCGCGAGCGGCAACGGTAAGCCAAGCCGCGTGAGACACAGCCAGCCGACGAACGCGCCCACCATGTAGACGGAGCCGTGGGCGAAGTTGATGAGATGCGAGACGCCGAAGATCAGCGCCAGCCCCACAGCCAGCAACGCATAGATGTTGCCGACGATCAGGCCGTTGAGAGTGTAGTCAAGCCATGCGCTCATGGTCGCCAGGTTTCCGTTTGGAGGCCTAAGGAGTCGCCACGCTTATTGCGTACGCAGCGCGCTTGCGCCGTCCCAGCGCGCGAACTTGCCGTCCTTCACGACGAGATCCTGATTCTTCGCGCCCGCCACGCGGCGCGTTTGCGCATCGAAGCGGAAGTGCCCGAAAATCACGCTCGGCACATCGTCGATCTTCGCGAGGCCGTCGTGCACGGCGGCGCGCGTCGCGCCGTAGCGGCGCAGCAGTTCGCCCGAGAGAATCATGGCGTCGTAGGCACGCGCGGCGAACGTGTCGGGGTCGGCGCCGTACTTCGCGCGATAGCGCTGCACGAAGCTCTGCACCTCGGGGCGCGGATCGCCGGGGAAGAAGTTCGACTCGGTATAGACGCCGTTCACGGCGTTGCCGCCGAGTTCGAGAAACTTCGGCGAGTACACCGACCCCACTGCCGCGATGGGCAGCGTGACGCCGGCGGTGCGCGCCTGACGCACGATCTGCGCGCCGTCCGAGTAGTACGAGATCAGCACGATCGAATCGGGGTTCGCGCTGCGCACACGCGTGAGCGTGGCGCGAAAGTCCTTTTCGTCGGGCTGGTAGCCTTCGGCGGCCACGATCTGCGCGCCGTTCGAACGCGCGGCCTTCGCGAAGATGTCCTCGCTCGTGCGGCCCCAGTCGGTGTTCAGATAGAGCACCGCAATCTTCTTGAAGCCCAGGCCGCCCGTCACGTACCGCGCGAGCATCGGCTGTTCCTCGGCCTGGCTGATCGCCGTGCTCCACATATAGTCGCCGCCCTTCGTGAAGTCGGGGTGCGAGTTCGTGAAGCCGAACTGCACGAGGCCCGCGCGCTGATAGATGGGCGAAGCCGCCATCGAAGCGCCGCTGGAGAGGTCGCCCAGTTCGAGCAGGATACGGCTGTCGCCCGTGAACTTCTGCGCGATCGCCACGGCCTGGCGCGGGTCGCTGCGGCTGTCCTCGAACTCGTATTGCAACGGATGGCCGTGAATGCCGCCGCTACCGTTGATCTGTTCGAGCGCGAGGTCGAAGCCGCGCTTCCACTGCTCGCCGTACTGCGCGTCCTGGCCGGTGAGCGGCCCGCTCACGCCCACCCAATAGGGATCGGCCGCGTGCGCCGCGTAAGGCAACGCAAACGCGCCGAGGCACGCCAGCGTGCGCAACCACTTGAATGGCGCGAACGCGCCGCCCTCTTTGCCTGACCGGTTCGACATGCTTGATTCCCATACGACGGATTGAAGTGCTGCGATCTAATCACGCGCTAAATACGCGAACCAACCAAGTTTCGAGTTAAAGCTATTAAGTGCGATTGTGAAATGCTTATTCGTTTTGCGGGATTGCGCCGTTGCACGCACTGCGCCCAGGTGTCGCAACGCCTTGCCGTGCGGCACTTTGCGCGCTTTTCGCGCAGCGTGAATGGCGTGCGGAAAACGCGGCTACGTCTCCATCATTTGTCGAACGTTCATTTGGAAAGCTCGATTTATTATAAGAATCGCGCATACAGGCGGCCCTAGAATGCCCACACCACATGAATGGGACGCCGCATGGAGTTGCATCAACTCGAAGCCTTTTCCGCCGTGATTTCAGCCGGCAGCATCACGGGCGCGGGCCGCTTGCTGGGCCGCTCGCAACCCAGCGTGACGCGCGCGATTCAGGATCTCGAACTCGAACTCGGCTACGCCCTGTTCGATCGCAAGGGGCCGCGCGTGACGCCCACGCAACGCGCCTTCCTGCTTTACGCGGAAGTCGAGCGCTCGCTGGTCGGGCTCGACGCGATTCGCGCGAGCGCGCGGGCCATCGGTCTCGACGAAGCGCGGCCGCTGCGCGTGGCAGCCACGCCCGCGCTCGCGGCGGCGCTCGTGCCGCGCGCGCTCGCTCGCAGCGGCCTTGCGATCGACACGCATTTGCGTAGCGCCGCAGCAGAGCAGGTCGTGGACGCGCTGCTCTCGCGTGCCGTCGACATCGGCATAGCCACGCTGCCGCTCGCGCACGGCGATATCGATCTGCATTACGTGATCGAAGCGCCCTGCGTAGCCGTCCTGCGCGAAGACGATCCCCTCGCGCAAGCGGCAACGCTCTCGCTCGCGCAACTCGCCCCGCGCAGCCTCGCGACGGTCGCGAACCGCTATCGCCTGCGGCGCGGCATCGACCGCGCCTTCGAGGCAGCGGGCCAGCGCGCGCACGTCGTGCTCGAAAGCAATGCATCGCTCAACGCGATGATGGCGGCGCAGGCGGGGCTTGCCGTCGCCGTGGTCGATCCCGCCACCGCGTTCGGCACACCGGTCGCGGGCGTGGTGACGCGCGCGCTCGACGTCGACATTCCCTTCTTCTACGGCGTATTCAGCGCGGCGGGCAGACCGCCGCGCGACGATGCGAAGGCGTTCGTGGAAGCCGTGGCGGCCGTCTCGCTCGAACTGCTGCCGGGCGCAACACGCCACGGCGCGCAGCGTCATGACGCGCTGCTCGCCCGCCGCGAGGCGACTGCCTCGCCTCACACCAACGAAGGAGCGACCGTATGAGCGCCACCCTGCACGCCGTCGAGCGTCCAAACGACGCCGATATCACCGCCACCGGTCTTGCCGCGCTCGAAGCCCGCTTGCGCGAAGACCTCGCGTGGCTCGACCTGCCCGCGCCCGCCTGGGTGCCCCCGCGCGAAATCGATGGTCAGCGTGTGCTCGATGTCGCCATTGTCGGCGCGGGCATGGCCGGTCTCGCCATTGCGGCGGAGTTGCGCCTGTTGGGCATCGGCAACGTTCAGGCCTTCGACACCGCGCCTGCCGGTCTTGAAGGACCGTGGCTCACTCACGCGCGCATGCTCACCCTGCGTTCGCCCAAACAACTGGCGGGCCCCGCGCTCCGGTTGCCCGCGCTCACGTTCCGTGCGTGGTACGAGGCGCAGTTCGGGCGCGAGCAGTGGGATGCGCTCTACAAGATTCCGCGCGAGCAATGGATGGCGTATTTGCGCTGGTATCGGAGCGTGCTCGATCTGCCCGTGCGCAACGACGCGCGGCTCGCGCTGCTGCACCCGCGCGCGGACGGGTTGCCCGAACTCGAACTCGCTTCCACGGGCGGCGCGCAGGAGCGCGTGATCGCACGCCATGTGGTGCTGGCCACGGGCCGCGAAGGCACCGGCGGCCCGGCGCTGCCCGCGCTAGCTGCGAACCTGCCGGCCCATCTGCGCGCGCATTCTTCCGATGCCATCGATTTCGCCGCGTTGCGCGGCAAGCGCGTGGGCGTGGTCGGTGCGGGCGCTTCGGCGTTCGACAATGCCGCGTGCGCGCTGGAAGCGGGTGCGGCGCGCGTGGATCTGTTCATTCGGCGCGCCACGCTGCCCGCGATCAACAAGCTCACCGGCATCGGCAGTCCCGGCCTCGTGCATGGCTTCGCCGATCTCGACGACGACTGGAAATGGCGCTTCCTCCACTACGCGGGCCAGTCGCAAACGCCACCGCCGCGTGACAGCGTGCTGCGCGTTTCCCGCCACCCGAACGCGTTCTTTCATCTGTCGAGTCCGCTCGAAACGCTCGGGCTGGAAGGCGAAACGATCATCCTCAGCACGCCGAAAGGTCGCTACGAACTGGACTATGTGACCTTCGCCACGGGCTTTCACACGCACATCGACACGCGCCCCGAGTTCGCAGCCATTGCGCCGCACGTGCGGCGCTGGCGCGAACGCTATTCGCCGCCGGCTTCGCTGCCCGACGACGAACTGGCGAATTCACCCGACCTCGACCGGCGCTTCGCTTTCCAGGAGCGCAAAGCGGGCGCCTGCCCCGCGCTCGCGCGCATTCATTGCTTCAACCATGCGGCGAGTCTCTCGCACGGCAAGGTCGCCGGCGACATTCCGGCGATCAGCGACGGCGCGCAGCGGCTCGCGCGCGCCATCGCCTCGATGCTGTTCGACGCGGACCGCGAACGCCACTACGCGGCGCTGGAAGCGTTCGACAAGGCGGAACTGCTCGGCGACGAATGGACCGACGCCGACGCGCCCGCGCCCACTCCTTCTTTCTGACGCGCTCACCACCATGTCAACCGAATCGACTGAATCCACCATCGCGCGCGACGACCTCGTCGCGCAACTCGCAGGACTCGACGCGCACGGCGAGACCGCCGCCTTGCGCGCGCACCGAGCCGAGGCCACGCGGCACACGCAAGGCAGCCTCGACGCGTTGCTCGACGCCGAGGCCG
Organism: Paraburkholderia unamae; assembly: GCF_003096875.1. NCBI lineage: Bacteria > Pseudomonadati > Pseudomonadota > Betaproteobacteria > Burkholderiales > Burkholderiaceae > Paraburkholderia > Paraburkholderia unamae. The sequence continues at coordinate 69,059 of NZ_QEOB01000015.1, forward strand.
AGGATCTCCCGCTTGCCGAACGCCTCGCGGCAGCGGCTTATGCCGCCACATTGACGCGCGCCGACGCAACGGCACGCGCTTACCGCGCACGTCTCGCCGCGCTGGGTGCGAGCGGCGTCGAGGCCGCCGCGCTGCTCGACACACTGATGCAATCGACTACAACCGAGGCGAACGCCACATTGAGCGCGCCCCCTGCACGCCTCGCCGCGATTTTCGCCCACGCGGGCGCGGTGACCACCGCACCCGCGCAAACCGCCGAACAGGGCCCCGCCGCCCTCGCGGCGCTGCAAAACGCGGGCCTTTCCACGCGCGCCATCGTCGTGCTGTCACAACTGATCGCTTTCGTCGCATACCAGGTGCGCGTGGTCGCCGCCTTGCGCGCACTGGAGGAACTCGCATGAGCCATACACACGGTTTCACCTCGCAAACGCTCGGCTGGTCGGCATGGCTCGACACGGTCGCGCTCGAAGACGCTTCGCCCGAACAACTCGCCGTGCTCGAAGCCAGTCATCCGCAAGCGAAAACCTCCGATTACTACCTGCTGCTCGTACACGAGCCTGCGGTGCTCGCCGCCCGCTCGGGGGCGTTCAACAGCATCATGTATGCCCCCGGCGGGCTCTCGCGCGCGGAACGCGAACTGGCCAGCACCGTGGTCTCGCGCGTGAACGGCTGCGTTTATTGCGCCTCCGTGCATGCACAGCGTTTCCAGCAACTGGCCAAACGCGACGACGTGATCGAACAGGTTTTCGCCGATCCGCGCACCGCGGGCACCACGCCGCGCGAACGCGCGATCGTGCGCTATGCGATCGACCTGACGCTCGCGCCCGAGGCAGTCAACGGCGCGTCGCTCCACGCGCTGCGCGAAGCGGGGCTCACGAAGGCCGAGATACTCGATCTCAGCCACGCGATCGCCATCTTCGCGTGGGCCAACCGCCTCATGCTCACGCTCGGAGAGCCCGTGTTTCCCGAATGACGCGGCATGCGGCCACGCGCGAGGCGCATATCGATAGCTGAATCGCTTGGTTGTGCAGACGATGGGTGCGTTGGAGACTCGTCACGGCGTCCCTTTCCATTCATTGCGTCACTCAACTCTTACAAGAAGGAAACACAGCGATGACGACATCATTTCGTGCCGTGCGGCGCAAGCTGCTCGCGCGCCTCGCGGCGGCCCTCGTGCTCGCGCCGGCCGGTGCGGGACTGCTCGCGTTCGGTGCGAACGCACACGCGGCGGCGGCGACAGGCGAGCCGGTCTGGTTCGGCGTGAGCGGACCGCTCACGGGACCGAACGCGCAGTACGGCGCGCAATGGCAAGCCGGCTTCGATCTCGCGCTCGACCAGATCAACGCGGAGGGCGGCATCAACGGTCATCCACTGCGCTACGTGTTCGAGGACAGCCAGAGCGACCCGCGCCAGGCCGTGACGATCGCACAGAAGTTCGTCTCCGATCCGCGCATCCTGATCGAACTCGGCGATTTTTCGAGCCCGGCCTCGATGGCGGCGTCGCCGATCTATCAGCGTGCCGGGCTCGTGCAGCTCGGCTTCACGAATTCGCATCCGGACTTCACCAAAGGCGGCGACTATATCTGGAGCCCGTCGGTCAGCCAGGCCGACGCGCAGCCGCTCCTCGCCGATCTCGCCGTGAAGCAAGGCTACAAACGCGTGGCGGTGCTCTATCAGAACACCGATTGGGGCCGCGCGAGCAAGGACGTGTTCGTGAAGGCGGCCAATGCGCGCGGCGCGCAAGTGGTGGCCGCCGAAGGTTATCAGCCCACTGACAAGGACTTTCGCGCGACGCTCGTGCGCGTGCGCGACACGCACCCCGACGCGCTGGTGCTGATCGCCTATTACGCCGACGGTGCGCAAATCGCGCGGCAAGCAAGAGAGAGCGGCATCGGCCTGCCGGTGGTCGCGGCGAGTTCGGTGTATTCGCCGAAGTTTCTCGAACTGGGGGGCGACGCCGTGAACGGCGTGACGACGAACACGAGCTTCTTCCCCGGCGACCCGCGCCCGGAGGTTCAGCGCTTCGTGCAGGGCTTCAAGGCCAAATACCATCGCGAGCCCGACGCATTCAACGCCTTCGCTTACGACGCCGTTGTCATCGCCGCCGATGCCTTGCGCACGGGCGGCACGACCCGCCAGGGCGTGCACGACGCCTTGCCGAAGCTGCACGACGTGCCGAGCGTGGTGTTCGGCAAGGCCACCTTCGATCCGCGCACGCGCCGCATCGATGGCGTGAAGAGCATCGACCTCGTGGTGCGCGAGCGTCAATGGACGCTGCTGCCGACGCAGCAGACCGTTGCCGTCAAGCAGTAAGCGCAAGGACGCGGGGCGTCGCCGCCCCGCGTTGGCCTTACTGGCGCGGCGCGAGCCCGCGCACGACCGACACCAGCGCATCGACCTCGTCGCAGGTGTTGTAGAACGCAAGCGAAGGCCGCACGGTCGCTTCCAGGCCGAAGCGCCGCAAGATCGGCTGGGCGCAGTGATGCCCGGCGCGCACGGCGATGCCTTCCCGGCTCAGCGCCTGCCCCACCTCCTCGGTCGTGTAGCCCTTCAGCACGAACGAGAGCACGCTCGCCTTGTCACGCGCCGTACCCACGAGGCGCACGCCCGGCACGGGCGCGAGCACACTCGTTGCGTACGCAAGCAAATCGTGCTCGTAGCGCGCGATGTTCTCGATGCCGATGCGGCTCACATAATCGAGCGCGGCGCCCAGCCCCACGGCGTCGGCGATATTGCCGGTGCCGGCTTCGAAGCGCGCGGGCGCACCGTGGAACACGGTCTTTTCGAACGTCACGTCCTGGATCATGTTGCCGCCGCCCTGCCATGGCGGCATGGCTTCGAGCACCTCGCGCTTGCCGTACACCACGCCGATGCCGGTCGGGCCATAGATCTTGTGGCCCGAGAACACGAAGAAGTCGGCGTCGAGCGCCTGCACGTCCACACGCATGTGCGAGATCGACTGCGCGCCGTCAACGAGCGCTTTCGCGCCCGCCCGATGTGCGAGTTCCACGATTTCGCGCACCGGCACCACGGTCCCGAGCGCGTTCGACACCTGCGTGACCGAAACGATCTTCGTGCGGTCGTTCAGCAGCTTGCGATACTCGTCGAGCAGCACCTGGCCCGAGTCGTCGACGGGAATCACGCGCAGCTTCGCGCCCTTGAGCGCGGCGAGTTGCTGCCACGGCACGATGTTCGCGTGATGCTCCAGGTGCGAGACGATGATCTCGTCGCCTTCGCCCACGTTCTGCACGCCCCACGTCTTGGCGATCAGATTGATCGCCTCGGTCGTGCCGCGCACGAACACGATTTCCTCGGGCGACGATGCACCGATAAAGCGCTGCACCGTCTTGCGCGCGTGCTCGTAGGCGTCGGTCGCGCGGGCGGCCAGCGCATGCGCGGCGCGGTGGATGTTCGAGTTCTCGTGCGCGTAGAAGTACGCGAGGCGATCGATCACGGCCTGCGGCTTGTGCGTCGTCGCGGCGTTGTCGAACCAGACGAGCGGCTTGCCGTTCACGCGTTCCTGAAGGATCGGGAAGTCGCGGCGCACCGCATTGACGTCGAACGGCGGGTGCGCGCCACCGGCTGGCGTGCGCGGCGCAGCGTTTTCCTTGTCATCGAGGAAATACCGTGCCGAGCTGTCGCGCGTACCGTATTCCGGTCGATTGAGCGTGAGCAGCCCGCGCAGTGCGTCGTCGCCTGGCAGTCCGAATGTCTCGGGGGCGGCGAGGCCGTGCGAGGGCACCACGATCTCCTGCGGTTCGCGCTGCCAGCCGTGTCCGGCCGGTGCCGTGAAATAGTACGGCGAGCGCTCGCTGGCCGATACCGGAGCTTCGCTTGCAGCATGGCCCTGCGGCACGCCGAGCAACGCACCGCCCACGCGCGGCTCCAGCGCGGGGGCGATCGACACCGCATTGTCCGGCAGGCCGTTGGCCGCCGCGGCATGCGGCGCGAGCGCGGGCGCGCGGTTGCCCAGCGCGAGCACGTGCGTGGGCGCGGAAGGCGCGAGGTTCGCGCCCGCCACCTTGCCTTGCGGCGGCGCGAAGCCCGGCACGCCGGTGCCCGTGCCGCCCGGCCCCGCGAGCGGCGAGCCCGCCGGTGCGGGATTGCTGAGCGAGGCGAGGATCGGCGCGGCCGCGGGCAAGGCGGACGGCACGCCGCCCACCGCCCCGCTGCCCGCCGCGACGCCCGGTGCGCCCGCATTGCCCGGCAGCGTGCTGAAGAACTCGTTGGCGAGGCGCGCGAGCGTTGCGGGGTCGGGCAAGCCGCCCGGCAACGGCGTGGGATTAACGGTAGGTGTCAGGGTAGTCATGGTACTTGCCGATCTCCACATCATCGAGAACTGCCAGCGCGTCCGGCGAATGGACCGCGAGCGAGCAATACAGCGAGATCAGATACGACGCGATCGCCTGATTGTTGATCCCCATGAAGCGCACCGAAAGACCCGGCCCCTGCTCGCCCGCCACGCCCGGCTGATAAAGGCCCACCACGCCCTGGCGCTTGTCGCCCACGCGCAGCAGCAGGATCTTGGTCTTGCCGTCGGCAACCGGCACCTTGTCGGACGGGATCAGCGGAATGCCGCGCCACGTGAGGAACTGCGAGCCGAACAGGCTGACCGTGGGCGGCGGCACGCCACGGCGCGTGCATTCGCGGCCAAACGCCGCAATCGCGAGCGGATGCGTGAGGAAAAACGCGGGCTCCTTCCACACCTTCGTGAGCAACTCGTCGAGATCGTCGGGCGTGGGTGCGCCCGTGAGCGGGAAAATGCGCTGATCTTCCTCCACGTTCGCGAGCAGCCCGTAGTCGGGATTGTTGATGAGCTGGCTTTCCTGCAACTCCTTGATCGTCTCGATCGTGAGGCGCAGTTGCTCCTTGATCTGGTCGTGCGGGCTGCTGTAGAGGTCGGAGATGCGCGTGTGCACGTCGAGCACCGTGCTCACCGCGTTGAGGAAATACTCGCGCGGCTGTTCTTCGTAAGGCACGAAGGTCGTGGGCAGCGTGCCTTCGTCTTCACGCGCCGTGCAGGCCGCGCGCACTGCTTCGGGGTCCTTAACGCGGTTCAGACGATAAATGCCCGCTTCGACCGGCACCCATTGCAGCAGATGCGTCAGCCAGCGCGGCGTGATCGTGGAAAGCTGCGGGACGGTCTTGGTGGCGTTCGCCAGTTGCCGCGCGGCGTTATCGCCAAGCGCGGTCTGGCCGCTCAGAGTCGTGGACATGAATGAGGGCTCCGGTTACTTATGAGAAAAACAGCTTTGCTTATGAAGACAACGGATTATGGGAAGCCCTGTTGCGCGGTTCAACCGGCTATAGACGTCAAGGGGCATAAAACGACATGAAGGACAACAAGGACATGCCCTCAGGGATGCAGCGGACTGACCGGCAGCGCCACGGCGTTCGCCACACCCACCGCGCCGCTCACGAGCAGCTCGCCTATGCTCACGCCCAGCGCGTGCGCGAGCTTTTCCACGGTGACGATCGAAGCGATGGCTGTGCCGCGCTCGATTTCACCGACGTAGGTGCGGTTGAGTCCCGCATGTTCGGCGAGGCGTTCCTGCGACCACGCATGCGCCTCGCGCAAACGCCGCACCGTGGCGCCGAAGTCGTGAACGATGGCACTCATCGCGGTGCGCCCGCTGCGATCGCGATCGGCGCAGGCGCATCGGCCTCGGCGGAACGTCCCACCGTGGGCGCGCGCGTTTCGTGGCGCGAGATCGCCTGGGTGATGTGGGCGCCCGGCGGCACGCTTTCGGTCAACCAGACGTTGCCGCCGATGACCGCGCCCCGCCCGAGCGTGACACGCCCGAGTATCGTCGCCCCCGCGTAAATGACCACGTCGTCCTCGACGATCGGATGGCGCGCGAGGCCCTTCTCCAGATTGCCGGCGGCGTCGCGCGGAAAGCGCTTCGCGCCGAGCGTCACGGCCTGATACACGCGAACCCGTTCGCCGATCACGGCCGTCTCGCCGATCACGACGCCCGTGCCGTGGTCGATGAAAAATGCGCTGCCAATGCGCGCACCAGGATGAATGTCGATGCCGGTGGCCGCGTGCGCAAGCTCCGAAATAATGCGCGCGAGCAACGGTAGTCCGAGCAGATAGAGCTCGTGCGCGAGCCGGTGATGCGTGATGGCGAGCACGCCGGGATAGCAGAGCAGCACCTCGTCCACACTGCCTGCGGCGGGGTCGCCATTGAAGGCGGCGAGCACGTCGGTGTCGAGCAGCGCGCGAATCGCGGGCAAACGCTGGGCGAATGCGCGCACCGCGGCGAGCGCGCGCGCATCGATCTCGCCGCGATCGGAGTCGGCGTGCCGGGCCTTGTAGCGCAGTTCGAGCCGCGCTTGTGCGAGCAGGGCATGCAGCGCCGCATCGAGTGCGTGACCCACATAAAAATTCTCGCTCTCCTGGCGCAGATCGGGCGGCCCGAGGCGCATGGGGAACAGCACGCCCTTGAGCGTCTCGATCACGTCGGCCAGCGCCTCGCGCGCGGGCAGGTCGCGCCCGCCCGGCTCCAGCGCGCGCCGCTGCAACTCGCGCCATTGTTGTCGCACGCCCTGGAGCGCGTCGACGATCTCGGCCACATGAAATACGGTCACGCTCGTTCTCTCTTCGTTGTTCGTGTGAATGATCCGGCGCGCGGGATGAACCGTCGCTAGTCCTGCACCCACGGCAGGCCGCGAAAACGCCAGCCGTTGCGCACGCCGCGATGGCCCGCTTCGTCCAGATCGCCTTCGAAGCCTTCGCTGACGTTGAACACGTGCGCGAAGCCCGCCTTGGCAGCGGCCTCGGCGGCCTGTGCCGAGCGGTGTCCGCTGCGGCACAGCAGCACGACCGCCGCGCCCTTGCCGGTCTTTGCCTCCAGCTCGCGCACGAAGCGCGGGTTACGCGTCAAGCTCGTGCCGGTCGCCCAGGCGACATGCAAGGTGTCCGGCACGTGGCCGACGAACTTGCGTTCCTCGCCCGTGCGCACATCGACGATCACCGCCTCGCCCGCCTGGTGCAGCGCCCACGCCTGCTCGGGCGTCACGCTGCCCGCATACGGCAGACCGGCTGCCTGAGCGACGCCGCGCGCGGCTACGAGATCCGCGTGCAGCGGCTTTTCCTGCAATTCCACTGTCATGAGTGTCTCCTTGGCATGTCGGCGGCGCGCATCGGGTTCGTTCGGGCTGCCGCCTTTAGACATCAGGATTCCACTATGCGGGCGCGGCAACGCGCCTCCAACCAATTAAAAATGCTATCCAAATGGGCGCGCGTGTCAGATGCAATTGCAGCTATTTGAAAACCATTGCGGATGGCTGCGACAAAGGCTCATCGCCGGAGCACCCGGTGTCACGATCGGAGGAATTCGCGCGGAGGCAGGACGATTGCCGATGCCGACATCGAAGCCATCGGCACGGAGATTGGGAGGAAGGGAAAGTCGATCGCGAGTGCGATCGTTGGGAGGGCGGCTGGGACGGTGACGTGCGAGGAGCGAGCCGTGTTAATGGCTTACGATCCCCGCTCGCCGCCGCTGGTTGACGTGTTTTCAGGCAACCGCGATTTCGCGCACGAGCGGATACTCGCTCACGAGCGGCGCATCCGCGAAGAACGCCGCGAGATTGCCCCGCACGAGTTCGGCCATCGCGGCGCGTGTTTGCAGGGTCGCACTCGAACGATGCGGTTGCAGCACCACGTTGTCGAGCGAAGCGAAGGCGGGATCGATAGCGGGCTCGTTCCAGAACACGTCGAGCGCCGCGCCGGCAATGCGCCGCTCGCGCAGATAATCGAGCAACACCGGTTCGTCGACAATGCTGCCGCGAGCGACATTCACCAGCATGCCGTCGGGCCCGAGCGCATCGAGCACGCGCGCATCGATCAACGCGCGCGTGCCCTGATCGGCGGCCGCGCAAACGACCAGAAAATCCACCTGCCGGGCGAGATCGACGAGATTCTCGCACCACGCATACGGCACGTCGTCGAAGTGCATGCGGTCGTGGTACATCACCTGCATGTCGAAGCCCGTCGCGCGCCTCGCGAGCGCGCGCCCTACCCGCCCCAATCCGACGATACCCAGCCGCTGGCCGAACACGCGCCGCGTGAGCGCAATCGGCTTGCGGCCCCAGTCGCCGCGCCGCACATAGGCATCGGCTGCGGGAATCTGCCGCGCAAGCGCGAGCAACAGCGCAATGCCCATGTCTGCGACGTCGCCGGTGAGCACGTCGGGCGTATAGGTCACGCGGATGCCCCGCGCCTTCGCGCGTTCGAGGTCGATCGCATCCACGCCCACGCCGTAGCACACGATGATTTCGAGCGCGGGCAGCGCATCGATCAGCGCCGCGCTCGCCCCGCTTTCGCCGTTGGTGGCGAGGGCGCGAATGCGCGGCCCCACTTCGTCGAGCAGACGCGCGGAATCGGCCGCATCGGAAAGAACGTGCAGCGTGTAGTGCTGAGCGAGTGCGTGCATGTCGTCATCGGAATAACGCGTGACGACGAGTAGATCGGGTCGAGTCATGACAATGTGCGCGAGAGAAGGAACGGATGATTGTTGGGATGTCGGGATCAGCGGCTGCTCGCGCCAACGGCGTCGTCAAGGCGCGTGAGGTCGCGACCGCGCGTTTCGGTCGAGAGCAGCGTGCCGATGACGGTGAGCAGCGACAGCGTGGCCATATACACGCCCATCACCCAGAATTTCCCGCCCGAGAGACCGACGAGCCAGAGTCCGAGAATCGGTGCGAGACCGCCTGCCAGCAGCGCGCCGATTTCACGCGAGAGCGCCACGCCGGAATAACGGTAGCGATTGCCGAACAATTCGGCGAAGTGCGCGCACTGCGAACCGAGCATGCTCTGCGCGCCGAACGTGAAGCCGCCCACGAGCGCGACCGTGACGAGGGTGGCGTCGCCGGTGCCGATCATCCACCAGGCCGGCACGGCCCACAGCACCGAGAAAATCGCACCGACGCGATACACGGGAATGCGCCCGACACGGTCGCTAAGCGCGCCAAAGAGCGGCGTGGTGAGGACGCTCAAGAGGCTGGCGATCAAGACGGCGCGCGTACCGACGCCATCGAGTTGAGCGCGCGGCAAATGCTGGTTGAGCGAAACGAAATTCGACAGATAAGCGATGGCGACCGCCGTGTAAATGGTCGACGCCCCCGTTTCACCGAGCCGCATGAGCGACGTCGCCACCAGCGGACGGCGGCCTTGCTTGAGCATCAGGCGCATCGGCGTGCCGATCACTTCGTGCTTTTGTTCGAGCGATTCGAATACGGGGCTTTCCTTGAGCTTGAGGCGAATCCAGATCGCCATGCCGATCAGCACGACGCTGCCGAGAAACGGCAGGCGCCATCCCCATGCGAGCAGGTCGGCTTCGCTCAACGACATTTGCAGGACCTTGAACGTGAGCGTGGCGAGCGCAAGCCCCGTGAAAATGCCGACGAACGGCAACGCCGCGAAATAGCCCCGGCGTTTGACCGGTGCGATTTCCGCCATCAGCGTGGCCGCGCCGGTTTGCTCGGCGCCCGCGCCGAAACCCTGCAACAGGCGCAGCAGGACCAGCATCACCGCGCCGATGGGGCCGGTCGGCAGCGCGCCGATCAGCGTCGTGGCGATACCCATGAGCAGCACGGTTGCGAGCAGCACGAACTTGCGGCCCTTGCGGTCGCCGAGCGAGCCGAAAAACAGGCCGCCGAGCGGGCGCGCGAGAAAGCCCGCGCCGAACGCGCCGAAGCTCGCGAGCAACCCGCCCGTGGCGCCGAAGCTCGCGAAAAAGACGCGATTGAAAACGAGCGCCGACGCGAGACCGTACATCGCGAAGTCGTAGTATTCGAGCGCGCTGCCGACCGCGCCCGTGACGATGGCGCGGCGCAATTGCGCGGCCGAAGGCATGTGCACGGCGTGCGCGCCTTCGGAGCGAGAGAGGTCGCCTGGCGCGACGTTTCCGAGGGGCATTGTCTCCTCCAGTTTGATTCGAAATGGCGGCATGCCGCATGCACCCGCTTTGGGCGCGGATTTGCGCACGCTACCGGTTGTGTGGAACACATTTTGTTATCGGTAACACAGTGCGAAAGATAGCACGTTGAAGTGGATGCCTACAAGGCGTAATGAAGCGGGTTAACCCTGTGGCGTTGCGCACGCGTTGTGCTTGTCGAGCCCGCCGCAGTCTGCGATCCGGCGCGATTGAACGCCTTCGCGACATCATTTTCAATGGCGCAAGCCTATACTCCCTGCCAGTATTGACCTATACTGCCAACCAGTATCCGGAAATCGACCCTGTCATGCCCCATTCCCCCGAAGAAAAGAAGCGTGTCTTGACGCGCGTGCGCAAGGTTCGCGGCCAGCTCGACGCGCTGGAGCGCGCCCTGGTGGAAGGCGCCGAATGCGCACCCGTGCTCCAGCAACTCGCGGCCATACGGGGGGCGATCAACGGTGTGATGGCCGGGGTGCTCGAAAGCCATTTGCGCGAAGAGTTCTCGCATCTCGCGGACTCGGAGCAGACGCCACCCGGATCGATCGACGATGTCGTAACCCTGATTCGAACCTATTTGCGCTAGTTCACCGCGCGGACCCGCAGCGGGTTGTTCGATCTTCTTTTTAACAGGACTGCTATGAAATCACGTGCTGCTGTTGCGTTTGCGCCGGGCAAGCCCCTCGAAATCGTCGAGATCGACGTCGAACCGCCCCGCAAGGGCGAGGTGCTGGTGAAGATCACGCATACCGGCGTGTGTCATACCGATGCCTTCACGCTTTCGGGTGACGACCCCGAAGGCCTCTTCCCCGTCGTGCTCGGCCACGAAGGCGCCGGCATCGTCGTCGAGGTGGGCGAAGGCGTGACGAGCGTCAAGCCCGGCGATCACGTCATCCCCCTCTACACCGCGGAATGCGGCGAGTGCCTGTTCTGCAAGAGCGGCAAGACGAACCTGTGCGTGTCCGTGCGCGCCACCCAGGGCAAGGGCGTCATGCCCGACGGCACGAGCCGCTTCAGCTACAACGGCCAGCCCATTTATCACTACATGGGCTGCTCCACGTTCAGCGAATACACCGTGGTGGCCGAAGTGTCGCTCGCCAAAATCAACCCGCAAGCCAACCCCGAACAGGTGTGCCTGCTCGGCTGCGGCGTGACCACGGGTCTCGGCGCGGTGAAGAACACGGCCAAGGTGCAGGAAGGCGATACCGTCGCGGTGTTCGGGCTGGGCGGCATCGGCCTCGCCGTGATCCAGGGCGCGAAGCTTGCCAAGGCGGGCCGCATCATCGCCGTCGACACCAACCCCGGCAAGTTCGATCTGGCGCGCGCCTTCGGCGCCACCGACTGCGTCAACCCCAAGGATCACGAAAAGCCCATCCAGCAAGTCATCGTCGACATGACGACCTGGGGCGTGGATCACAGCTTCGAATGCATCGGCAACGTCAACGTGATGCGCGCGGCGCTCGAATGCGCGCATCGCGGCTGGGGACAGTCGGTGGTCATCGGCGTGGCGGGCGCGGGTCAGGAAATCTCCACCCGCCCCTTCCAGCTCGTGACCGGACGCCGCTGGCTGGGCACGGCCTTCGGCGGCGTGAAGGGCCGCTCGCAGCTGCCGGGCATGGTGGAAGACGCGATGGAAGGCAAGATCCAGCTCGCACCGTTTGTGACGCACACGAAGCCGCTCGCAGGCATCAATGAAGCGTTCGACTTGATGCACGAAGGCAAATCGATCCGGACAGTCGTTCATTACTGACACTGAAGGAAGGAGAGACACCATGGCCTCAGCTATTCATCCGACGGTTGACCGCGGCATCCAGAAAGGCGCCGAAAACTTCGCGGGCGGCACGTTGCGTTGCCAGTGCGCGCAAGACCCGGTCGAAGTGCGCATCGACTCGCAGGTGGCGTTCAATCACGCCTGCGGGTGCACCAAGTGCTGGAAGCCCGCGGGCGCGCTGTTCTCCGTCGTGGGTGTGGTACCGCGCGACAAGGTGACGGTAACGGCGCACGGAGAAAAGCTGAAGGTCGTGGACGACAAGGCCGTGATCCAGCGGCACGCCTGCACGGCGTGCGGCACGCACCTTTATGGGCGCATCGAGAACAAGGATCACGCGTTTTACGGTCTCGACTTCATTCACACGGAGCTTTCGAAAGATGCCGGCTGGGACGGCCCCGGATTCGCGGCCTTTGTTTCCTCGATCATCGAGAGCGGCACGCCGCCTTCAGCGATGGCCGATGTGCGTCAAACGCTGCGCGATAAGGGCCTGGAGCCGTACGATTGCCTGAGCCCGCCGCTCATGGACCTTCTGGCCGCGCAGGCGGCCAGGGCCAAGGGGACCTATCGGGAAGCTTGATGGCGGTGGCGTACCTTGGCTTTGCCTGTGATGCGGCGCAAGACGGCCGGACTCAGGCGAAGCTGGGGCGCGGTCGTTTCGTTCACTCTGTGTTCCTTCCGCGAATACGCTCAGGCGTTAGCGCCCATCAACCGGGGTTCGAATCTGCATCGCCGCGAAATCGCATTCTTCAAATCGTCTGCATTCCTTCATTTCTATTCCGTCCGTTCGGTCCTTTGACCAGGAATATGGCCGTCCTGTGCCGCCTCGCCTGTCTCATCATGATGGTGCGTTACCTGAACCCGACAACGAAAATCAGGCAGCGTATCAACGGATTCTTTTGAGATCGGATTAGTATCGAGGGCCGCTTACACAGCAGAGGTCAACATGTTCATGAAGGCATGGCGCGGTGAGGAACGGTTATGGAAGGTGTGGTGGCTATTCGGCCTGCCCTATGGCATCGCGGCCGGATTTATCCTGCGTACGTGTGTGCAACGCGAGGTATCCACACTCGCGTTGCTGGCCGTTGTGATGCTCTACGCCGCAGGACTGTTTCTATGGATGGTCTGTGCCTGGCGGTGCGCGCCCAATGTTCGAAAGTCAGTGTGGACCTCCACTTCCCGCGCGCTGATCGTGCTTCAGACGGTTGCGCTGGTCTGGCAGGCAGCCGACGCTTGAAACGCTTGCCGCCTGCTGGCGTTGGCGCTCGCCAGCGCCAGTGGGCGCGCGTGGCGCGACCTTCGATCCGGTTGCCAACCTCGCGCGCGGCCGGCATCGCGATGTGAGGCCTTCTACCGCACTGGGCCCCGCAGCAACACCCGCCTGATCCGTGGCGCCTATCCATGGATGTTCCTGTTCCAGACTGAGCGGAGCCTTACGCTTCGAGGTCAGTTTGAAGCCGCTATCAGCGCTTCGCGCACCCAGCGCTGGCCATTGTGGGTGTGGTTACGCTCGTGCCACACCATACCCACTTCGAATCCTTCCACTGGAAACGGGCATTCGACAATCTGCAACTGACTGGTGCGATCGCGCACCAACCGTTGGGGCACCAGCGCGACGAAGTCCGATTGCGACACGATCTCCGGCAGGAACAGGAACGACGACGCCGATAGCACCACGTTGCGCCGGTGTCCCAGCGTGGCCAGCACGTCGTCTACCGGCGTGACGAAATCACCGCCGCGCAACGAGACAATGACGTGCTCCAGTTGGGCGAACTGCGCCACGGTGATGCTTTCGCGTAGCCCCGGATGGCCGTGTCGACCGATCAGCACATAGCGCTCGTCGAACAGATGTCGCGTGCGCAGACGGGGCGCTGCCGCGCTCTGCGTCATCAGCGCAAGGTCCACTTCGCCACGCGCCATCTGCGCCTCCAACTGCGGGATGTCCAGGCTGCGCAGTGCCACGCGCACGCCGGGTGCCAGTTTGCGCAACCGAAGCACCAGCGGCTGAACCAGCGCAACCTGAAGGTAGTCGGTGCAGGCGATGACCACCGTTAGACTCGCCCGCTCGTGGTCGAAATCACTGTGCCGGGACACCGTGGCGCGGACCTGGTCGAGTGCCTGACGCAGCGGGTCCAACAACTCCAGCGCCTTGGCCGTGGGCGTCATGCCTCGTTGCGCCGGAATCAGCAGCGGGTCGTCGAATAGATCGCGCAAGCGGCTTAGCTGCGCGCTCACCGCCGGCTGACTCAGGTGCAGGCGGCTCGCCGCCCTGGTGACGTTCTGCTCCACCAGCAGGGCTTCCAGCGTGACCAGCAGATTGAGATCCAGACGTGTGGTATCCATAGAACGGATAGTGGGTCAAAAGAATTCCAATTTTACAGATACCCGCCACCGACCGAGACTAGGGGCTGATTCGCGAGCGCGAACTGCTCGCCCATATTCGGAGAAACCGCATGTCCAGCAGCTCACAAAGACCTTTGATCACCGTGGTCGGTGCGTCCAGCAAACAGGGCCGCAGCGTGGCTACGGCTTTGCTGGCCAGTGGACGCTACCGGGTGCGTGCGCTCTCCCGGCGTGCGGACAGCGCACCGATGCGCCACCTGGCCGAGCAAGGCGCCGAGATCGTCACGGTTGCGCTGGAGCTGGGTCGTCAAGCCGAGTTCACCGCGGCGATGCGTGGCTCTCACGGCGCCTTCCTGATGACGCCGCCGACCACACCGATGCCGCCCCCTGGTCAGCCCGAGCTGGCGCTGGGTCGCGAGCTTGCCGATGCGGCGTGCGCCGCAGGCGTGCAACATGTCGTGTGGAGCGGTCTGGAAAACGTCGAGGAACGCACCGGCGGCTGCAAGTGGGCGCCGCATTTTACTGAGAAGGCGCGGGTGGAAGCGCATATCCGCACGCTGTCGCTGCGCAGCACTTTCATCTATCTGGCGTTCTTTTACAGCAACTTCCTGGAGTACTACGTGCCCCGGCGCGGCGCCGATGGCAGCCTGACCTTCGCCATCTACTTGCCGCCGGACGTGCCCATGCCATTCGTGGACCCGCTCACTGCGGCCGGCCCCGCAGTGCTGGAGATATTCGACCATCCGGAGCAATACGCAGGCAAGGCCCTGCCCGTGATCGGCGAGATCCTGACCGCGCGGCAAATGGTGGACACGTTCGCCCGCGTGGCAGGACAGAAGGCGCAGTATGCCTCGGCCTACTCGCGCGACGCGCTGCTGCGGCACTTCCCCGCATTCGGCACCAGTGAATACGTTGTGCGTGAACTGGTGGGGATGGTTGAGTACGCGGTCGAATACGGCTACTACGCCCCCCAGCGCGATCTGGAATGGAGCCGAAAGATCGATCCTGGCGCTTTGACCTGGGCGCAGTTCCTTAAGCGAAGCGAATGGTATGGACAACCAATGAGCTACGGTGCCTGATCCGAGGTGATGTGGCCCGGACGGCTGGCGTACGCGAATAAGACACAAAGGGGCTGAAATCGAGGGAGTCGAGTCTTATGTTCGAAACTGAAACAGTGGAACTGATCCACCGTTCGCCGTTACACGGGATCCTGCTCCCCACCGGATGATTTGACATGCCCGCTGCCGGCCGCGGGAAATGAATCGTGCGCCTGGCGCAGCACCGTCCACAGCGGAATCCAGTTCTCTTCTCGCGGGTCAAGGCAACCAGGGCCATATGAAGCGAAGTCGTCAGCGCGAACCGATAGAACATTGCCAGTACCCCGGTCAAAGAGATACCACTGTTCGACCGTCGGATCATCCCAGTATGGCGATGTCCGCAGCATGCCGCCAGGATCAAAGGAAAACGCCCATGCCCCAACGTGGGTGTCACGCGTCACAGCGACCAGCTTTTGCCCGTCAAGTCGCGAAGCGGCAAAGGCGATACGGCCGTCAGGTGATTCACTATGAGCGGCCAAAGTGCCATTGAGTGTGATTTGCCAATTGCAGCAATATATCCGGAGATGCCAATAGCCCGTCACGGTGACCAGCCTTCGGGCGCATCGCGCTCTTGTTTTTGCGCTGGCGTCGGGCGGCGCGACCACGGGTTCGCGAATGCGAAGCTCAGGCTGACCGAATTCGAGCGTGAGAAAGCTCCCGTGCCCCTGCTTCACTCCCCAGGCTGGATAGTCATGAATCGGGCTCCACAGCCGATCAAATTCGACGGCATCCATTTCGGGCGTTTTGTCATCTGAGCGCATAGGAGGCAACGCGTGTTTGTGGAGTACGTGATTATCGGCGCGGCTATCCTCTACCTATCCCGCAATTGACTGTCCCAGCAATCTCCGGCGCAACCGATAGACCATAGACCTATCGTGCAAGGAATGCCTTCGGCCTCGCCGCTGCCCGCCCAACGCCATATAGCGCGACCAGCCAGAGTCCATGATTCTCCAAAACTCAACGCATAGTGCGTCCATTTAGATAAGCCCGATTATCATAAGGCACTCATTCATGTTGTAAACTATCCACCATGAAATCGCGCCCCATCCCACTGCCCGCCCCCGCCCCGTCCTCCTCGGCCGGTTTTCCCGACGCCGATGAACTCGCCGTGCTGCGTGCCTGGTATGAAGGACTGCCGGTGAGGCGAGCCGTGGCGCGTTATCTGCCCGCCGCGCTCGGCGACGGGAAATCGGCGCGCGGCGTGCTCGGCCGCATCCGGCGGCGCTTGCAAGCCATCGCACGCGCTGCGCATCGCGACGATCTCGCGGCACTGCTCGCGCATCCCGTGGATGAACGCATCCAGCACGCCAAAGCCGTGGCGCAGGCCGTCGAAGCCTTGCGCGGCGCAAAAGCGCCCGAACCGCAAATCGCCGATGAAATTGCGCAGTGGTTCGCCCCGCGCGCCGTACGCGTGCTGCACGCGCACGGCATCACCACCCTCGCCGACCTCACGGTGCGCATCCCGCGCCGCCGCCAATGGTGGAAGGCCGTGCCGGGACTGGGCGCCGCGAGCGCGCGCGCCATCGAGGCGTTCTTCGCCGCCTGGCCCGCGCTCACCGAAAAGGCCCGCGCGCTCGTGGTGGCGAGCCAGCGCGGCGACATCGCGCCGTGGGAAACGCTGAAGCTGCCGCACGAGGTGGACGGCTCCGAAGGCACGTTCCGCGCGCCGCGCGCGACCTGCACGCTCGACGCCTCCAACGACTACGAGGCCGTGCAGACCTGGCTGGCACTCCATGAAACGCCCGCCACGAAGCGCACCTACCGCAAGGAGGCCGAGCGCCTGATTCTCTGGGCGATCGTCGAACGCGGCCGCGCGCTATCCTCGCTCACCACCGAAGATGCGCTCGCCTATCGCGCGTTCCTGCGCCATCCGTCGCCGCGCGGCCGTTGGGTCGGGCCGGTGCGGGCGCGCACGTCGCCGGAATGGCGGCCGTTCAACGGCAGTCTTGCCGCGCGCTCGGTCGCGCATGCGCTGACGGTGCTCGGCGCGCTGTTCCGCTGGCTCGTCGAGCAGCGCTATGTGCTTGCCAATCCGTTCGCAGGCGTGAAGGTGCGCGGCGGCAACGCTGCGTCGGTGCTCGACACCTCGCACGCCTTTACCGAAGGCGAATGGGCGTTGACACGCACCATCGCCGACGGCCTGGAATGGTCGTACGGCTGGGCCGCGCCCGCCGCGCAGCGACTGCGTTTCCTGCTCGACTTCGGCTATGCAACGGGGTTGCGTGCGAGCGAACTGGTGGGCGGCACGCTCGGCCACGTGGAAACGGATGTGCGCGGCGATCACTGGCTGCGCGTGACGGGCAAAGGCGGCAAGGTGGCGCGCGTCGCGCTGCCGCCGCTCGCGTGGGAGGCGCTCGCGCACTATCTGGCCGAGCGTGGGCTGCCGGTCACGCAGGCGCGCTGGCGCCCGGAAACACCGATCATCGGCAACCTCGATGCCGATAGCGGCGCGGCCATCAGCAGCGTGCGGCTATGGGGCGTGTTGCGGCGCTTCTTCCGTCTCGCGGCAGATGCGATCGAGGCCGACCACCCGCCCCTCGCCGAAAAGCTGCGCCGCGCGAGCCCGCACTGGATGCGCCACACGCACGCCACGCACGCGCTGGGTCGCGGCGCGGAGCTGACGACTGTGCGCGACAACCTGCGCCACGCGTCGGTTTCGACGACTTCCATTTACCTGCACAGCGACGAGGTCAAGCGCGCACGGCAGATCGGCGATGCGTTCGCCGCGAAGAAATAGCCTCGCGCGCCGCGCACGCATAAGCTATGCCCGCGATGCCCAGGCACGCAATTCGCTACGCTGGCCCCGGGCAGAACACAGGAGCATTCATGAACCCGCACCGCGCGCGCTTGCGATACGATATTGCCATTGCGCCGCTGCCGTCATCGCCGCCATCGCCGCGGTCATCGCCGGTGGCGCGCGGGCGCAGACTTCCACGCCGATGGCGAAACCGCCGCATTCCGCTTCGGACGCGCTGAGCGCGTCAAACCCGGACCCCATGCCCGTGAAAAAGCCCCGCAAGCCCACCGACGACGATATGCTGCGCCGCGAGCCGGCGAGCGCGGCCACGGCGAAATAGCGCGACGGCATTCGCCCCGCCCCAAGAGCACTTCCAGGGCCAGTTCACGCTGATAGCGGACCCTGGCCATTTGCCAACGAAGCACACGGAGGACCGAGATGAGAATCGAATTTACGAGCCGCCGCCACGCCGTGGCGGCCGCGCGCGTGGCGTTCGAGGCACACGTCGACAACCACCCCGTATGGTGCAGCGTCTCGCTGGACGCGCTGAACGACCGGTTCGGCAACACCGGCACGTCGGCGCGCGCGCTATTGAGCGCCTTCGAGGCCAACCGTCCGAGCATCGAGAAAGCCGCTCGAAACGTGCTGGAGAAAAACGGCGGTCAATCGTTCGAACTGGAGACGCGCGACCTCGAATGACACAGGCGGGCGCAGCCATTGCGCCCGCTTCAACCTCGCCTGAAACGCTACTTGGGGGCACACCCCATCAAGCGAAGCGTTCTAGGCATCACAAATCCCCTCCACACCCGCCTTCCGGAACAGATGCGGTGACGCGCACACCGAGGAAGGATAAGCCGCGAGGCTGGAGCGGAACGCCGGGTGCGAAAACGCCGCCCGAAAGTGCGCCGTCGATTCCCATACCGCGTAATTCAGATACGTCGCGTTCTCACCGAGTGCGCGATGAAGTTGCGCGGAAATAAACCCGGGTTGTTGCTTCATGAACGCCGCGTCGTTTCGCCAGGCGTCGAGGAACTTCGGCTCATCGTCCACGGCCAGCGTGAAGAGGTTCACGAGCACGGCGGGCGCCGCGTCGGTAGCAAGCTGACGTTCGATCGGGAACGACGGATCGAGGGGTCGTAACTGCAACATGATTCGCTCCTTGGTGCGCAGGCCCTATATTCAAACTGAGTTCAACCTGACCTGATCGATTTATAGTAAATTGACATGATGATGTCAATTTGAAATGATCATGACCTATGCGCAAGACAGCGAGAACACCCGCCGGTGAGTACCTCACCGGCATCATCATGGATCTCTTCCGTCTCAACGGGGGGCTGTTGACCTCGGGGGATCGTCTGGTCGCGGGACTCGGGCTCACAAGCGCACGCTGGCAGATGCTCGGCGCCATCGCATCGGCGCAGCAACCGCAACCCGTGGCATGGATCGCGCGGGATCTGGGAGCCAATCGCCAGAACGTGCAGCGGATCGTGAACGACCTGGCGCAGGACGGCCTCGTCCGTTTCGAGGCGAACCCGCACCATCGCCGCGCGCAGCTAGTCGTTTTGACCGACGATGGAAGGCAAGCCTTCAACGCCGCGATGAAACTTCAGGGCCCCTGGGTCAACCGCCTCTCCGATGGGTTGACCGTGAAGGAAATCGAGGCCGCGCATCGCGTCATCATGACATTGCAGGCGAACCTTGAAGGCATGGCGCAAACCGATGACGTGGATTGATCGCCGCCCGGGCATTACTTCGATATCCGAATCAATGGAAAAGATGATGGAATTCAAGGCGTCGCGAGCATGCGCGACAACATCTTCGCCAACTCCTTGACGACCTGATCCGCCGTGGGCCGGTGCAGCAATGCAATGTCCATCGTCTCGATCGCAGGCAGCCCGCTTTCCTGTGTCAGAACGGCGTGCTCGGCGGTCACCGAGCGCGCCGGCAGCAGGCTGATACCAAGGCCGTCGGCCACCGCGGCCTGAATGCCGCTCAGGCTCGAACTGATGAAGCTCATGCGCCAGCGTCGCCCGAGCCCCTCGATCGCATTGGTCATGTCGTCGCGATAGAGCCCGCGCGGCGGGAAGGCGACCAGAGGAACCGGATCGAGCAGGATCGACGGATACTTCGCGCTGTCGATCCAGCGCAGTTGCTCCGGCCAGCTCGCCACCGCTTCGCGGCTGTTGCGCCGCTGCTTCACGAGCGCGATGTCGAGATCGCCGCGGTCGTAGCTGCTGGCGACGTCGCGGCTCAATCCGCTCGTCACTTCGAGCTTCACCTGTGGATGCTTGCGATTGAACGCCGCGAGCATATGCGTCGTCGGTCCGCCAACGAAGTCCTCCGGCACGCCCAGGCGCACCGTCAAGCCCACGCTCGCGCCCGCCAACGATTCGATCATTTCGTCGTTGAGCGCCAGCATGCGCCGCGCGTAGGCGAGCAGCGTCTCGCCCGCGTCGGTCGGCTGCACTTCGCGGCTGCCGCGCTCCAGCAGCTTGTGCCCGGCCATGTCTTCCAGGCGGCGCACTTTCTGGCTCACCGTCGACTGTGTGGAGTGCAGTCGCGCCGAAGCGGCCGTGAACGAACCGCAGTCCGCCACCATGACGATCGCGCGCAGCAGATCCAGATCGAACAGCGGCCTATGTCCTTTCGCGTTGCCTTTCATTGGATGAATTGTCTGTCGAATGCCTATGCCGTCTTCCGTCGCGCGGCATGAATGCGGGCAGTCTCGCCGCCTGCGAAATGCCCCAATGTATTCAATTGTGCACTGGTATGCATTAGAACATTTAACTTCTGCATGCCGCGAGTCGCCGCTAACATGGCACCGTGCCCGCGGCGACCTGTCGTGGCGCGCCTCAACGCTTCTCGGCAGCCGCAAAGCATCGCGCGCTGCGCGACCCCATGATCATTTCAGTGGAACCGGCATGACCTCCGCCACTCGCCCTCTCCTGCTTTCCAATGTCCGCCTGCCCACGGGCGAGGCCGTGTCCGTTTCGATAGCGAACGGTCACATCGAGGCGCTCGGCCCGAACCTGACACCGCCGCCGGGCGCGGCGACCGAAGACGGCGGCGGCGCGCTGCTGCTGCCGGGCTTCGTCGAAGGCCATACCCACCTCGACAAAACCCACTGGGGCCGTGCCTGGTATCGCAACGAAGTCGGCCCCAATCTCGTCGATCGCATCGAGAACGAGCGCGCATGGCGCAAGACCTCGGCGCACGATGCGGGCGTGCAGTCGCTCGCGCTTGCGCGCGCGTTCGTGGCGGCGGGCACCACGCGCCTGCGCACCCATGTGGACATCGACACCGACGCGGGCCTGCGCTACCTCGAAGGCGTGCTCGAAACGCGCCACGCGCTGCGCGACGTGCTGGACATGCAGATCGTCGCGTTTCCGCAGTCGGGCATGCTGGTGCGCCCCGGCACCCAGGAATGGCTTGAGCGCGCGCTCGCGGCCGGCGCCGACGTGCTCGGCGCGCTCGACCCCGCCTTGATCGACGGCGATCCCGTGGCTTCGCTGGACGCCACCTTCGCGCAGGCGGTGCGTCACGGCAAGCCCATCGACATTCATCTTCACGAGCCTGGCGAAGTTGGCGCGTTCACGTTGAAACTGCTGCTCGATCGCGTGGAAGCGACGGGCATGCAAGGGCGGGTCGTGGTAAGCCATGCGTTCTGTCTCGGCGCGCTGCCGCAGCCCGAGCCGCTGCTGGAGCGCCTCGCGCGTCTCGACGTGGCGCTGCTCACGAGCGCGCCGCCTTCGCGCCCCGTTCCGCCGCTCAAGCGCTGCCGCGAACTGGGCGTGACGATCTTCGGCGGCAACGATGGCATCCGCGATACGTGGACGCCGTACGGCACGCCCGACATGCTCGAACGCGCGATGCTGATCGGCATGCGCTACGATCTGCGCCGCGACGACGAGCTGGCGATGGCGTTCGACTGCGTGAGCACGGCCGCCGCGCGCGGCTGCGGTTTCGCCGACTATGGCCTGCACGCGGGCGCGCGCGCCGACCTGGTGCTGGTGGAAGCCGAAACCGTCGCGCATGCCGTGGTCGCACGGCCACCGCGCAAGCTGGTGGTGGCCGGCGGGCGCATCGTTGCCCGCGATGGTGCGTTGGTCGGTGCGTTGATCAGCGCAACGTAACCGCGCCGTGGCTATTTGCCCCGGTTCCCACCCGCCGCACCGAGCGTGAGCTTCATGTGCCGGTTCACATCCTTGTACAGCAGATACCGGAAGCGCGACGGCCCGCCCGCATAGCAGGCCTGCGGGCAGAACGCGCGCAGCCACATGAAATCGCCGGCTTCGACCTCGACCCAGTCCTGGTTGAGCCGATAGACGGCCTTGCCTTCCAGCACGTACAGGCCGTGCTCCATCACATGCGTTTCCGCGAACGGAATCACGCCGCCCGGCTCGAACGTGACGATATTGACGTGCATGTCGTGACGCATGTCGCTCATGTCGACAAAGCGCGTCGTCACCCAACGACCCTCTGTGCCGGGCATGGGAACCGGCTCGACGTCGCGCTCGTTCGTCACGAACGACTCGGGTGCGGGCACGCCCTCCACTTCTTCGTAATGCTTACGAATCCAGTGAAAGCGCGCGCAGTCCGCACCGCGATTACGCAACGACCAGTTCGCGCGCGGCGCGATGTATGCATAGCCGCCAGGCACGAGCCGGTGCTCGACGCCGTCGAGCGTCAGCACGATCTCGCCTTCTACGACGAAAAGCACGCCTTGCGCCGCTTCATCGAGTTCCGGGCGCTCGCTGCCGCCGCCGGGCCCCACTTCCATGATGTACTGCGAAAACGTTTCGGCGAAGCCGGAGAGCGGACGCGCGAGCACCCACAGGCGCGTCTGCTCCCAGAACGGCAGATAGCTCGTGACGATGTCGCGCAGCACGCCTTTCGGAATGACCGCATACGCTTCGGTGAACATGGCGCGATCGGTCAGCAGTTCGGTCTGGGGCGGATGCCCGCCGTGCGGTGCATAGTAGGGACGCGATGACACTCGGTACGCTCCGTGTAGTGGGATGACGCGTTTTCAGAAAGAGCGCCGCGCGTGGGCGGCGCCGGGGATAATCAGCCGTGCTGCGCGCACGCGAGCGTCGCGGGTTCGAATTGCAGACGGGCTGCGTCGCTCTCGAACCGCCCGCGTCGAACGATGACGCGCTCGGCTGGCGCGGCTGCCACAGCCGCCGCCGCGTTCTCAGCCTTCAGGATAACGAACGATGCTTCGTTGCCGGCCTTCAGGCCATAGCCTGGCTTGCCGAGCACGGCCGCGCCGGCCTCGGTCGCCATGTCCAGCGCGACTAGCAGCGCTTCGTCGGTATAGAAGCCGGAGCGATAGCCCACCAGCATGGCGCGCTGGAGCATGTCGCCGTTGCCGTACGGCCACCAGGCGTCCTGGATGTTGTCGTTGCCGGTGAACACGCGCACGCCCGCCGCGCGCAGCGCCAGCACCGGCGGAAAGGCGCGGTCGCCGGGCGCGTTCGTCATGATCGAAACGCCCGCTTCGGCCAGCGCGTCGGCCACGCGCCCAAGCGGCGCGGCGTCGACATCGCCCAACGCGTAGGCGTGGCTCACCGTCACCTTGCCCGCCAAGCCCCCCGCGCGGGTGCGCGCGGCGATGCGATGCAACTGCTCAACGCCCTGCTCGCCCGGCTCATGCAGATGAATGTCGATCTTCACGCCGTGCTTCTGCGCAATGCCAAAGACGATATCGAGCTGGCGCCCGGCGTCGCCGTCGAGCGTGGTCGGGTCGATGCCGCCCACGACCTCGGCGCCCTCGCGCACGGCGGCCTCGAGCAGATCGGCGGTGCCGGGGCACGACACCACGCCCGCCTGCGGAAAGGCAACGAGTTCGATGTCCACGACATCGCGCCATTTTTCGCGCGCTTCCATGACGGCATGGAGATGGGTCAGCCCGGTCGTCGCATCGACATCGACATGACTGCGCATGGCCATGGTGCCGAACGACGCGGCCTGGCGGATCAGCGCTTCGGCGCGCTGCGCGATGGGCGCCGCGCTCGCGAGCGCCTCTTTTTCGGCGGCGAGGCGCTCGCGCAGCGTCGCGGCGGCGTGATGCGCGCGCCAACGATCGCCCACGAAGCTCTTGTCGAGGTGGATATGGCCGTCGACGAAACCCGGCAGCACGAGGCGGCCCTTCAGGTCCACGACCTCTGCGCCGCCCGTCTCAACGCGCTCCGGGCCGATGCTGACGAAGCGCCCGTCGCGCACCGCGAGATTGATGGGCTTGCCGTCAGCGCCCACGGCGTTGACGAATACGCGGTCGATCATGAATGTGCCTCGGCGGGTGGGGGCCACACTGCGCGCCCCTGGGGGAATGGACCTCCATAAGCTATCGGATCCCGCCACCATCCACAAATTAAATGTTGGAATGGGTCACATTCATTTTCCCGATAGGTGCGGCGCCGCCCGCTCAGCCGCCGGGAGGAGCGCCTAGCTTCGCCCGGCTACGCGCCACCGGCGGCAAGAAGCGCCAGATGAGCAGCAGCAACGCCAGCAGCGCGGGACACCAGCGCAGGTCCGTCGGCACGGGTTCGCGGTGGGCGAGGCGCGCGTCCAGCATGGCGTCGCGCAACGAATCCGCCCCCGTCAGCCGGCGGTAGCGAAAGCCGATGTGCCCGGCAACCGACTCCAGGTAGTGGCCCTGCAAAGCCGACAACTCCTCGTGGCTCGGCCCGGTCGTGGCCGCGCGATCCTGCTCCGGCACCTGGATCACGTCCTCGGCGCGCCAGTAGCCCATGCGGCGGCCGTTGTCGTCCGTGCGCGGAATCGGCACGGCCTCGTCGCCGCCCACGCCGATCAGCCAGCCTTTGACGCCGCCCGGATTGATGTCGCGCGCGAGCGTGTCGGCGTGCAGGAGCGGCGGCGCTTCCTGGCCGTCGGTGACGAACAGCACGGCCGCGCCGTGTCCCACGTCCTGCGCCGCGCGCACCGCCGAATAAACGCCGCCCTCGGCAATGCGGCTCCAGTTGGTCCAGCGCATGTGCCCGTCGATGCGCTCAAGCGACGACAGCAGCGCGTCGTAGTTGCCGCAGACTTCGACGGGCGGCAGCAGCAGCATCGTCCGCTGTCCCGTGAACGCGCCCCAGCCGACTTTCGAGCCGCATGGCAATTGCCCCAACGCGTCGCGCATCGCCGCGCGCGCGAAGGCAATGCGGCTCGTCGGCACGCCGTCCATCGCGACGTCCTCGACGCTCATGCTTTGCGTGATGTCGAACGTGACGATGACGCTCGACGTATCGCGCGGCACGGCCACGCTGGGCATGCTCACCGCTGCGGCCAGCAACAGGCACGCGGCCGGAATTTTCCAGTGAGGCCCCGCGAAAAGCCCGCGCACGCGCGCCGCGAAGCTCACGGCAGATCCTTGCTCTGCGGGTCGTGCACCTTCACGTCGTGCTGCTCCGTGATGTTGGGCTTGTCGGCGGCGGTGCGCGTTTCGGGCGCGAGCCACAGCGCGCGTTCGAGGTTATAGCGCGCGTCCCAGTCGTCCGGATCGTCGCGCAGTAACGCGCGATAGCGCGCCTTGGCCTCCTCGATCATCGGGGGCGCGACGATCGTGCCCGGCGTGCCGTGGCCAATTCCTTCGCGCAGATACAGGTTGCCGAGATCGAACAGCGCCGCGCGGCCGGCCGCGTCGAGCGGGCCGTCGCGAACCAGCGATTCGAACAGCGGAGCCGCCGCATCGTACGCGCCCTGCTTCGAGAGCGCGACCGCGTGCGCGAGCCGCACTTCGCGCGCTTCGCCCTGTGCTGCTTCGCCTTGGGCCGCCACGCGCGGCGCGCCCTTCGCCTGCGCGGAATGCGCGGCAGCCGTCACCGCCTCGTTGATCTGCTGCGCGCGCCGCAGGCGCAGCCCGTCGTAGGCCGCCACCCCGGCGCAGGCCAGCGCGAGCGCCGCGAACATGAGGTGAACCGACGCGCGCTTCACGACCAGCCCCGCACCTGAAACACCCGCAGCAAGACGAGCAGCGCGCAGGCCGCGAGCGCCACGGCGAAGCAATACGGACTCAGATCCTGGCGCGGCACATGCTCAACGAACGTGGTCCGCGCATTTTGCTGCCGGTTGATTTCGGCCATGGCGTCCTTCATCGCCTTCGCGTTGCCAGCCTGAAAAAGACGGTAAGGCGTACTCAGGGAGGAAAAGTAGCGATGCAGTTCGGCCTCGGCCGATGCCCCGCTCGCGGGCGCGGCGGCGTTCAGGTCGGGGCTGTACACGCTGCTGCGCAAATAGATGAAATAAAGCGCGATCTGGTCGCGCAGCAGCCCGTCGCGCACGAGCCGTTGCACGCGCTCGTCGAGCCGCGCGCCGCCATCGGACACGAGCACGATCGCGCGGCGGCCCGACGAGTGCCGCCCGTCGAACTCGCCGATGGCCGTGAGGAGCCCGCGATCGAGTTGCGTATCCGGCATGCCGCGCCCCACCGCCGTGCCCGCGATCGCCGCGTCGATCACCGGGTGATCGTAGGTGAACGGCATGACCAGCAGCGCGCTCGTGCCGAACATCATGAAGGCCAACTGGTCGTGCGGGCGCTGGGCGACGAATTGCGTGAGCGAAGCGCGCGCGACATGGCTTTTCGATTCGCCCACGGGCGCGCCCACGCCCTTGCTGTTCATCGTTTCGTCCATGCTCGCACTGCGGTCCATCAGTATCAGGATCTGCGCGCCGCTGCCGGTGCGCAGCACTTGCCGGTGCGGCCGCCCAGGACCGGCAAGCCCGACGATGATCGCCAGCATCGCGATGACCGCGCCGCCCTGTGCGATCCAGCCCATCCAGCACCCGAGGCGATCGGCGGGCAGCCATGCGAGCGAGGGGAACACCAGCGCGTCGCCGCGCCTTGGCAACAGCGGCAGCAACGCGAGCGGCAGCAAGGCCAGCAGCCACGGCAGGGAGAAGTCGGGCAAGAAGCTCATCGCTGCTGACGGCGCTCGGCGCGGTACAACGCCTCGCTTAGCGTGCGCAGCGCGGCGGCGCCCTCAAGCGGCGCGGGTGCGGCCGTCGCTACAGGCGAGGGCGTGAAAAACCGCGCGGCCGAGCGGCCATAGAACTGCTCAAGTTGCGCGCGCAACGGCTTCAGGTACGGCGCGCGCTCGAACAGACCGGGCAGCGAGCCCGCGTGGACAACGCGTCCAGCCGTTTCGTTGAGCGCGCGATGCAGGTGGACCCAGGCATCGGCGGACGTGTCGGCGTTCGCGCCGTCGAGCTTGCGGATACGACGCCACGCGCGTGCGAACGGCAACTTCGCGGCTTCGCGCCGGTTGCGCCAGCGCCACCACCCGGCCCACGACAGCAGCGTGAGCCCCAGCAGCGCGAGTGCGACGCCCGCCCGGCGGCGCAACGGCTCGACAGGCACGGCGGGCGCCAGACGGTCGGCCCGCATCGCTTGCAGGTCGCCGGCATTGAAGGCATCGAAAGTATCGGCGGGCGTCATCGGGCCCACGCTCACGGGCCACTCGGGCACCTGCAAGGTCGCGCCGGACGCCGACGTCAGCGTCAACGCGGGCAACGCGATGCGCGTGAGCGTCGGATCGACGTTGACGACCTGGTACTCGATCGCCATCCACGAGCGGCCTTCGGCGTCACTGTCGATTCGAACGCGCCTGCGATCGAGCCAGGCGCTGGCGCGGCCGATAGAGGGCGGCGCCACCGCATCGCGATCGCCGTCCGGAAGCAAGATGCGCTGCGTGAGGATGTCGCCAAGCTGATAGCCGAACGCGCGCGGCTCCTGCACCGTCGCTTGCGCCGCGCTGTTCGAAGGGGCGGCATCCGCTGGAGTCGTGGCGAACGCCTGCGCAGCGGCAAACGCGAGCGCAAGCGCGAGGCGAAGGCCGCGTGCAGCGCCCGCGCTCATGCGGCCGCCTCCAGAAAGTAGCGCGACATCGCCTCCGGATCGAATTCGTCGTGCAGATAGAACGGCCGGATGCCGCGCGGCGCGAACGCCCGCGCGAGGTCGGTACGCCGTTGCGCGACCGCTTCCAGCCAGCGCTCGCGCACGCCGCGCCGCAGCCACAGCGTGCGGTGCCGCGCCGCTTCCGCATCGCGCACGGCCAGCAGTCGCCCGGCTTCGGGCGGCGTGATCTCGGCGCGGTCCCACACCACCACGGGCACCACATACGCATTGACCAGCAGATCGAGCACCAGCGCCATGCCGGAGAGCGGCCAGTGGAAATCGGAGACGAGAAAAACGAGCGCCTGCCGCCCGGCCAATCTCGACGCGACGCGTTGCAGCCCCGCGATCGTCGCCCCGTGGCCTGGCGCGCCGGCAAGATCCGCCGTATCGGCGTGCTCGCGCAGCATCGTTGCATATACGTTGCCGACGCCGCGCCCGGTTCGCGCCGGCATGAACAGGTCGTCGCGCTTGTCGTGATCGAAAGCAAGCATGCCTAACGGATCGCCCGCGCGAAACGCGCTATACCCCAGCGCCTCCACGAAGTCGGCCGCCACCTGCAATTTCGTGCGGCGCGCGCCGAAGCGCATCGACGCGGAGACGTCCACCAGCGCCTGCACCGGCACGGCGGAGCGTTGCAGGTGCAGCCTCACGAGCCATTCGGAGCGCGCCGCGCGCACGCTCGCGCGCAAATCCAGCCGGCGCGGGTCGGGGTGATCGAACAGGCGCCCGTGCAGCGCGAACGTGTCGCCCGCGCCCACACTCGTTCCCGGATGCGAGCCGGGGCGATGCCCCGAGGCACGCAACGCAAAGCGATAGTGAAATGGCGCCGTCGCGTTCATGGCTCAGGGCACAGCCACCCGGTTCACGATTTGCGCGATCAGCGCTTCGGCCAGTTCCTGGCGGCGCAATTCGTAGATCGGCGTGAAGAACACGCGATGCCCGAGCGCGGGCAACAGCACGCCGTGGATGTCCTCGGGCACGAGGTGCGAGCGGCCGTCGAGCCACGCCACCACGCGCGCCGCGCGCAACAGCGCGCTCATGCCGCGCGGGCTCGCGCCCGCGAGCACGAGCCGCTCCATTTCCACGCCTTCGAGCGCGATGCCGAAGTGCTGCGGCATTTCCGTTGCGCGCCAGATGTCCAGCACGTAGCGCTCGATAGTCGGGCTCGACTGCACGCTCTGCTGAATGATCGCGCCGATGTGATTCAACTGCTCCCACGGCACGACGGCGGGCGAGAGCCTCGCGAGCAGCGTGTCGACGTCGTGGTACGCGGCGTCGAAAATCAGCGCGCGCCTCACCTCGGCGTCGTCCGGCGTGGGCATGCTCAATTCGAACAGAAAGCGGTCGCGCGCCGCCGATGCCAGTTCGAACGTCTCTTCCTGTTCGACCTTGTTGCGATCGGCGAACACCGTCATGTGCGGAAAGTGATGTTCGCGGTCGAAGGCCCAGACCGAACGCTCGGCCATCGCCCGCAGCAGCAGCGACTGCACCTGCGGGCGCGCGCGGTTGATTTCGTTGAAGAAGAACGTGGTGAGGCGTTCACCGTGGCGCAGCAGCGGGCCGGGGTCGATGCGCGGCTTGCCTTCGGCGTCGACATAGGTGTGATAGACGAGGTCGCCCGGCATCATGTCGATCGTGCCTTCCACGCGCTCGAACGCGCCGCCCACCACGCGCGCGAACGCACGCAGCACGGTCGTCTTGCCGACGCCCACGCCGCCTTCGAGCAGCACGTGGCCGCGCGCGAACAGCGCCACCGTGATGAGGCGAATGACCTGCGCCTGACCGATCACGACGCTCGCGACTTCCTCCTCGATCTGCAAGGCACGCAGGCGCCAGTCCTGAAGCGGCTCGCTGGAATCCATCGATACCCTCTCTCCTATCCCGGCAACAGGCAGCGGCATGGCTCAGGCCCACACCTGCGACTTCGCGGGCGACGGCACGAACACCGCATATTCGCTCTCCAGAAACGCGGCGGTGTGTTCGAGCAGATACTGCCGGAACACGCGGCAAGTGGGCGAAAGCTGCTTGGCCCCGAGATGCACGATCTGCCAGGTGCGCTCGATCGGCGTGCCGTTCACCTTGAGGAGCGCGATCTCTTGCGTGCGCAACTCCAGCAACAGCGTATGCAGCGAAATCAGGCTCACGCCCATGCCCGCCATGACCGCCTGCTTGATCGTTTCGT
The DNA here is from genome assembly GCF_003096875.1 of Paraburkholderia unamae. Classification (NCBI taxonomy): domain Bacteria; kingdom Pseudomonadati; phylum Pseudomonadota; class Betaproteobacteria; order Burkholderiales; family Burkholderiaceae; genus Paraburkholderia; species Paraburkholderia unamae. The sequence continues at coordinate 99,025 of NZ_QEOB01000015.1, forward strand.
TGCTGCCGAACGTCACGACCTTCGCGGGCGTGAAAAGATGCTGTCTGAACATTTCCTCGGCGGCCATGCGCGTGCCCGAACCCGGCTCGCGCAGCAAGAAGGTGTCGCCGCGCAATTCCTGTAGATCGAAGCCGCTCGCCCCGTGCAGCGGATGGTCGAGCGGGGCGATCAGCACTTGCGGGTGCCACGCGAGCGCCTCGCTCGTGGTGCTCATTTCCGGCGGCGGGCGGCCCATGATGGCGAGGTCGATCGCGTTGTCCTGCAACAGGCGCAGCAGTGCATCGCGATTGCCCACGGACAGATGCACGTCCACCTTCGGGTACAGATGCGAATACATCGCCAGCAGCTTGGGCGCGAAATACGTGGCGGAACTCACGATCCCCACCGAAATCGAGCCGCTGTCGGCCTGCGTGAGCGACGTCATCGCATCTTCGGCATCCTTGATCTCGCCAAGAATGCGGCTCGCGTGGTGCGTGAGCTTTTCGCCGGCCTCGGTCAGCGAGAGCTTGCGCCCGATGCGCTCGAAGAGTTGCAGGCCAACCGCCTCTTCGAGCTGGCGTATCTGCATCGACACGGCGGGCTGGGTCAGATGCAGTTCCTCCGCCGCGCGCGCGAAGCTCGTGTAGCGGCTCGCGACGACGAAGATCTGCAATTGGCGCAAGGTCAGCGAGCGGACAAAATTCACGGCTGGCCCACCCGTTCAACGATTCGCGCGCGGCGCGTTCGGCGACTTCGCGGGACCGTTTTGCGGCGTCGGCAGCTTGCGCACGACGGTGTCGAAGCGCAGGGTTTGCGTTTGCAACGGATGCGCGAAGTCGTCGTTCGCACCGGGCACGTCGGTGCGGATCAGCGCGACCTGACCCGGCACGCTGTCGGCGATCAGGAACGTGTAGCGCTTGCCCGTGTACTGCGCGAAGCGCTCCGCGTTGGGGTCGTTCTTGTATGGCTGGATCACGATCTGCTGGGCCTTGACGGCCTTGCCGTTGATCTGGCTCGTGACCGTCTCGATCTTCGGGTTGGCGGCGAGCGCGAGACGCACGCGCTGCTGGAAGTACCGGCGCTTGCCGCCGGTCGCGCGCTCCATGTCCGCAATGTCGCGTTCGAGAAAATAGATGATGACGGGATTGCACGCCAGGCCCGCGTTCGGCAAGGGCACGGCCCCGCTGTGGTCGGACACCTGCGCGTCGCCCTTGGCGTTGCCGGGGCTCGACACGAGCACGCGCACGGTGTCGGCGCCCTGTTCGGGAGCTTGCGAACCCGCTTGAGAACCCGATTGAGAACTGAGCAGCGCGTAGTCGAGTTCGCTTTGCTGCGCCACGTCGTGCAGATGATCCGTCATGAAGATGAGCCGCTCGGCGGGCGAAATCTCGTCGTTGCCCGTGGCGCGCGCCGGGCTTTGCAGCAGGCACGCGCAGCACGCGAGGCACACGGCGAGCGCCCGCCGCCATGCGCGCGGCGCCCGCATGGCCTGAACACCGGAACCGCGCCTCATTGAGCCGCGTCCGCGGGCTTCGCGGCCGGTGCGTCAATGGGCTTGAGCAGCGGCACCTGGTAGCTCGTGAGGATGCTGTCGATCTTGTCGTGGTTCGCGCCGATCCATTGATCGATCTTGTCCTTCCACGCTTTCTCGCCGTAGCGCACGCCCATCGAGATCGTGTAGTCGAAGCGAATGCCCGGTGTGCTCGGGAACGGCACGAGCTTCACCGTGTCGCCTGAGCGGCTCGCGAAGTAGCCCGCAATCGGCCCCCAGAGAAACACGACGTCGACGTTGCCCGCCTGCAAATCCTTTTCGATCATCTGGCCGGGATACTCCTGCGGATCGCCGCTTTGCACGCGGTACGACACGGCCTGGTCGATCAGGCCGTGGCTGAGGAGCCAGTCGACGGCGGGCGTTTGCGAGAAGATGCCAAAGCGCAGCTTGTGAAGCTGGTCGGGCGGCAGCTTGAGCAGGTCGTCGGGCGTGTTGATGCCGGCGAGCTCGGGCCGCTTCGTGAATACCATCGCATAGGTCGAGCGCAGATAAGGCTGCGTGGTCGACGTCATGTCATAGCCCTTGGGCACGCCGATCACCAGATCGCACTTGTAGCGATCGGAGTCGGGCGCCTTTTCGCGCAGCGTGTGGCGCACGAACCCCATGCGCTGCGGAAAATACGTGTATTCGAGCTTGTAGCCGAAATCACTCGCCATCTGGCTCGCGATGCGGTTCTCGTAGCCCTCGCCCTTGCTGTTGGACAGCGGCATGTTGTTCGGGTCCGCGCACACCCGCAGCACGCCGTCGGCGCCGTCGTTGTTGGGCAGCGCGGCCTCGCCCTGGGCGCGCACCGCGCTAAAGGAGAGTGCCGCGTATCCCAGTGCGGCGGCTACGAGCGCGCCATACACGTGCATTCGGTTGCCATGACGCATCGATCACCTCCTCAGGTCGGCCCGCGGACTTATTTCGGATCCATCGATTGCAGGTCGCCCGGCTTGATCTGGCCGTCCGAGCGCCCCTTTAGATAGGCATACAGATTTTCCCAATTCTTCTGCATCATCTGGCTCGAACTGAAGTCGGGCATACCCTTGGCCACGCGGCCGCCGAACACGGTGCGGTGAAATTCGGTCTTGTCGAGCGTCTTGAACGCGTCGACGAGCGACGGGCCCACCAGCCCCTGTTGCTGCGCGCCGTGGCAGCGTTCGCAGTCGAGCGCGCGCCAGGTTTTCCAGCCCAGGAACGTATTGCCGTCGACCTTGGTGCCGTCGACCACCTTGTACGCCACCTGGGCGATCGCGGGATTGGTCTGGGCGTACGCGACGGGCAGCACGAGAAAAGCCACGGGCAGCGCCGCACGCAACAGGATGGATGGGCATTTCATTTGCAGATGTCTCCCTGAAAATAAGGCTGCGCCGCGATGCGTTGCATCGGCTTCATGCCTGAAACGGCGCAGTGTGCACAAGCTGGACGGCGCATGAACAGGGCGTCCAGGGGAAGGCGCGGCCGACCGCCGTCATGCGACTGGCGGCGAGAGGCTCGCGCGCTTCGGTCCGACCCAGCCGCTTAGCTGTGGCTGTCGGGAATGGCGAAGACAAAGAGCGTGCCGCCGAGCGCTGTGTACTTCGCGAGCTCGCGATACCCGCCCACCGCGCCCAGGCCTTCGGTCGACTTCTGGAGCCCGGCCGCCATGCCGATGCCGGCCCAGCCGCCAATGCCCGAGTAGACGCCGATGAACTGCTTGCCCTGATACTCGTAGGTGAACACGTTGCCGATGATCCCCGAGGGGGTCTTGAAGCGCCACAGTTCCTTGCCGTCGCTGATGCGAACCGCCTTGATGTAGCCTTCGAGCGTGCCGTAGAACGCAATGCCGCCCGCCGTGGCCAGCGCACCCGACCACACCGAGAAGCGTTCCGGCTTGGACCAGACGATCTTGCCCTTCGAAGCGTCCCAGGCGATGAAGTTACCCATCGAGTTGTTGTCGTTCGGACCGGGGTACATCGAGAGCGTCGCGCCCACGTACGGCTGGCCCGACACATAGTCGACATCGAATGGTTCGTAGTCCATGCAAACGTGATTGGTCGGCACGAGGAAGAGATGCGACTTCGGATCGTACGCGGCCGGTTGCTGGTCCTTCGAGCCGAGCGCCGCGGGGCAGATGCCCTTCACGTTGTGGTCCGCGCCCGCGGCCTGGGTCGAATACGCCGCGTTGCGAATCGGCTTGCCGCTGTGCATGTCGATGCGGTCGGCCCAGTTCACCGCCGGATCGAACTTCTGCGCCACCAGCAGTTGCCCGGTCGCGCGGTTGAGCGTGTAGCCGAAACCGTTGCGGTCGAAGTGAACGATGGCGGGCACGTTCTTGCCGTCGATCGACAGATCCGTGAGGATCATTTCGTTCACGCCGTCGTAGTCCCATTCGTCATGCGGCGTCATCTGGTAGACCCACTTCGCCTCGCCGGTGTTGAGATCGCGCGCGAAGATCGAGAGCGACCACTTGTTGTCGCCCGGCCGCTGCGTGGGGTTCCACGTGCCCGGGTTGCCCGTGCCGTAGTAGACAAGGTTCAGCTTCGGGTCCCACGCATACCAGCCCCACGTGGTGCCGCCGCCCAGCTTCCACTGGTCCCCCTTCCACGAGTTCAGCGACGAATTCGCGCCCACGGGCACCATCTTGCCGTCGGCGTAGGTCATCGTCTTGTCGGGGTCCATCAGCATGTCCTTGTCGGGCCCGGTGCTATAGGCCGTCCACGCGGGTTTGCCGGTCTTGATGTCGTAGGCGATGAGACGCCCGCGCACGCCGAACTCGCCGCCCGAGATGCCGGTGAGCACCTTGTCGCCGAAGACGTGCGGCGCGTTGGTGTTGGTTTCACCCGCTTTCGGATCGCCGTTCTGCGCGGTCCACACCACGTCGCCGGTTTTCGCGTTGAGCGCGACGAGCTTGGTGTCGGCCTGTTGCAGGAAGATCTTGCCGTCGCCGTAGGCGAGCCCGCGATTGACCGTGTCGCAGCACATCACGGAAACCACGGCGTCGTCCTGCTTCGGCTGGTACTGCCAGAGGAAGGTCTGGTCCTTCAGGTTGACGGCGATGACCTTGTTGGGAAACGGCGAATGGATGTACATGGTGTCGCCGATCACGAGCGGCGAGCCTTCGTGGCCTCGCAGCACGCCGGTCGACATGGTCCATGCCACCTGTAGTTTGCCGACATTGTTTTCGTTGATCTGCTTGAGCGGACTATAGCGGTGATTCGCGTAGTCGCCCGCTTGCGACGCCCAGTTGGACGGATTTTTCATGGCTCCGTCAAGCTGGGGATCGGCTTGTGCAACGATAGCGCTCAGGGCTGCCGACGCGAGGATCGCGAGCCCAAGAACCGCGGTGCGTAAGTTCATGTCTCCTCCAGAATGGTCTTGCAGTGCAACTCACAAATGACCCACGCTACCTCGTCGCATCGAGCGCGCCTCATCGAATGCAGGGTAACGAACCCGCGCACGTTCCCGATCGTTGTTGTCGGGCTTTATTCGGCGCACGGTGCCCAATGCAGGTTTCATGCCGGAATGGCCGGGCCGTGCGCGTTTGCCGTGAATTCGTCATGCATGGCCAATGGCGGCGCGGGTGTGCGCGCGAGCCGCGCCGCCCTCGCATGGGCCGGGCGGCGCGCGGGCGTGCGCTCGCCGGTGTCACACGTGTGAACCGTCGCGCCGCGGGGTGGGACATACTGTGTCACCGGCCGGAACGAAACGTGCCCGCCGCGAGGCACGACAGCGACCACGGGCACGGCGCTTCGTTGCCGGCGCACCGGCTGCTGGCTCGCCAATTGCAAATCAAATCGGCAACTCACCTGGCGATGCCTCTTCGGCAGCGCAGCATCGCCGACGTCCCTGCAACCCGCGCGGAGCAACGCTCATGGCAAACGCAACCCAGGTTTATACCGACGACGAGGTCCGTCAACGCCTCACCGGCCCTTTGCAGCACTGGTATCTGGAGGACGGCTGGCTGCGCCGCAAGTACCGCACCGAAGGCTGGAAAGGCACGCTGATGGTGGTGAACGCCGTGGGCCACCTTGCCGAGGCGGCGTGGCATCACCCCGATCTCACGGTCTCCTATGCATTCGTGATCGTGAAGCTCAAGACGCATTCCGCAAAGGGCATCACCGATAAAGACTTCGCGCTCGCCGCGAAAATCGAATCGTTCATTCAGTGGCAGCCGGGCGCGGAAGGCGGCCCGCTCGAAGGCACGCCCAGCGACGACCCGCGCTTTCGCTATATCAAGTACGACGCGCCCGGCGGCTGAGGCGCATACGTTGGGCGCGATGGTGCCTGGTGCAGTGCCAGGCGCAGCGCCTGGTACAGCTTTTGCGTCTGCGTTCGCGTGAAACCGTTCGCCGCGTGACGGCACGCGCCGTCGCTGCGGCGGCCCTCCGGCACCCGCCAAGCACGAGGACTCTCGCGATGCAGCTCCACGTTCGCCGCCTTCCCCCCGACGCCAGCGTGAGCGTCGACGCCCCCGCGCGCCTGCACCTGGGCTTCCTCGATCCGAACGCCTCGCTCGGCCGCGCGTTCGGCAGCCTCGGGCTCGTGATCGAGGGCGGCGGCACCCGCATCGAAGCGCGGCTCGCCGAGCGCGACAGCATCGAAGGCGCGGCGAGCGAGGCGGAGCGCGAGCGCATCGCGATCTGTCTCGCGCGGCTGCATGCGGCCTATGACCCGGCACCTGTGGCGATCGAGGTGATCCGCACGCCGCGCGCACACACGGGACTCGGCTCCGGCACGCAGCTCGCGCTCGCCGTGGGCAGCGCCTTCACGCGCCTGCTCGACCACGCGGCGACGAGCGCGGAACTCGCCGCGCTGCTCGGGCGCGGCGCGCGCTCGGGCATCGGCGTGCTCGGCTTCGAAACGGGTGGCCTGCTGGTGGACGGCGGCCCGTCACGCGGCTTGCGCGAGGGCGTGCCGCCGCTGCTCGCGCGCCAGCCGTTCCCGGAGAGCTGGCGCGTGCTGCTCGTGAGCGACAACGCGCGCGAAGGGCTGCATGGCGACGCGGAACGGCGCGGCCTGGCAGCGCTCGCGCCGTTTCCGCAAGCGCTCGCCGCGCATCTGTGCCATCTCGTGCTGATGCAGATCCTGCCGGGCGCGGCCGAAGGCGACATCGCCGCATTCGCGCGCGGCCTCACGCAGTTGCAGCAAACCATCGGCGAATACTTCGCGCCCGTGCAGGGCGGCGTGTTCGCGAGCCCCGACGTCGAGCGCGCGTTGCGCGCCGTGGCGGCACAACGGCCGGCCGGCATCGGCCAGAGTTCGTGGGGCCCCACGGGCTTCGCGATCGTCGCGAGCGAATACGACGCGGCCTGCGCGCTGGCCACGGCGCGCGCCGCCACGCGCGGCATGCCGCATATCGAATGCACGGTCGTCGCGGGACGCAATCGCGGCGCCGACGTGCGGCGCGCCGCCTTGTGCGCGCAGCGGCGCGTCGACGCCGCATGAGCGGCCCTGCGCGCGCCGCGAGGTCTTGAGCCCCGGCAGCGCGCGCCGCGCCCCGACTCTCAACCCTGCCCAGCCATGCGTGGCCACGAGCCCTTCCCTTGCGCAGTCCACGAGATCGCCACCGAAACGAGCCCCCTGCCATGTCGACCAGCCCTGAAAAACCCACCGAAAAGCCCGCCGAGCGGCCCTATATCCTGCACATGTTCACCGCCACGCCGCAGATGAGCCCGTTCGACGTGAACATGGCCGCCGACGCCGGCTACCAGGTCATCGTGCCGTACTGCAACGTCGAAGCCGCGATGGTGGCGAACCTGACCCAGGACGCGATTTTCTCGCGCGGCCCCAAGGGCGTGTCGCGCACCGGCATCTTCATCGGCGGGCGCGACGTCATGCTCGCCGCCGACATGCTCGACGCCGCGCGCAAGGCCATGGTCCCGCCGTTCGAGGTATCGGTATTCGCCGATCCGAGCGGGTCGTACACGACCGCCGCGGCGCTTGTCGCGCTGGTCGAACGGCATCTGGCCAAGGCCTACGGCATGGAGCTGGGCGGCAAGCGCGTGCTGATACTCGGCGGCACCGGCGCGGTCGGGCGCGTGGCGGCGGCGATGGCCGCCTCGCTCGGCGCGGACGTCTCGATTGCGAGCCACGGCGGCCAGGCGCGCGCCGCGCGCGTGAGCGACGAAATCAACGCGCGCTTTCGCATTCCGACCAAGGGCGTGAGCACGGCCACGCCCGCCGAAACCCGCGACGCGCTGGGCGAGGCCGAGATCGTGTTCGCCACGGCGCTCGCGGGCGTACAGGTGGTGAGCGCGCAGGACCTCGCGCACGCGCGGCACCTGCTCATCGCCGCCGATGTCAACGCGGTGCCGCCCGAAGGCATCGCGGGCGTGAACGTGGTCAACAACGGCAAGCCGATCACGGGCCTGGCGAATGCCACAGGCGCGGCCGCGCCGATCGGCATCGGCGCGCTTGCGATCGGCAACGTCAAGTATCAGGTGGAGCACCGGCTTTTTATCCGCATGCGCACCGGCGGCAAGCCGGTCTACCTGGGCTTCCCCGAAGCGTTCGACGAAGCCCGCGCCGTGGCGGCGGGCCTCGATTGACCTCGATTGCCTCGATTGAGCGCGCCGCCTTCGCGACCGGTCATGAAGCGCCCATGAGACCCACCACGCCGGCGCCTTGCATCGCGGTCGCGGGACTGTCCGCGCGCATGCTGGCGCAGTCCGCCGCGCGCTCGGGCCTGCGCGTGTTCGCGCTCGACGCGTTCGGCGATCGGGACACGCGCGCGGCCGCCGCGCAATGGACCGACATCGGCGGCGGCGCGCCGTTGTCGATCGACGGCGAGCGCCTCGCCGAAGCGCTCGCGCGCGCGGCGCAAGCGCCGGGCTTGATCGGCTGGATCGCGGGCAGCGGGCTGGAACCGTTCGTCGCGCGGCTATGCGGTGCACCGGGGCTGCCGCGCTTCATCGGCAATCCTGTTGCGGCGAGCGCGGCGGTGCGCGAGCCACGGCGCTTTTTCCCGCTGCTGGACGCGCTCGCGATCCCTCACCCTCCCGTGCGCTTCGCGCCGCCCGCCGCGCCGCAAGGCTGGCTCATCAAGCGCGCGGAAGGTTGCGGAGGCACCCATATCGAACGCGCGGAAAGCGTCGGCGATCTGCACGCGTTGGCCGGCTTTGGCGAGCACGATCCCTCGCCGGCCTATTTCCAGCGGCACATGCGCGGCCGCCCGCTCTCCGCGCTGATCATCGCCGCGCACGGCACGGCGCGCGTGATCGGCTTCGCGGAGCAACTCGTCTGCGCGATGGGGCGCCTGCCCTTCGTGCACGCGGGTTCGATCGGGCCGATCGACCTCGCGCCCGCTATCGCCGCGCGCGTGTGCGCGGCCATCGCCGCGCTTTGCGCGCAAACCGGCCTCACGGGCATGCATAGCTGCGACTTCCTGCTGGACGGCGACACCTTCGCGCTGCTGGAGATCAACACGCGCCCTTCCGCGACGATGGCGCTCTACGAAACCGCCGCGCCACGCACGTGGCCGCGCGGGCTGCTCGCCTGGCATATCGAAGCCTGCCTGCATGACCGCCTGCCGCCCGCAACCGCGACCTACGCGGCCTGCGCAGCCCCCCACGCGCGCGGGCGAGCGGGTCAGCGCGCGCGCGGCCGAGCGGGTCAGCGCGTGTTGTTCGCGTCGCACGCGTTCGACGTCTCGCCAGCCTTCAGCGACGCCTGCCTGCGCGACCCGCGCTGCCGCGACGTGCCGATGCCCGGCACGCGCATCGAAGCGGGACAGCCCGTCTGCACGCTGCTCGTGCGAGCGCCCTCCGTGAAGGCCGTGCTGCGCTTGCTCGACGCGCAGCAAACGCGCGTTCTGCAACGCATCGAACCCAGCCCGGCGTACCCAACCGGGCAAAAAACCGAGCCCGACCATGACCGACTCTCCTGCAACGCCTGACACCCCGCCGCCCGTCGGCCCCAATGCGCCGAGTGTGAACGCGCTGAGCGAGCGCCTCGTCGCCCGGCTCGTGGACGACGCGCCGCGCTTCGGCGCCGCCGTGAGCCACACGGCGCACGGCACCGTGCTCGTCGACGCCGGCGCGCAAGCGCCGGGCAGCGTCGCGGCAGGCGTGCTGATCGCGCGCATCTGCATGGGCGGGCTTGGCCACGTCACCGTTCGCGAAAGCCTGGACGCGCAGCCGCTGTGGCCGAGCATGATCGAAGTGCGCACCTCGTGGCCGGTGCTCGCGTGCCTGGGCAGCCAGTACGCGGGATGGAGCCTCTCGGCCACGCGCGAGCAGACCGGCGGCAAGAAGTTCTTCTCGCTGGGCTCGGGGCCCGCGCGCGCGCTGGCCGTGAAGGAGCCGCTCTATGCGGAACTGGGTTACCGCGATCGCCACGCGCGCGGCGCGCTGGTGCTCGAAGTCGAGCGCCTGCCGCCCCAGGTGGTGATCGACAAGGTGCTGCACGACTGCGGCCTCACGCCCGCGCAGCTCACGCTCATCGTCACGCCGACGCACTCTGTCGCGGGAACGGTACAGGTGGTGGCGCGCGTGGTCGAAGTCGCGCTGCACAAAACGCATGTGCTCGGCGTGCCGCTCGACGAAGTGGTGGAAGCGGGCGGCTCCGCGCCCTTGCCGCCGCCCGCGCCCGACGGCCTCCAGGCGATGGGCCGCACCAACGACGCGATCCTCTACGGCGGCCGCGTGCATCTCACCGTGAAGCATGACGCCGTGGCGAAGCGCCTCGCGGCCGAACTGCCCGCTTCGACCTCGCGCGACTACGGCCGCCCGTTCGCGGACATCTTCACCGCGTTCAACCACGACTTCTACCAGATCGATCCCGCGCTGTTCGCCCCCGCCGAGGTGTGGGTAAGCAGCCTCGAAAGCGGCGCGACCTGGCACGGCGGACGCGTGGACGCGGCCGTGCTGCACGGCCAGTGGAGCGCCGCGTCATGAGCCTCGATTTGCCCGGCTTGAGCGACTTGAGCGACTTGAGCGCCCCCCGCGCGCAGACGTCGCTGCGCATCGCCATCATGACCGACGAGACCGGCTGGCATACCGCGCGGCTCAAACGGGCCTTTCGCGCGCGCGGTGCGCAGGCGCGCTGCGTCGATCTCGCGCAATGCCGCATCGACACCACGTGGACGCCTCACGGCCTGATGCTGCCCGGCTTCGGCCGCACGCTGCCCGACGCCGTGTTCGTGCGCGGCATTGCCGGCGGCACCTTCGAGCAGGTCACGCTGCGCCTGGGCATTCTGCACGCGCTGCGCGAAGCGGGCGTGCCCGTGTATAACGACGCGCGCGCGATCGAGCGCAGCGTCGACAAGTCGATGACGAGCTTTTTGCTGCATCGCAGCGGCGTGCCGACGCCCGCGACGTGGGTGGGCGAATCGGCGGCCTTTGCGCAGCGCGTGCTGATGCGCGAGGCGGCGGCCGGGCGCAGGGTCGTGCTCAAGCCGCTGTTCGGCTCGCAAGGCCACGGCCTCAGGCGGCTCGGCCCCGCGGGCGCGCGCCCTCGTGCGCTCGCGCCGCTGCCCTCGCTCAAACCGTACCGCGACGTGGCCTATTTGCAGCGTTATGTCGATGCGGGGCGCGCGGGCTTCGACTGGCGCGTGCTCGTGATCGGCGGGCGGGCCGTGGCGGCGATGCGGCGCACGGGCGGCAAGGGCTGGATTCACAACGTCGCGCAAGGCGCGAAGTGCGAAGCGGCCGAACTCGACGCGGCCCTCGCCCGCACGGCGATACGCGCGACCGAAGCGCTCGGACTCGACTACGCTGGCGTGGACCTGATCCCCGATCCGGACGACGCGGCGCGTCCGCTCGTGCTGGAGGTCAACGGCGTGGCGGCGTGGCGCGGCCTGCAATCGGTCACGGCTATCGATATCGCGGCGGCGCTCGTCGACGATCTGCTTGGGCGCAGGCTGCCCGCGCAACGCGAAGCGCTCGCGCGCGCCAGCGACGCGAGCACCGCCGCCGTGGTGCCGCTGCACGAACGCCGTGGCTGAGCCGCCGGGCGACCCGACGCCGGCCGCCATCGCGCGGGCGCGGCAAGCTTTTCTCGACGCCTGCCGGCTCGACGTGGAAACACCCAAGCCGGGCAACGTGAGCGAGCGCAGCGCGGGCCACGGCATGCGCGCGGCGCAGTTCCTGGCCAGCGCCGAAGCCGCCGCGGGCGCGCTGTTCACGCCCGGCGTGCCCGTGGGCAGCCGCGTGCTCGACGCGGTCGCGCGCACGCGCGACGCCGCCGGCTGCAATACGAACCTCGGCATCGTGCTGCTCGTCGCGCCGCTCGCCGCCGCGCTGGAAAACACGGCGCTGCCACTGGCTGAGGGCGCGTGGCGCGAAGCGACCGAAAGCGTGCTGGCGCGGCTCGATCTCGACGACGCGCGCCTCGCCTATCGCGCGATCGCACTCGCCAACCCTGGGGGCCTGGGCGACGCGCCCGAGCAATCGGTGCACGCCGCGCCCACGATCGCGCTGCGCGAGGCGATGACGCTCGCCGCCGCGCGCGACAGCATCGCGCGCCAGTACGCGAACGGCTTTCGCGACGTGTTCGAGACCGGCCTCGCGGCATGGCGCGAGATGCCCGCCGGGGAGCCGCAGCTGGCCACGCTCCACGTCTTTCTCGCCTTCCTCGATCGCTGGCCCGACTCTCACATTGTGCGTAAGCAGGGCGACGCCGTGGCGCACAGTGTCACGCTTGCGGCACGCGAGCGGCACACCCAATGGCTCGCGGCGCTGCGCGGCACGGGCCCGATCACGTTCGATGCGCACGCACCGTTCGACCCGTTCGCCGGGTTCGACGCATGGGATGCCGACCTGAAGGCACGCGGCATCAACCCCGGCACGAGCGCCGACCTCACCGTGGCGACGCTGTTCGTCGCGGGCTGCCTCGCCGCGGCGCGCGCAGCGTGAGTCTGTGCATGCGCTGGCACGGATCCTGTTAGTCAATGCCACCGTGTCACAACCCGCCGCCCGTCGATCGCCGTCCTGCGCCGACCTGGACGGCAACTCAGTCGGCAAGTCCCTAGTCCATTCATCGGAGGAACAGCATGGCCAAGATCAATCGCGTCCTGATAGGAGAGTCGCTCGTCGGCGATGGCAACGAAGTCGCGCACATCGACCTGCTGATCGGACCGCGAGGTTCGGCTGCGGAAACCGCATTTTGCAACGCGCTCACCAACAATAAGGATGGCTTCACATCGCTGCTTGCAGTCGTCGCACCGAACCTGCTCGCCAAGCCGAACACGATCCTGTTCAACAAAGTGACGATCAAGGGCGCGCGCCAGGCCGTGCAGATGTTCGGACCGGCGCAGCACGCGGTCGCGCTCGCGGTGGCGGACAGCGTGGAGGACGGCACGATCCCGCAGGCCGAAGCCGACGACCTGTTCCTGTGCGTGGGCGTGTTCATTCACTGGCAGGCGGAGGACGACAAGAAGATTCAGGAGTACAACTACAAGGCCACGCGCGAGGCGATCCAGCGCGCGGTGAACGGCGAACCGAGCGCGGCCGAAGTGGTGGCGAAGAAAGGCAGCGTGGCGCATCCGTTCGCGCCGAACTGAGCGCGGCGAGAGAGAGCATGGCGGCTTGCGCCTCGCGCGGGCCGCCGCCTGATGCGACTCCATTCATGAAGGCGTGAAATGAACCTACGATGTTTTACGCTGGTGGCTTGTGCCTGTTTCGCGTTCGCTGTGCCGCTCGCCCGCGCGGACGACGACGCGCCTAAATCGCCCGCGCCGGCGAGCGGGTACAACTACCCGACACAAGGGCGCGTGGAATACGTGCTGGGATGCATGGACGATAACGGGCACGATTTTGCAAACGTCTATAAGTGCTCGTGCGTGATCGACAAGATGGCCGCTGTGCTGCCCTATGATGAGTTTGTCGATCAGTCGACGTTTGCCAAGTACGCGACGCTGGGTGGTGAAGGTGGGTCGGAGTTTCGCGTCGATCGCGCGAAGGCGCAGGCCAAGCGGTTTCGGACTTTGCAGACGGAGGCTTATCGGAGTTGTGGGTTGGGGAAGGATAAGACGGCTTCGGCGCCTTGAAGTTTAGAGGGCTTTTTTGTTTTTTCGTGGTTTTTTGTTTTTTCGCGTTTCCTTGTTTTCGTGTCGGTCTGCGAGCGTTGCCCCTGTGCGGGGCGGCACCTACTTTTCTTTGCAGCGGCAAAGAAAAGTAGGCAAAAGAAAGCCGCTCAAACCGCTAGTGCCCGCCACCGTTCACCCCGCACCACGCCAGCTAGTGGCTCCGGAGCGTCTGTCACCTCGCACCTTTTAACTGAGTGACAAAGGGCTCATCCTTCCGGCGGCGCTACGCGCCCCGAAGGGCATAGCCAAAACCACCAACCCCGCGTGACGCAAGGCGGGTTTCCCATGCAGATCTTTCCGCAGCGCGCGAAGCGAGCAGCGGGAAGTATGACTGCCTTGTCACTACGTTCAAAGGTGCGGGGTGCCGGATGCTCCGGAGCCACTACCTGGTGCGGTGCGGGGTGAACCGTGGCAGGCATTGGCGGTTTGAGCGGCTTTCTTTTGCCTACTTTTCTTTGCCGCTGCAAAGAAAAGTAGGTGCCGCCCCGCACAGGGGCAACCCTGGCAGACCGACACGAAAACAAGGAAACGCGAAAAAACAAAAAACCGCGAAAAGCAAAAAAACCACCCCAAAACCTAATTAGGAAAAAGCCCTTCCCCAAGCCCCGCATACCCAGAAATCGCCCCCCCCACCTTCCCCCTACGCCTCTCAATCACCACCCCAACCGCCGCCACATCCTCAAACTTATCCGGCTTGGCAATCGCCACCCGCACCCAGTGCGCACCGAACTCCACAATCAGCAACCGCGCCACCGCTTCAGCAAGCGCTTCAAGCAACCTCACCCCATGCGAAGCGAGCAACGCATGCAGTGCGCCACGCACGGCCGCGTAATTGACGGTGTCTTCGATGCGATCGGTGCTGCACGCCCGAAGCACGGGCACGCCGATGGCAAGGTTCATGCGAACGGGTTGGGCAACGTCCTGCTCGCTGCTGTCGATGCCAATCACCGTCTGTCCAATGAAGTTCTCGATGAACACGATGTCCATGCGCGCAGGCAGCGTCTCGCGAGCGGGCAAATCGGGCCCATCGAGCGCCCCGGCGCCGGCGCAAGCGCTGGAGAAACCATCAAGGCAGGCGTTGTCGATCGGGTTTCGATACATGGTGTCCTCCGCCGCAATGCGGCAAATGGCGAGTTGATGCGAATCGGATCGGCGCAAAGCGGTACACGGTGCCCAGGAAGCGAAGCACTTTGCGCCAAAGCTGCAACACCCGGGTCCGCCGCCGCGTCTATCCGTGTGTTTAAGTACATCGGTCCGTACGCTGCGGCACGGCATGGCGCGAGGAGAAGCAAAAAGCGGGCGCACCCGCGCAAGTTGTTGAGATTGCTTATTGAACGGAACCGGCATCGGGCGTAAAGTTTTAAGCCAACGCCGGATGACAGGGCGGGACACTCAGCGCGCACGCAGCCTCAGAAGTCGCGGCGCCAGGGGAAACAGAAGTTCGATAAAGCGGCGATGATCGTCGCGCATGGTTCAACAGGGTGATGCAACGAAGGGCTGTTCCTTCGTCGCAATGCCTGCCCGTGCGCACGGCATTGACGCAACGGAGACAAACCCCATGTCGTTGCTCACTGACAGCAATTTGCACGTCCGTGAAGTCATGAATGTCGTCAACCGCCAACTGGCGACCCGTCCCACGAGCGAGCCGGTTGCGCAGTCGTGGGCGCGCTGTGTCAACGAGTTCAAGCTCGATCCTTCACGTTTCTCGCCTCCGCCCGTTCTAACGGACTACGAACTCAGCCAGCGCCGCGAAGCCGTGAGCGATCTGATCGCCTGCGCGCGGCTCGAAATGACCACGCTCTATCAGCAACTGGCCGACCCGGAGCTGGCCGTCGCGCTCGTCGATGCGGGCGGGGTCATCGTGCACCAGGTCTCGTCGATGCCGTTCGCCGAAGCGGTCGCCGCCGACGGCTTTCGCGTAGGCGCGATGTGGAGCGAGCGCGAAGCAGGCACCAACGGTATGGGCACATGTCTGGCCGAGCGCGAGTGCATTGCCGTGTGCCAGCACGAGCACTTCTATCCGCGCTATACGTCGCTCACCTGCTCGGCCGCGCCGATTTTCGACGACCGGGGCGAGATCGCCGGCGTGCTCGACGTGACGAGCCGCTCCAAGCTCTTGCAGCAGCATTCGCTCGTGCTCGTGGGCATGTCGCGGCAAATGATCGAGAATCGCCTGCTCGATGCGCGCTACCGGCACGCGAACATGATTCATTTTCATAGCCGCCCGGAATTCGTCGGCACGCTGCATGGCGGCAAGCTGGCCGTGGCCGACGACAGCACGGTGCTCGCCGCCAACCGCAGCGCCCTCTTCCAGCTCGGCTTTCGCGAGCTGAGCGAGTTGCGCGGCCGGCGCATCGAGGAGGCGTTCAACGCGTCGCTCGAAGACATGATCGCGCGCAGCATCCGCGGCTCGTTCCACCCCATCACCGTCTATAGCGCGAATGCGAGCAACCGCTTCTTCCTCGTCGCGCAAACGCCCCAGAACAGCGCGGGCCTGAGCACGCGCATCGCGGTTTCCGCGCCCGTGCCGCGCAGCCGTGCGCCCGAAAAGCGCCCGCCGCCGCGCATCGACGAGATCGCGCACCTCGAATTCGGCGACCCGCTCATGGCTTCGCAAATCCAGCTCGCCGCACGCGTGGTGCAACGCAAGATTCCCATCGTGCTGCGCGGCCAGACGGGCACCGGCAAGGAAGTGTTCGCGCAGGCGCTGCACAGCATCAGCCCGCACGCATCGGGCCCGTTCGTGCCGGTGAATTGCGCCTCGCTGCCCGAAAACCTCATCGAGAGCGAACTGTTCGGCTATCGCGCCGGGGCGTTCACCGGTGCGCAGCGCGAAGGGCGGCGCGGCAAGATCGTGCAGGCCAACGGCGGCACGCTCTTTCTCGACGAGATCGGCGACATGCCGCTCGCGTTGCAGGCGCGCCTGCTGCGCGTGATCGAGGAGCACGAGGTCACGCCGCTCGGCGCGGAAACGACCGTCAAGGTCGATTTCCAGCTCGTGAGCGCGAGCCACCGCAATCTGCTCGAACTCGTGCACGGCGGGCAATTCCGCGAGGATCTCTATTACCGGCTCAAGGGCGTCGAGCTGACGCTGCCGCCGCTGCGCGAGCGCGTCGACAAGCTCGCGCTGATCCACCATCTGCTCGCGAACGAAACCGACAACGATCCGCCCGAGCTCTCGCCCGAAGCGCAGCACGCGCTGCTCACTTACCCGTGGCCCGGCAATATCCGCCAGTTGCGCCACGTCTTGCAGATGGCGATCGCGCTGTGCGACGGGCAACTGATCCGCAGCGAAGACCTGCCCGCCGAAATCACCCAACGCGGGCCGCAGATCGAGGCCCCCGCCGCCGCGCACGCGCCGGCGCAGGCGGCGCTGCAACACCAGGCCGACGACGCGGACCTGTCCGCGCTCAATGCGCTCCAGCTAAAAGAGCGCGAGACGGTGCTCTCGCTGCTCGACGAGCATCGCTGGAACGTGAGCAACGTGGCCAAGGCGCTCAGCATCAGCCGCAACACGCTGTACCGCAAGATGCGCCGGCTGCATATCCGGCTCTCGCACGACAGCGCGGCGCCCGATGACGACGACGCATGATCCACGGGTGATCCACGCATAACGCACGCATAACGCACGCATGAAAAAACCGGCATGACCCAGGCGCCCGCCCGCCGTCTCACGGACTTTCGCGCCGACGCCCGCTTCGCGTGGTGCGTGACCGGCTCCGGGCATCTGCTCGAAGAGTCGCTCGCGCTCGCCCTCGCGTTGCCGTGCGTCGATCTCTTTCTTTCGGCGGCCGCCGAGGAGGTGCTGCCGCTCTATGGCTGGACCCTGGCGAAGCTGCGCAACCACTTTCGCGTGCTGCGCGACAACAGCGCGAGCGGCGTGCCGGTGGGCATGCTCTACCAGGGCATCTATCACACCGTGGTGATCGCGCCCGCCACGAGCAATACCGTGGCCAAATGCGCATTCGGCATCTCCGACACCTTGCCCACCAACATGTACGCCCAAGCCGGCAAGCAATGCATCCCCGGCATCGTTTTTGCGTGCGATACCGAGCCGACCGTGGTCACGCACAGCCCGAACGAATGGGTCGAGCTGCGCCCGCGGCGGATCGAACTCGACAACGTTGAGCGCCTGTCGCGCTTCGAACACACCACGCTCGTGCGTTCGCTCGACGAGCTCAAAACGGCGCTCGACGCCCGCCTGTCGACATTCGGTCTCGCATGGATCACATCGTCTTCCTGACCGGCCGGCTCGCCGAAAAGAGCCTCACGCGCGTGCTGGACAGCATGGCGCCCACACCGTTCAGCTGGGAGATTCGCGAAATCGGCCTTCAGGTCGCCGCGCTGATGACGGCCGACATGATCCGCCGCCGCGTGAGCGCGCCGCTCGCCGCGCAGCGCGTGATCGTGCCGGGCCGCTGCCGGGGCGACCTCGCCGCGCTGAGCGAACACTACGGCGTGCCGTTCGAGCGCGGCCCCGAGGAGGTGAAGGATCTGCCGCAATACTTCGGCCGCGCCGCGAAGCCGTTCGATCTCACGCACTACGAAACAGCCATTTTCGCGGAGATCGTCGATGCGCCGCATCTCGACCCCGACGCCATTGCCGCGCGCGCACGCATATATGCCGCGCAAGGCGCCGATGTGATCGACATCGGCTGCCTGCCCGATACACCGTTCCCGCACCTCGAAGACGCGGTTCGCCGGCTGAAGGAAGAAGGCTTTCGTGTAAGCGTCGATTCGATGCGCAGCGAGGAACTGCTGCGCGGGGGGCGTGCGGGCGCGGACTACCTGATGAGCCTGAACCTCGACACGCTATGGATCGCCGACGAGGTGCCCGCCACGCCCATTCTCGTGGCGCGCCAGCCGGGCGAGCCCGCCACGCTCGACGCGGCGATCGAGCATTGCGCCGCGCGCGGCCGCGCGTTTCTCGCCGACCCGATTCTCGACCCGATCCCGTTTGGCCTTGCCGCCTCCATCGCGCGCTATGTGCAACTGCGCGAACGCCACCCGCAGGCGCCGATCATGATGGGCATCGGCAACGTGACGGAGCTGACCGAGGCCGACACCAGCGGCATCAATGCGGTGCTGCTCGGCATGGCGGCCGAGTTGCGCGTGAGCGCCGTGCTCACCACCTCGGTGAGCCTGCACGCGCGGCGCGCCGTGCGCGAAGCCGACGTGGCGCGGCGCGTGATGCATGCGGCGCGCGAGGCGCAGGTGCTGCCCAAGGGCATCACCGCAGACCTCGCGACCGTGCACGCCAAACGCCCGTTTCCCTACAGCGCCGACGAAATCGACGAACTGGCGAGCCAGGTGCGCGACCCGAACTTCCGCGTGCAGGTCAGCGCCGAGGGCATTCACGTGTACAACCGCGACGGCCATCGCCGCGCCGTCGACCCGTTCGCGCTCTACCCGCAACTGCAACTCGAAGCCGATGGCGGTCACGCCTTTTATATGGGCGTGCAACTCGCGCGCGCGGAGATCGCGTGGCGTCTTGGCAAACGCTTCGATCAGGATCAGCCGCTGGACTGGGGCTGTGCCGTCGAGCGCGATGCGCACGATCTCTCGGCATGGTGCGCTCCCGGCGAGACCATGAAGAAACGTTGAGGGCGCAACGGTGGTGGCGCGCGCAAGATCAGCGCGCCATCGCCGCCCTCTCCTCCGCCACGTGGCCCGCGCGTGACCTGAGCGCGCCGCGCAACGCGCCGATGGCCTGCGCGTAGTCGTTGGCGCCGAACACGGCGGAACCGGCCACGAACACGTCGGCGCCCGCCTCGGCGATCTGCGCGATATTGGCCGCTTTCACGCCGCCGTCCACCTCGATCAGCAAGCGCCGCCCGGTGCGCTGCATCGACGCGTCAACGCGCTCGCGCAAGGCGCGCAGCTTGTCGAGCGTTTCGGGAATGAACGCCTGGCCGCCAAAGCCGGGATTCACCGACATCACGAGCACCACGTCGAGCCGGTCGATCACGTGGTCGAGCACCGCGAGCGGTGTGGCCGGGTTGAGCGCAAGCCCCGCGCGCACGCCGCTCGACTTGATGAGCTCGAGCGTGCGGTGCACGTGCAGCGACGCCTCCGAGTGAAACGTGATCACGCTCGCGCCCGCCTCGGCGAAGCCCGGCACGAGCGCGTCGACCGGCGTCGTCATCAGATGCACGTCGAGCGGCACGCTCGCATGCGGGCGGATCGCCGCGCACACGCACGGTCCGACCGTGAGGTTCGGCACGTAGTGGTTGTCCATCACGTCGAGATGAATCCAGTCCGCGCCCGCCGCCGTGACGTCGCGAACTTCGTCGCCGAGACGGGCGAAATCCGCCGACAACAGCGAGGGGGCAATCAGGGTGTCGCGCATGGCTGTCTCCTTCGCGGCGGCTCAGTGGTAGCGGCGCGCCATCGCCTCCAGCGGCAACGGCTTGATGCGCGGCGCCTGGCCCGCGCAGCCGAACGCCTCGAAGCGCTCCACGCACACGGCGCTCGCCGCCGCCGTGGCCGCCTTCAACGCGGCGCGCGGATCGAACTCGGCGCGCGCGTGCGACATCGACCGGCGCATCGCGCCGCTCATCGCGAGGCGGATATCGGTGTCGATATTGACCTTGCGGACGCCATGCGCAATGCCGCGCCGGATTTCCTCGACCGGCACGCCATAGGTCGTCGGAATCTCGCCGCCGTATTCGCGGATGATCGCCAGCCACTCCTGCGGCACCGACGACGCGCCGTGCATCACGAGATGCGTGTTCGGCACGTGCGCATGAATATCGGCGATGCGGTCGATGGCGAGAATGTCGCCGGTCGGCTGGCGGCTGAACTTGTACGCGCCATGCGAGGTGCCGATGGCGATGGCGAGCGCGTCCACGCCTGTCGCGTCCACGAAACGGCGCGCCTCGTGCGGGTCGGTGAGCAGGCTTTCGCGCGTGAGCAGGCCTTGCGCGCCCACACCGTCCTCCTCGCCCGCCGAGCCGGTTTCGAGCGAGCCGAGGCACCCCAGTTCGCCTTCCACCGAAACGCCCACCGCGTGCGCGGCCTCCACCACGCGGTGGCTCACGTCCACGTTGTAGTCGTACGTGGCGGGCGTTTTCTGGTCGGGCATGAGCGAGCCGTCCATCATCACGGAGGTGAAGCCCGAGCGGATCGCCTGCTGGCACACCGCCGGGCTCGCGCCGTGATCCTGGTGCAGCACGAGCGGAATGTCGGGGTGTGCCTCCAGCGCGGCCAGCACGAGATGCCGCAAGTACGGCTCGCCCGCGTATTTGCGCGCGCCCGCCGACGCTTGCAGGATCACCGGGCTCGCCGTGGATTCGGCGGCCTGCATGATCGCGTGGATCTGCTCCATGTTGTTGACGTTGAACGCGGGCACGCCGTAGCCGTGCTCGGCGGCGTGGTCGAGTAATTGACGCAGTGCCATGAACGCCATTGCAAACTCCTTGAGGTCGAATCGGAAACGGGTTGCCGCGCTCGCCTGGGCTTCAGGGCGCGCGCCGGGTGATGTGCCGGGTCACGCGCCGCGCTTCCTGCACCACCGCGTTCGCATTCAGTTGGAAATGCTCGAACAGCGCGGCGGCGGGCGCGGATTCGCCGAAGCGGTCGATGCCCACCACGCCGCCCTCCAGCCCCACGTATTGCCGCCAGAACGCGCGCACGCCTGCTTCGACCGCCACGCGCGGCACGCCCGGCGGCAGCACCGCATCGCGCCACGCAGGCGGCTGGCGCTCGAACGCGCTGGTGCATGGCATCGATACGACGCGCGCGGCGACTCCCGCTTCGGCGAGCAGCGTGGCGGCTTCGAGCGCCAGCGCGACTTCCGAGCCCGTGGCGATCAACACTACGCGCTCGCCTTCAGCGCGCGGCCAGTCGCGCAGCACGTAGCCGCCGCGCTCGATCGCGTCGATCTGCGCGTCGTCGCGGGCGACGAACGGCAGCGTCTGGCGGCTGAGCAGCAGGCAGGTCGGGCCTTCGCGCTCCACCGCGCTCGCCCACGCGCGCGCGGTCTCGACGGTGTCGCACGGCCGCCAGACGTCGAGGCCCGGAATGAGCCGCAGGCTCGCCGCGTGTTCGACCGGCTGATGCGTCGGGCCATCCTCGCCAAGGCCGATCGAATCGTGCGTGAACACGAACACCGCGCGCGTTTTCATGAGCGCCGCCATGCGCAGGGCGTTGCGCGCGTAGTCGGAAAACGTGAGAAAGGTCCCGCCGAACGGTATGTGTCCGCGATGCAGCGCCACACCGTTCATCACCGCGCTCATGCCGAATTCGCGCACGCCGTAGTGCAGATAGTTGCCGCCTTGCAGGCCGCCATCGTCGGCGTGGATCGCTTGCGCCGCGGGCCAGTCGGTCAGGTTCGAGCCGGTGAGGTCGGCCGAGCCGCCCAGCAGTTCCGGCAATACGCGCGCGAGCACGGCGATGGCCTGCTGCGAAGCCTTGCGCGTGGCGAGCGATTGGGCCGCGCCGTTCGCGTCGCGCAGCATCGCCTGCACGGCGTCGCGCCAATGCGCGGGCAACGTGCCCTCCATCCGGCGCGCGAACTCGGCCGCTTCGTGCGGATAGTGCCGCCGATACGCCGCGAAACGCCGGCTCCAGTCCGCCTCGGCCGCCTCGCCGCGCTCCTGGGCATCCCAGCTCGCGCGAATATCGTCAGGAATGCTGAACGGCGGATACGGCCAATCGAGCGCTTGCCGCGTGGCGGCGACCTCCGCTGCCCCGAGCGGCGCGCCGTGCACGTCGTGCGTGCCCGCCTTCGAAGGCGCGCCCTTGCCGATCACCGTGCGGCAGCAAATGAGCGTCGGGCGACCCGCCGCGCGCGCGCCGCGCAAGGCGCGGTCCACCGCTTCCACGTCGTGGCCGTCCACATCGCGCACCACATGCCAGCCGTAGGCGGCGAAGCGCGCGGGCGTGTCGTCGGCGAACCATTGCGCCACGTGCCCGTCGATCGAAATGCCGTTGTCGTCGTAAAGCACGGTGAGTTTGTCGAGCTTGAGCGTGCCCGCAAGTGAAGCCGCTTCATGCGAGACGCCTTCCATCAGGCAGCCGTCGCCCGCGAAGACATAGGTACGGTGATCGACGATCGTATGCGCGGGCCGGTTGAATTCGCGTGCGAGCAGCGCTTCGGCGAGCGCCATGCCGACCGCATTGGCGAGTCCCTGCCCGAGCGGCCCCGTGGTGGTTTCCACGCCCGGCGTGACGCCCACTTCGGGATGCCCCGGCGTCTTGCTGTGCCACTGGCGAAAGCGCCTGATTTCGTCGATCGGCAGGTCGTAGCCCGTGAGATGCAGCAGCGCGTAGAGCAGCATCGAGCCGTGGCCGTTCGAGAGCACGAAGCGGTCGCGGTCGGGCCACGCGGGGTTGCGCGGGTTGTGCTTCAGATGCCGGTCCCACAGCGCCACGGCAATCTCGGCCATGCCGAGCGGCATGCCCGGATGACCGGACTTCGCGGCTTCGACCGCATCGACGGCCAGCATGCGCAGCGCGTTGGCCATCGGGCGGGTCTCGCACGCGGCGGATGAGGTAACGGCGGAATCAGCGACGTCGCTCATGGCAAGTCTCCTGGTAAGCGATAAGCGGTGTTGCACTGCGCGCTAGAAGCGCCCCAAGCGCGCTAAGCGCTTCAGGCACGCGCGCGCCGGTCGATCAGTTGCAGGATCATGGGCGTGAAAATGAGCTGCATGGCGAGCCCCATCTTGCCGCCCGGCACGACGATCACGTTGGGACGCGACATAAACGAGTCGTGCAGCATGGTCAGCAGATACGGGAAGTCGATGCCCTTGGGCCGCGCGAAACGGATCACGACAAAGCTTTCGTCGGGCTGCGGAATCTCGCGCGCCGTGAACGGATTGGAGGTGTCCACGGTGGGCACGCGCTGGAAATTCACATGCGTGCGCGAGAACTGCGGGCAGATATAGTTCACGTAGTCGGGCATGCGCCGCAGGATCGTGTCCACCACCGCTTCGTGCGAATAGCCGCGCATGGTCTGGTCGCGATGCAGCTTCTGGATCCATTCGAGGTTGATGATCGGCACGACGCCGATCAGCAGGTCCGCGTGCCGCGCGATATCCACGCCTTCGCTCACGGCCGCGCCATGCAGACCCTCGTAGAACAGCAGGTCGGTGTCCGGGCGCACGTCCTCCCAGGGCGTGAAGGTGCCCGCGTCCTGCTTGTAGCGCTGCGTTTCGGCTTCGTCGTGCACGTAGTGGCGCAGCTTCCCCGCGCCGTTTTCCGCGTAACTGGCGAACAGCGTTTCGAGTTCCTCCAGCAGGTTCGCCTCCGGGCCGAAGTGGCTGAAATTCGGCATGCCGTCGCGCTCGTGCTGCTTCATGGCATCGCGCATGCCGTGGCGGTCGTAGCGATGGAACGCGTCACCCTCCACGATCTGCGCATCGATCTTTTCGCGGCGGAAAATATGCGTGAAGCTCTTCATCACGGTCGTGGTGCCGGCGCCGCTCGAGCCGGTCACCGCGATGATCGGGTGCTTGATGGACATGCGCGTGTCTCCTGATATGAGTATTCGAATCGGTCGCGGGGCGAGGCCTTATGCAGAGAACCCCGGCAGGAACAGCGAGCGCCGGCCAAAAAGCGGCGACGTGAAGGGCTGATCCGTGCCGCGGTCGTATTCGTCGTGGTAGCGGCCGATGCGCTCCACCTCGTTGCGCGAGCCGAGAATCACGGGCACGCGGCCGTGCAGCGTGCGCGGCGTGACGTCCAGAATGCGCTCGCGCCCGGTAATCGCCAGTCCTCCCGCCTGCTCGACGAGAAAGCTCATCGGGTTGGCTTCGTAGAGCAGGCGCAGACGCCCTTCCATGACCGGCGTTTTCGAGTCGCGCGGATACATGAACACGCCGCCGCGCATGAGGATGCGATGCACCTCGGCCACCATCGAAGCGATCCAGCGCATGTTGAAGTCGCTCGTGCGGCAGCCGCTGCGGCCGTCCTTGCACTCCTGCACATAGCGGCGCACGGGCGGCTCCCAGAAGCGCTCGTTCGAGGCGTTGATGGCGAACTCGCAGGTATCCTCAGGAATACGAATGTTGGAATGCGTGAGCACGAAGTTGCCGATGTCGCGCTCCAGCGTGAAGCCGTGCGTGCCGTTGCCGACCGAGATCACGAGCATGGTCGCAGGCCCGTAGACGGCGTAGCCCGCCGCGACCTGCTCGCAGCCGGGCCGCAAAAACGCGCTCTCATCCACCGACGTGTCCACCGACCCGTCCTCATGGCGCAGCACCGAAAATATCGAGCCCACCACGCCGTTGATGTCGATGTTCGAGGAGCCGTCGAGCGGATCGAAAGCGAGCAGATAATCGCCGCGCGGGTAGCCCGGCGGAATCGGATAGATGTCCTCCATCTCTTCGGAGGCCATCGCCGCGAGCAGCCCGTCCCACTCGCATTGCTGCACGAAGGTTTCGTTGGTGGTGATGTCGAGCTTCTTTTGTTCCTCGCCGTGCGTGTTGATGCTTTGCGCCGAGCCGTAGTGGCCGCTCAGCGCGCCCTTGGTGAGCATGGCCGAGATCGACTTGATCGCGGCGGCCACGTCGATCAGGAGCGCGGCGAGCCCCGCATTGCGCGCCGGGCCTGCGCCGCCCGGCTGACGATCGAGCGTGTCGATCAGGAATTTGGAAAGGGTCGTGCGGCCGTCTTGCATGGCGATCTCCTGAGATGGGTGTTCGGTCAGCCCGGCGGCGCGCCGGGTTGCTCCGCGCGCGGCGGGGCAAACACGCGGCTCGCGCGTACGTCCACGGCGCCGATCAGCGTGAGCGCGGCGGCGTCGATCGGCGCGCCGTGCTGCATGGCCGTGGCGAACAGGCGATTGGCCTGGCGCAGCCGCGAGCGGTCGAGCGCGTTGCGCACCGAGCGCGCGTTGGCGAAATTCGGTTGGCGGATGCGCAGCGCGAGATAGTCGGCGAAGGCCCGGCGCGAGTCGGCGTCGAAGCGGTAATGCATCGTGGCGAGCATGCGCTCGGCGATCTCGAGCAGTTCCGTTTCGCCGTAGTCGGGAAACGTGAGGTGATGCGCAATCCGCGAGCGAAAGCCCGGATTGCTCTCGAAGAACACCTCCATGCGCTGCTCGTAACCGGCGAGTATCACCACGAGGTCGTCGCGCTGGTTCTCCATGGTCTGGAGCAGGATCTCGATCGCCTCCTGCCCGTAGTCGCGCTCGTTTTCGGGGCGATACAGGTAATACGCTTCGTCGATGAAGAGCACGCCGCCCATGGCGCGCTTGAGCACGTCGCGCGTTTTCGGCGCGGTGTGGCCGATGTACTGGCCAACCAGATCGTCGCGCGTGACCGAAACGAGATGATTGCGCCGGATGTAGCCGAGCCGGTGCAGCACTTCGGCCATGCGCAGCGCCACCGTGGTCTTGCCCGTGCCCGGATTGCCGCTGAAGCACATGTGCAGCGTGGGCGGGCCCGCCGCGAGTCCGAGCGAGGCGCGCGCGCGCTCCACCAGAAGATGCGCGGCGACTTCGCGAATGCGCGTCTTGACGGGCGCAAGCCCGACGAGATCGCGGTCCAGCTCGGCCAGCACCTCGCCGATGCCGGAGTCGCGATAGAGCGCGGCGAGATCGATCTGCCCGGGTTGCGCATCTTGCTCGCGCTCGCGCGGGTTCCCGCTCTCGCTCCCGCGCGCGACGGTGACTGCCTCGGCTTCCATGGTGGTCGCTTCGTTCATGGCCCCTCCCTGGGCGAATGTCGCCGGATGTCCCGATCCGGCTATGCGGGCTCAATCTCCCCTGGTCAGCGCTCGCCGCCGTAGCGCTCGCCGGCGGGCCGCTCGCTCGCATAGCCCGCAAGCCCGTAGCGCTGCGCGCGTCCCGGCCCGTCCTCGCGGGTCAGGCGAAAGCCCGGTTCGTGGTCGGGACGGTTGACGATGAACGACAGGCGCATCGTCTCGAAGCCGCGCACCGAATCGAACGCGTTGACCTTGATGTAGTGCTGCGCGCGCGCCGCGCGGCATGCCCGCACCTCCTGGAGCACGCCCGCCGCGTCGTGCAGGTCGAACATCGGCAGCCCCCACATTTCCCAGTAGGTGTTGCGCGGATGCGGGTCGTCGGTGAACTCGACCGAACAGGCCCAGCCCTGGCCGAGCGCGTAGTCGATCTGCAAACGGATTTCCTCGTCGGTCAGATCGGGCAGAAAGGAAAACGTACCTTGGGTAAGACGCATGACGCACCTCGTCGGTAAGGGCGGCGCTCAGGCCGGGGTGGGCGTAACGGCAAAATCGGGCGTATCGGTCGAGGCGTAGTTGAACGTCACGTCGCGCCAGGTGTCGAGCGCCTGCTTGAGCGGCGTGCAATGGCGCGCGGCGGCATCGAGAATGTCGGGACCTTCGTGCACGATGTCGCGGCCTTCGTTGCGCGCCTTCACCATCGCTTCGAGCGCGACGCGGTTGGCCTGCGCGCCCGCCTGAATGCCGCCGGGGTGGCCGATCGTGCCGCCGCCGAACTGAAGAATCGCGTCGTCGCCGAAAAGGTCGAGCAACTGGTGCATCTGCCCCGCGTGAATGCCGCCCGAGGCCACCGGCATCACCTTGCGCAACCCGGCCCACGGCTGGTCGAAGAAGATGCCGCGCGAGAGATCGACTTCGTTGTGCGCCTCGCGGCACACGTTGTAATAGCCCTGCACTGAGAGCGGATCGCCTTCGAGCTTGCCCACCGCCGTGCCCGCGTGCGCATGATCGACGCCTGCCATACGCAGCCACTTGGCGATCACGCGAAACGAAATGCCGTGATTGCGCTGGCGCGTGTAGGTGCTGTGCCCCGCGCGATGCAGGTGCAGAATCATGTCGTTCCTGCGCGCCCAGCGCGCCATCGACTGGATCGCGGTCCAGCCGATCACGAGGTCGATCATGACGATGCACGAGCCCAGCTCCTTCGCGAATTCCGCGCGCTCGTACATGTCCTCCATCGTGCCCGCCGTGACGTTCAGGTAGTGGCCCTTGACCTCGCCGGTTTCCGCCTGGGCACGGTTCACGGCCTCCATCGAGAACAGATAGCGGTCGCGCCAGTGCATGAACGCCTGCGAGTTGATGTTCTCGTCGTCCTTGAGAAAGTCGAGCCCGCCGCGCAAGCCCTCGTACACCACGCGCCCATAGTTCTTGCCCGAGAGGCCGAGCTTGGGCTTGACCGTCGCGCCAAGCAGCGGACGTCCATACTTGTCGAGACGCTCGCGCTCCACGACGATGCCCGTGGGCGGCCCCTGAAACGTCTTGAGATAGGCAACGGGAATGCGCATGTCTTCGAGGCGCAGCGCCTTGAGCGGCTTGAAGCCGAACACATTGCCGATGATCGACGCCGTGAGGTTGGCGACCGAGCCTTCTTCGAACAGATCGAGTTCATAGGCGATGTACGCGAAATACTGCGGCTCGCTCGCGCTCGATGCCGGCACCGGCTCCACGCGATACGCCTTTGCGCGGTACATGTCGCACGCGGTGAGGCGGTCGGTCCACACCACGGTCCAGGTGGCCGTGGACGATTCGCCCGCCACCGCCGCCGCCGCTTCCTCGGGATCGACGCCGGGCTGCGGCGTGATGCGAAAGAGCGCGATGATGTCGGTTTCCTTAGGCGTGTAATCGGGCTGCCAGTAGCCCATCTCGCGGTACTTCATGACCCCCGCGGCATAGCGCTCGCGCGGGTTGGCCGCATTGCGCTGCGGGGCAAGAGAGTCGATCACCGGCTGGCTGAAGTCGTTCATGACGTTTCCTCGTAGGTGGACTGGCGCGCTACCGGAAGAACGAAGCGCTTGTGTTGCACTCTAGGCAAGGACGTCCCCCTTGAAAATTCACGATTTCATTTGGGAGAGTTAACCGATCCCTTATCGATCGATCGTGCTGTCACACGCGTGGGCGGTGCGCGAGGCACGCATGGAACACTTTGCTGCGTTCCGGGCACAGTGACGGCATGGCGCGGCGGCCGCGACCCTCGCGAGACGAGGCCGCGCGCCCGGCATGGAGCTTGCATGGCAAGCCGGGCCCATGCAGCCAGGCGCCACGCCGGGCCGAAGGCACCATGCCGTATCAACTTATGGAGGATGCATCTATGCAGTGGACGACTCCGAGCTACACCGATATGCGTTTTGGTTTTGAAATCACGATGTATATCGCTACGCGGTAAGCCCCGCGTGGGCCGCGCCATGCGGCCCTTCCGTTGAAGCTGCGTTACCCATGGACATGCGCGCTCACCCATGATTCACGAAACGATCGTCACGACGGCGGCGGCCGACGGCCGGGTTCATATCGCGCCAATGGGCGTCCGTTACGAGGACGACTTCGTGATCCTTGCGCCGTTTCGTCCATCGGTCACGCTCGACAATATCGTCGCGTCGCGTGCGGCCGTGCTGAACTTCACCACGGACGTGCGCGTCTTCGCGGGTTGCGTCACGCACTGCGCCACCGACTGGCCCACGCTCGCGGCCACGCGCGTGGCGAGCGTGCGGCTTGCCGGTTCTCTTGCGCACGCCGAACTGGAACTGCACGAACTGCGCGACGACGAGGAACGCCCCGTGCTGCGCATGCAATGCGTACACCGCGAAAACCATGCGCCGTTCACCGGCTTCAATCGCGCCCAGGCGGCGGTGGTGGAAGGCGCGATACTCGTGAGCCGCCTCTTCATGCTGCCGGCCGACAAGGTCGACCGGGAAATGGCGTATCTCCAGATCGCCATCGACAAAACCGCGGGCGACGCCGAGCGCACGGCCTGGCAGTGGCTCACCACCGCCATCGAGCGCCATCGCGCCGGCGCGCAAACGCCGGGGCACGCCGCGTGCGCGCCCACACCGCGCTGAACCTGACTTTCCTCTGTTGCGCCCGCAATTTTTCGGAGAACATCGATGACCGCATTGCTCGCGAGCGTTCGCTCGCATGACGAAGCGCTCGACGCCGTCGCGGCCGGCGCCGAACTGATCGACCTGAAGGAGCCGGACGCGGGGGCGCTTGGCGGCCTGGCGATCAACGACATCGCGCACATTGTCCGGACGCTGCGCGCGCGCTATCCGGTCAAGCCGATCAGCGCGACGATCGGCGACGTGCCCGCGCATGCGCTGGACGAGATCGCCGCGCGCGTGATCGAGGTGGGCGATGCCGGGGTGGACTATGTGAAGGTGGGCGTGTCGCCAGGACCTGCGGCACGGCGCTGTCTCGACATGCTGGCGAGCCTTCCCGCCGCGGTGGTGCCCGTGTGGCTGTGCGACGGCGAGATGAACGCGGAGTTGGTCGAGCATGCGCTGGAGCTGGGGTTCGTGGGCATGATGTTCGATACCGGCGGCAAGGACGGCAGCACGCTGTTCGATCACGTGGAGGCGCAGACGCTCGCGCAGTGGCTGCGGCTCGCTCGCGAGCATGGCGTGATGGGTGGGATTGCGGGGTCGCTGGGGTGGGAGCAGCTTGAGCAGATTCGTGCGCTCGCGCCTGATGTGGCTGGGTTTCGGACGGCGCTTTGTGTTGATGGGCGGCGGTCGAGGATTGATCCTCAGCGGGTTGCGCAGTGGGTGGGGGCGTTGCACTCTGGGAGTCGTGATGGTGGGTATGCCGGTGGGCGTGCTGGGGTGAGTTTGCAGTCGGCGGCGGGGCTTGGGGCGCGGGGTTGATTGGCTGGTTTTTTTGCTTTTCGCGGTTTTTTGTTTTTTCGCGTTTTCTTGTTTTCGCGTCGGTCTGCCAGGGTTGCCCCTGTGCGGGGCGGCACCTACTTTTCTTTGCAGCGGCAAAGAAAAGTAGGCAAAAGAAAGCCGCTCACACCGCCAGTGCCTGCCACGGTTCACCCCGCACCGCATCAGGTAGTGGCTCCGGAGCATCCGTCACTCCGCACCTTCGAACTGAGTGACAAGGCAGTCATACTTCCCGCTGCTCGCTTCGCGCGCCGCGGAAAGGTCTGCAAGGGAAACCCGCCTTGCGTCACGCGGGGTTGGTGGTTTTGGCTATGCCCTTCGGGGCGCGTAGCGCCGCCGGAAGGATGAGCCCTTTGTCACTCAGTTAAAAGGTGCGAGGTGACAGACGCTCCGGAGCCACTAGCTGGCGTGGTGCGGGGTGAACGGTGGCGGGCACTAGCGGTTTGAGCGGCTTTCTTTTGCCTACTTTTCTTTGCCGCTGCAAAGAAAAGTAGGTGCCGCCCCGCACAGGGGCAACCCTGGCAGACCGACACGAAAACAAGAAAACGCGAAAAAAAAGAAAGCACGAAAAACAAAAAAATCAAGCCACAGGCGCATTAAGCAACCGATCCCGCATCAACTCCACATGATCCTTATTAAACAGCTCAACCACATAATTAGCCTCCCTAACATAATCGACAAACCGCCGATCCACCACCCCCGAAGCGGCAAGCGCCTCCAGCCCCTCATCCCCATCCAGCGGACAAGACTTCACCACAATCAACCGCTCGGCATTGAGCATGGTAGAAAGCCAGGCGGCGAGGCTATCCGACGTGGTATCCCAGTTGCTCATCGCATCGGGCGTCTCGCGCATGAGCGCGGTCGGCACCCACACTGCCACATGCCCATCGCGCAACGCACGCCGGATCTTCGCCTCACTCGTGGCGAGCACCAGCTCGGGCAACAGCCCTTGCATAAGCAGCGCGTACTGCGCCATGGCAAGCAGACACATGTTGTGCGCAGCCAGATCGTCGAAGCGCCACTCGCTCTGATATTGCCGCACCCTGTCCGCGAAATCGCCCCCGCCGGGCACAATGACGATACGTCCGCCCCCCACTTCGCACAGTTCGGTGAGCCACTGGCGTAGCATCGGCTCGTGACTCAGGCTGCCCCCGATCTTGACCACCCACATGATCGTTGTCCTCATTTCCGGTTAACCGCGGATGGCCCGCGTTTGCCTGCCTGCTTGTCCGTATCCTCATGCGGCCCGCGACGGCGCAGCGCCACTCGCGTGTCGATCTTGCACCGCAAGCAGCGCAACAGCCACGCTCGGCGCGCACGTCGCGGCCCACTGCGCTTCGTCCGCGCGCTCGCCCGCTCCCACGGCAAGCGCGCCGAAATCCACATAGCCGCGCGCCGCCTCGCGCGCCAGCGCCGCCGCGAGATAGCGTCCGCAACCCGCGCCGACCAACGGCGCGTGCACCAGCGCCGGATGCTCCGCCGTCACGCGCGCGAGATTCGCGCCGATCTCGCGCATCTGCTGCTCGCGCCAGCGCTGCGCGAACGCGCGCCATTGAATGTCGCTCGCCTCGTCGGCGTCGCGCCCGATCATGCGCGCGATGCGCGTGCGGCTCGCGGCCTGCGTCTTCGCTCCGTTGTCGGCGGCCGGGTACTGATCGTAGTGCGCGGCCAGTTCGCCCGTGAGCCGGTAGACGTCGGCCGTGGTCGCGAACCATTCGTTCATCACGTTCACCTGCGCCCCCGCGAATTCGATGCGCTGCGCGAGCGCGCACAACGGCGTGCGCACCACGCCCTGGTAGACGAGTTCGCCGCTGGCGAGCCGCCCGGCGTCGGTCGCGGCGCGCGCGGCCACGCGGCCGTCCACGATCGGAATGAGGTCGGTCGTCGTGCTGCCGATGTCGACCAGCAGCGCGTCGGGCACGCGCGTCGCGACCCAGCACGCGGTGGCGAGCCAGTTCGCCGAGGCAACACTGCGCCAGCCGGCCGCGCAGGCGCTCGCGCCGAGCCAGCCCGCCTCGCCCGCGTAGAACGAGAGGTTTGGGCCGAGCCGCTGCGCGAGCGTCGCAACGATTTCGCGCACGCCCTGCGCGCGGCTCTCGAACAGATCGACCATCTCGCCCGTCATCGTCACCGCGTGCCGCGCGCCGCGCGAGCGTGCGGCGGGCCAGCGCGCAAGCACGAGGTCGATGGTGTGCGCGAGATGATCGAGTCCCTGCCACAGTGGACACGCCCATTGCGCGACGTCGAGCACGCCGCCGCCGGCGTCGGTCATCGCCACTTTCACATGCGCGCCGCCCACGTCCCAGCCGAACGTCGCCGCGGCGGTCCCGGTCTCCATGCTCGCCTCGCCCGTCTCGACCGACGCGCTCATGGCCGCGCTCCACACATCGGCTGCGCGACGGCGCAGGCGTGCGCGTCGTCGCGGGCATTGAGGCGCACCCCGTGCGTCGCCAGCAGGACGGGCGCGAGATTCGTGCCGAGCGTCGCCGAAAGCCCCGCATAGGCCACCGTCAAGCGCGGATTCACCTCGATCACCACCGGCCCGCGCGCCGGATGCCACACCACGTCGATCCCGGCGAAGCCGCGCAGGCCCGGCAACGCCTGCGCCACGCGTTGCGCGAGCGCGGCAAGCGCGCGTCCCTTGTCGCTCGACACCGCGATCTCGTTCAGGCTCACGCCGTCGAACTCCACCACCGAAGCGGCGCGCGAGCCCGGTTCACCCGATCCACCCGCTTCGCCTGCGTCGCACATCGGGCTCACGCCGATCTGCTGCCGGTTGATGCTCACGACTTCCGCGCGCCCGTTCCCGCAGATCAGCGAGAGACTGAGCGGCTCGCCATCCACCCAGGCCTGAAGCACGGGGTTGCGCGCGGCCGCGGCGCGCGCTTCGTATTCGGCGCAGGCGTCGGCGAAGTCGTCGAAAACGAAGGTGTCGAGGCCGCCCGCGCCGTCGTCGGGCTTCACCACCCAGCGCCCGCCCTGGTTCGCCGCGTGCTCGACGGGTTCGCCGGGCTCGCCGGGCTCGACGGCGGGCGTCGTCGCAATGCCATGCGCCGCGAGGCACGCGGCCGTGGCGCTCTTGCTCGACGCCACGCGAATCGCCTCCTTCGCGCAGCCAAGCCAGCGCGCCGCGCCCACGGCGTCGTGCAGGCGCAGCAGCAAGCCGTCGCATTCGGGGGCGATGACCCAGGCATAATCGTGCTCGCGCGCCGCGCGGGCGACGAAGGCGGTCATCGACTCGCCCGGCGCCGCCTTGCAGTGCGCAAGCGCGGGGGCGAGCGTTTCGAAGCGCGAGCTCGCCACGCTCACCGTCACGCCGTCGAGCGCGCGCAGGTCGTTCGCGAGCGCGTCGCGCATCACCCGCCCCTCGACGATCAGCGCGCTCAGGTCGGCGAGGCTGCCCGCGCCCGCGTGCGCCGGGTCGATGCCGCCGCCGGTGAGATACTCGAACACAAAGATCTTGGTCAAAGGATGCGTCCTCATGCAGGTGATACCGGTTCTCGATCTGCTCGACGGCCACGTCGTGCGCGCGGTGCGCGGCGAGCGCACGCGCTATCTGCCCGTGCGCTCGGCGCTCGCGGCCACCAGCGCGCCGCTTCCCGTCGCCCGCGCGCTCCTTGCCGCAAGCGGCGCGCGCACGCTCTATGTCGCCGACCTCGGCGCAATCCTCCTGCGCGGCGCGCACGTCGAAGCGCTCGCCGCACTGCGCGCCGCCCTGCCCGGCGGCGAAATCTGGCTCGACGCGGGCTATGCCGATTACGCGTCGATGCAGGCGCTGTTCGAGCGCATCGAGCAGCACGTCCAGCCCATCCGGCGCGATCGCGACAACTCGCACGACGACCCGCGAACCGCCGATCCCGCCACGCTCGTCCCGGTGTTCGGCACCGAGTCGCTGCGCGACGCGCAAGCGCTGCGTAGCGCCGAAGCCGCCGGTCTCGCGCCCATCCTCTCGCTCGACCATCGCGCGGGCCGGCGCCTAGACGCCGGCGTCGAACTCGCGCCCGCCGCGTGGCCGGGCCGGGTCATCGCCATGACGCTCGACCAGGTCGGCAGCTACGACGGTCCCGACTTCGCCACCTTCGAACGCATTCGCGCCGCCGCGCCCGCGCATACCGGCGTGATCGGCGCGGGCGGCGTGCGCCATCGCGACGACGTGGCCGCGGCGGTGCAAGCGGGCGCATCGGCCTGGCTCGTGGCTTCCGCGCTGCACGACGGCCGCCTCGGCGCGTCGCTCGCCGGTTTCGCCTAGCCGATCCATACAAATTCCATGCCACTCTTGCAGCACCTTGCTTGTGTAAGCCTGTAGCAAGCCGCTGTGACACTCTGTTGCAGAACGGCACACACGCGTTGTGGAGTGCAACACCTCGCGCGAGGTCGCACCGTGCAAAAGCGCGCGCTCGTGCGGATTCGATAAGGGACGCGGCGGGCTAACGGCACGGCCGCCTGCGGGCCGGGTGCGAAGCACAATTCGCCCGCGCGTCTTGTGTCATCGCCCGCGAGCGAGGCACAACGTCCCGCCCGGCGCGCCTCGCGTGCGGGCCGCCTCGCTCGCGGCAGCGAGCGCCGCATCGGCATGGAGCTTGCTTGAAGGGCCCCATGCATCTCTCGCCCACCGCCCCTTCGTCCACGCGCCTATCGGATGCCGCCAGACCCGCCGCGTCGATCACGCGCGACTGGACCTGCCCGTTCTGCGCGCTGCTGTGCGACGACCTCGCGATCGAGTCGCACGAGGGCGGCAGGCTCGCCGCGCCCGCCGCGAACTGCCCGCGTCTCGCGCAGGCGCTCGCGTGCTACGGCGAGGCGGACGCGCGCGGCCGCTGTAGCGTGGGCGCGAACGACACCGATCTCGACACCGCGCTCACGCACGCCGCCCAACTGCTCGCCAGGGCCCGGCGGCCCCTGTTCGGCTCGCTCGCGACCGACGTGGCGGGCGCGCGCTCGCTCTACACGCTGGCCGCCGGATGCGGCGCCATCCTGGACCATCTGCACGGCGACGCGCTGAGCGCGGCCACCCTCGCGTTGCAGGATCGCGGCGCCTTCTTCACGACGCTCTCCGAAGTGCGCACGCGCGCGGACCTGGTCGTGTTTTTCGGTTGCCAGCCTTCGCGGCGCTATCCGCGTTTCTTCGAGCGCACGCTGGCGGCAAGCCCGATGGCGCGCGATCTCGTGTTCGTCGGCTGCGAGCCGGACGTGGCGGCGCTCCGCCTTGCGCAGGCACGCGTCGAAGCGATCCTGCCCGGCGCCGATCCCTTCGATACGCTCGCGCTCTGGTCCGCGCTCAGCGAAGGGCGCGCGCCGGGTGCGCTGCGCGGCGCGCATCCGGCCGACGCCGCCGGCACGCTCGCCGCGTTGCAGGCGCGCATCGCGGCGGCGCGTTACACCGTGCTCGTGTACGAGCCCGCCGCGCTGCCCGGCCCGCATGCGGCGCTGTTGATCGAGGGCTTGCACCGTATCGTCAAGGCGGCCAATCGCACGGTGCGCGCGGGCTGTCTCGCGCTCGGCGGCGACGACGGCGCACTGAGCGTGAACCAGACCGTGACCTGGCTCTCGGGCCTGCCGCTGCGCACGCACGTAGCGGCGCCGCTGGATCACAACCCTCACCGCTATCGCACCGCGCGGCTGCTCACGAACGGCGAGATCGACGCGCTGCTGTGGGTGGCGAGCTTCGCGCCGCCCGCCGCGCTGCCCGAGATATCCGGCGACCTTCCCGCGATCGTGCTCGGCCATCCCGCGCTGGCGCAAGCGGCGAAGGCGCGCGGCGGCCCCACCGTCTTCATTCCGGTCGCCACGCCCGGCATCGACTGCGGCGGCCATCTGTTTCGCACCGACGGCCCGGTCGTCACGCCGCTCGCCGCCGCGCGCCGCGCCCCGCTCCCCTCGGTGGCCACGGTCGTCGCGCAACTCACGGCGAGGCTGAACGCAGAGCGCCCCGCTCAGGAGCAGCCATGAGTCTCGTGCGACTCAAGGGCGGCACGCTCTACGACCCCGCCAACGGCGTGAACGGCGAACGCCGCGACCTCGCGTTTCGCGACGGCCGCATCGTCGATGTCCCCGCCGCCATGCCCGCCGCGCGCGAATTCGACGCCACCGGCATGATCGTGATGGCGGGCGGCATCGACATGCATTCGCACATCGGCGGCGGCAAGACCAATCTCTCGCGGCTGCTGCTGCCCGAGGATCATCGCGACAGTGCCTCGCGCGAAGCGGGCGACACAAGCGGCCGCTATCTCAAGCTGCCCTCGTGCGGCACCTGCGCGCCGGGCACGCTCGCGACCGGCTACCGCTATGCGGAAATGGGCTACACGGCCGCGTTCGAGCCCGCGATGATGCCCTCCAACGCGCGCCACACGCACCTCGAAATGGGCGACACGCCGATCATCGATCACGGCGCTTACGTGATGCTCGGCAACGACGAACTGTTCCTGCAACTGCTCGCCACACGCGACAGCTTCGAGCGCCTGCGCGACTACGTGGGCTGGACGATGCACGCGAGCAAGGCGCTCGGCGTGAAGGTGGTCAATCCGGGCGGCATCTCGGCGTTCAAGTTCAACCAGCGCTCGCTGAACGTGGACGAGCCGCACGTGCACTACGGCGTCACGCCGCGCGACGTGCTGTTCACGCTCTCCCGCGCGCTCACCGAACTGCGCGTGCCGCATCCGCTGCACGTGCACGCGAGCAACCTGGGCGTGCCCGGCAATATCGATTCGACCATCGCGACCATGGACGCCGCCGACGGTCTGCCGATCCACCTCACGCACATCCAGTTTCACAGCTACGGCACGGAAGGTCCGCGACAGTTTTCGTCGGGCGCGCAGCGCATTGCCGAGGCCGTGAATGCGCGGCCGAACGTGTCGATCGACGTGGGGCAGATCATCTTCGGGCAAACCGTCACGGCCTCGGGTGACACCATGATGCAGTTCCGCAACACGCCGCTCGCCCGGCCGCACAAGTGGGTGGTGGGCGATATCGAGTGCGACGCGGGCTGCGGCGTGGTGCCGTTCCAGTATCGCGAGCAGAGCTACGTCAATGCGCTGCAATGGATCATCGGCCTCGAAATCTTCCTGCTGGTGGACGACCCGTGGCGCGTGGCGATGACCACCGATCATCCGAACGGCGGCCCGTTCACGAGCTACCCGCACCTCATTCGTCTGTTGATGGACAAGACGTTTCGCGACGAGCAGCTCGCGCGCCTGCACGCCGACGCGCAGGTCGCGAGCGCGCTGCCGCAACTGCAACGCGAGTTCTCGCTCTACGAGATCGCCATCATCACGCGCGCGGGCCCCGCGCGCCTGCTCGGCCTGCGCGATCGCGGCCATCTCGGCGGGGGCGCGGCGGCGGACATCGCCGTCTATCGCGACGAAGCGGACCGCGAACGCATGTTCACGTCGCCCGCCTATGTGTTCAAGGACGGCGAACTGGTCGCGCGCGACGGCGAACTGGTCGCCGCGCCCACGGGCGGCCTCCACTACGTGAAGCCCGAGTTCGACAGCGGCATCGAAAAGACGCTGCGCGCGTATGGCGAGGCCAATCTCACGAGCAATTTCGCGCATGCCGCCATCAGCGACGACGAAGTCTGCGACTGCTGCCGTGGCGGACGGCTGCTGCCCGTCGCCTGTTTTTCGCGCTGACACGAGACCGGAACCCGACACGATGAGCGACCCGGCCACCTTGCAGATCAACGGCACCCTGATCGACGCCACCTTCGCGGAAGCCTTTCCGATGAAGGCCACGCGCCTCGTCATCACGGCGCGCACGGCGGCGTGGGCCATGCATGCGGCCCACTCGCTCACGGGCTTCGCGACCTCGGTGATCGGTTGCGGCTGCGAGGCGGGCGTGGAGCGCGCGCTGGCGGCCGAGGAAACGCCGGACGGGCGGCCAGGCGTCGCCGTGCTGCTGTTCGCGGTGTCGTCGAAGGAATTGGCCAAACAAATCGAGCGGCGCGTCGGGCAATGCGTGCTCACCTGCCCGACCAGCGCCGTGTATGGCGGCATTGATCCGCACACGAGCCAGGCGCCGCTTTCGGATCGCGCGCCGCTTGGCAGCGGACTGCGCTTTTTCGGCGACGGCTGGCAGATCTCCAAGATGCTCGGCACGACACGCTACTGGCGCGTGCCGGTGATGGACGGCGAGTTCGTCTGCGAGGAAGCGACGCAGACCGTGAAGGCCGTGGGCGGCGGCAACCTGATCCTGCTCGCGCGCGACGCCGACGCCGCGCTCGACGCCGCCGAAGCCGCCGTTGCCTCCATGCGCAAGCTGCCCAATGTGATCATGCCGTTCCCCGGCGGCGTGGTGCGCTCCGGATCGAAGGTCGGCTCGAAATACAAAGGCGCCGGCGCCTCCACCAACGACGCGTTCTGCCCCACGCTCATCGGCCTTTCGGCGCGCAGCGAATTGAGCGAGGACGTGGGCTGCGTGCTCGAAATCGTGATCGACGGGCTCACGGACGCGGACGTGGGCGCGGCCATGAGCGCGGGCATCGCGGCGGCGGCCGGGCTCGGCAAGGCGGCGGGCCTGCTGCGCATTTCAGCGGGCAATTACGGCGGCAAGCTCGGGCCGTACCACTTTCATCTGCATGCGCTCGCGAACGGAATCGGGCTCGGGCTCGACGGAGGCCGCGCATGAGCCTCATCACCACCTTGCGCGTGAAGGCGGCCCCTGGTCCGCGCGTGGACGCTGGCGCTTTGTTGCCCGCGCAACTTTGCGCACTGCCGGTGGCCGCGATCGAGCGCATGACGCTGCCCGCCGGCAACGAGCGGTGCATGGTGGGTGACCTGTTCGAGGTCTCGCAATCGTCGCGCGCTCCGGACGTCACTGGAGGCACGGACGCCTCGAACGACGAAGCCACGCTGGTGATCGACGGCGACGCCCCGTGGCTCGACCACGTCGGCGCGCGCATGACGCACGGGAACCTGCTTGTGCGCGGCTCGGCGGGCGACGCGAGCGGCTTCCAGATGACCGGGGGCGCGTTGCGCATAGAAGGCAATGCGGGGCACTTCACCGCATGCGAAATGCGCGGCGGCCGGTTGACGGTGCGCGGCCACAGCGGCGACTTCGCCGCCGGTGCGCGCGCGGGCGAAATGGAAGGCATGACGGGCGGCGCGCTGACGATTCACGGCAACGCGGGCGCGCGCCTGGCCGACCGCATGCGGCGCGGCCTCGTGCTGGTGGGCGGCGACGCGGGCGAGTTCGCCGCGTCCCGGCTCGTGGCGGGCACCGTGGGCGTGGCCGGGCGGCTGGGCGCGCACTACGCGTACGGCATGCGGCGCGGCACGCTGTTGCTCGCGCAACGGCCCGATCGCCTGCCACCCACCTTCACCGAAGGCGGGCGTGGTTTCGAGGTGTTCTGGGCGCTGCTCGTGCGCAGCCTCGCCAACGAAATCGCGCCGTTTTCGCAGTGGCGCGCGGCCCGCCCGCCCACGCGATACACCGGCGACCTCGCGGTCGACGGGCGAGGAGAAATACTGCTCGCCGGTTAGCAAACCGGAGTTGCACA
Organism: Paraburkholderia unamae; assembly: GCF_003096875.1. Lineage (NCBI taxonomy): Bacteria > Pseudomonadati > Pseudomonadota > Betaproteobacteria > Burkholderiales > Burkholderiaceae > Paraburkholderia > Paraburkholderia unamae. The sequence goes on from NZ_QEOB01000015.1 coordinate 138,618, forward strand.
GAAGTACGAAACAAACACCAATAGAAAGGAGACAAGCATGACGATGGCGCATTCCCGCACGGCGGCGCGCTACACCGGCTCGATGATCGCGCTGCACTGGCTGATTGCGCTCGGCATTGTCGGCCTGCTCGCGCTCGGCCTGTATATGGTCTCGCTGCCCAAAGGGCTGCCGCTCAAGTCAACGCTCATCAATCTGCACAAGTCGCTGGGACTGACGATTTTCCTGCTCGTGCTTCTACGCATCATGGCGCGGGCGGCGCACACATCGCCGCCCCTGCCGCCGATGCGTGCGTGGCAACGCGCCGCCGCGCGCACTACGCAGGGCCTTTTATATCTGGCCATGGTCGCGATGCCGCTGAGCGGCTACCTCGGCTCGTCGTTCAACCGCTTCGGCACGCGCTTCTGGGGCATCGCGCTGCCGAAGTGGGGCTGGGACGACGCGGGCTTGCGCGAGCGCTTCTTCGGTCTGCACGAAGTGCTCGCCTGGGTGCTGATCGCGTTGATCGTTCTACACGTGGCCGGTGCGCTCAAACATCAATGGATCGACCGCGACAATCTGCTTGCAAGGATGCTGCCATGACGGGCCAACACACGCGACGCAACATGAAGATCAAGGTGCTCGGCTCCGCCGCGGGCGGCGGCTTTCCGCAATGGAACTGCAATTGCCGCAACTGCGACGGCGTGCGCCGCGGCACGGTGAAGGCGACGCGGCGCACGCAGTCGTCGATCGCGGTGAGCGCGAACGGCGAGGACTGGCTGCTCGTCAACGCTTCGCCCGACCTGCTCGCGCAGATCGCGGCCAACCCGGAGTTGCAGCCCGCGCGGCGCGTGCGTGACAGCGGCATTGCCGCCGCGCTCGTGATCGACGCGCAGATCGACCACGTGACCGGCCTGCTGATGCTGCGCGAGCGCGACACGCCCCTGCCGCTCTACGCCACCGACGCGGTCTGGCAAGACCTGTCGAGCGGCTTTCCGGTGACGAAGATGCTGTCGCACTATTGCGGCGTGGCGCATCGCCGCATCGCACTCGACGGCGCGCCGCTCGCCGTTGCGGGGCTGGAAGGCATACGCATCGACGCGTTGCCGCTGTCGAGCAAGGCGCCGCCCTACTCGCCGCATCGCCACGCGCCGGAGCGCGGCGACAACATCGGCCTGCTTTTCACGAACCTGCACACGGGCAAGCGCGTGTTCTACGCGCCGGGACTCGGTGAGGTCGAGGACCATGTGCTCGCGGCCATGCGCGAGGCGGATTTGCTGCTCGTGGACGGCACGATGTGGACCGGCGACGAAATGATCCGGCTCGGCCTGTCGAGCAAGACCGCGGCCGAAATGGGGCATCTCGCGCAAAGCGGCCCCAACGGCATGATCGAGGTGCTCGATTCGATCGGCGGACGTGATGGACGTGATGGACGTGACGTGCGCAAGGTGCTCATTCATATCAACAACACCAATCCGATACTCGTCGAGGACAGCCCGGAGCGCCGCGTGCTGATCGAGCACCGTATCGAGGTAGCCCATGACGGCATGACATTCGAGCTTTGAGGCGCGAAAGATGAAGTGATGTAGTTCGGTATACGAAGTTTATTCATGAAAAGAATCGGAGACGGCATGAACGCAAAAGACATCCTGCACGCGGCAACACCGGGCGAAGCGCAGGCGACGGAACACGACAGCGGGTCCGCATGGACGCGCGAAGCGTTCGAAGACCGCCTGCGCGCAAAGGGCGTGGCGTACCACATTCACCATCCGTTCAACGTGAAGATGAATAGCGGCGGCTGCTCGCCCGAGCAGATCCGCGGCTGGGTGGCCAACCGCTTCTACTACCAGATCAACATTCCGCTCAAGGACGCCGCGGTCCTCTCCAACTGCCCCGATCGCGAAACGCGCCGCCGCTGGGTGCAGCGCATTCTCGACCACGACGGCTACGGCGACGAGGAAGGCGGCATCGAAACCTGGGCGCGTCTCGGCGACGCGGTCGGCCTCTCGCGCGACGATCTCTGGTCGCTCAAGCTCGTGACGCCCGGCGTGCGCTTCGCCGTGGACGCCTACGTGAATTTCGCGCGCCGCGCGCCGTGGCAGGAGGCCGTGTGTTCGTCACTCACGGAGATGTTCGCGCCGCAGGTGCACCGCGACCGGCTGGCGAGCTGGCCCGGGCACTACCCGTGGATCGAACCCGCCGGACTCGCGTATTTCCGCTCGCGCATCACCCTCGCGCAGCGCGACGTGGAGCACGGGCTCGAAGTCACGCTCGCGCATTTCGTGCGCCGCGAGCAGCAGGAGCGCGCGCTGGAGATCCTCCAGTTCAAGCTCGACATCCTGTGGACCATGCTGGACTCGATCGAGAAGGCCTTTCCGCAATGAACCTCACGCTCAGCAAGCGCTTTCGCCTGCAATGGGAACCGGCGCAGAACGCCCACGTCCTGCTCTACCCCGAAGGCATGGTGCAACTCAACCCGAGCGCCGCGCAAATCCTCCTGCGCTGCGACGGCTCGCGCGAGATCGACGCGCTGATCGACGACCTGGAACGCGCCTTCGAGACGACCGGCATCGGCCCCGAAGTGCGCGCGTTCGTGAGCCACGCCCAGCAGCGCGGCTGGCTGGAGTAACACCATGACCGACCTCTCGCATCCCATGACTGTGGCCGGGACCGCACCCGCAACCGCGCCCGCCGTGGCGCCCCCGCTCTGGCTGCTCGCGGAGCTGACTTACCGCTGCCCGCTGCACTGCGCGTTCTGCTACAACCCGCTCGACTACACCTCGCACAACCGCGAACTGAGCACGGAGCAATGGGTCGGCGTGTTGCGCGAAGCGCGCGCGCTGGGCGCGGCGCAACTGGGTTTCTCGGGCGGCGAGCCGCTCATGCGCGACGACCTGGAAGTGCTGGTGGCAGAAGCTCACACGCTCGGCTTCTACACGAACCTCATCACCTCGGGTGTCGGTCTGACCGACCAGCGGCTCGGCGCGCTCAAGGCCGCGGGCCTCGACCATATCCAGCTGTCGTTCCAGGACTCCACCCAGGCGCTCAACGACTTTCTCAGCAGCACGCGCACCTTCGACCTGAAGCAGCGCGTGGCCACGGCGATCAAGCAGCACGGCTTTCCCATGGTGCTCAACTGCGTGCTGCATCGCTACAACCTCCCGCATGTCGACAAGATCATCGACATGGCGCTCGCCATGGGCGCGGAATATCTGGAGCTGGCGAACACGCAGTACTACGGCTGGGCGCGCCAGAACCAGGCGCAGCTCATGCCCACGCGCGAGCAGCTCGAAGAGGCCGAGGCCGTGGTGGAGCGCTACCGCCGCACGCACGGCGATCGCTGCCAGATTTTCTTTGTCGTGCCCGACTACTTCGAGCGCCGCCCCAAGCGCTGCATGAACGGCTGGGGCGCGGTGTTTCTCGGCGTCGCGCCCGACGGCGCGGCGCTGCCCTGCCACGCGGCGCGCGGCCTGCCCGGCCTCGTGCTGCCGAATGTGCGCGACATGTCGTTGCGCGAGATCTGGCAGGAGAGCGACGCGTTCTCGCGTTTTCGCGGCCTCGACTGGATGAAGGAGCCCTGCCGCAGTTGCAGCGAGAAGGAGCACGACCTCGGCGGCTGCCGCTGCCAGGCGTTTCTGCTCACGGGCGACGCGGCCAACGCCGACCCGGTCTGCGACAAGTCGCCCGCCCATGAAGCCGTGGTGAAGGTGGTGAACGCGGCCCGCCGCGCGGCCTCCGGGGAGCAAGCGCGCGAGCAACCCATCCTGTTTCGCAACGACGCCAACTCACGCCAGCTGGCCGCCGCCCACGCGGGCGGCGAGCCGTGCGGGCGCAGCCACACGGAAGGTTGACCATGACACCGGGAGACATCGCCGTTCTGCTCGTCGACGATCATGCAGTGGTGCGTGAAGGCTATCGCCGCCTGCTCGAACTGGGCACGGACGTCCGCGTATGCGGAGAAGCGGCCGACGCGGCCCAGGCCTATCAGCGCTTTTGCGCGCTGCGCCCCGACGTGGTGGTGATGGACGTTTCATTGCCGGGAGCAAGCGGCATCGAAGCGATGCGGCGCATGCTCGCCAGAGAGCCCGACGCGCGCGTGCTGATTTTCAGCGCGCACGAAGAAGCGATCTTCGTGCGGCGCGCGCTCGACGCGGGCGCGCTCGGCTACGTGACCAAGGCAAGCGCCCCCGACGTGCTGATGGAGGCGGTGCGCACGGTTGCGCGGCGCGCGAGCTATCTGAGCCCGGATATCTCGCAGGCGCTCGCGCTGCGCAACGCCTATAGCGAAGGGCCGCCGGGGCGGCAATTGTCGGCGCGCGAGTTCGAGGTAATGCGCCTGCTCGTGCAGGGCTACACGCTCGTGAGCATTGCCGAGAAGCTCGGGCTGAGCCAGAAGACGGTGGCCAACCACCAGTCGGTGATCCGCCAGAAGTTCGGCGCGGACAATGGCGTGCAGCTCGCACAAATGGCGAGCCGCCTGGGCCTTCAGTTCACGGGCTCGGCCAGCCCCGCCTGAGAGGGCACCCGCGCGCAGATCAGGAAACCGCCCTCGGGCTTGCTCGCCACGTGAAATTCGCCGCCGAGCGCTTCCACGCGCTCGCGCATGCCGATCAGGCCCAGCCCGCGCCGCGGCTTCTCCAGATCGACGCCGGGACCGTCGTCGGCCAGCGTGACGACGATCTCGTCGATCTGCGCCGCGAGCGGCGGCTGCCCTTCCTGGACCTCGCGCGGCGCGCGCACCATGAACACCTCCACGCGCGCGGCGGGCGCGAACTTCGAGACGTTCGTGAGCCCTTCCTGCACCAGCCGGTAGAGCGTGATGGTGAGCGCGTCGCTCAGGCCCGTGAAATCCCCTTCGATCGTGAGCTGGAACGACGCCTGCGGCAGCCGCTCGCGCCAGCCGTCCACACAATGCTCCAGCGCGCTCGGCAAACCGAATTCGTCGAGCCCGATGGGCCGCAGCCGCCGGATCATCCCGCCGATCTGCCGGTAGACGTGGCTCGCGCTCTGCATGAGCGCCACGGCGATACGCTGGATTTCCGGCTCGCGCGTCTCGGCCAGATCGCGAATGCGCGCCGCGTCGAGCGAGATCGCGTTCAGGTACTGCCCCAGTTCGTCGTGCAGTTCGCGCGCGAGATGGCGGCGTTCGTGCTCCTGCACCTGCAACGCCTGGTTGGCGAGCCGCCGGTTGTCGGCAAGGAGACGCTCGGCCTGCTCCTCGAGCGCCCGGCGATAACACAGTTCGCGGCGCGCCTCGCGATAGCGGCGCCATGCGAACCACGCGAGCCCCACCGAAAGCACGCATAGCGTGCCCGGCAATTCGTCGACCTGGAAGCGTTCGAGACCGCGCGTCCAGCGATAGGCGCGCTCGCTGAAATCGAAGGTCGAGCCGAGCACGGCGGCGAGCACCGCGAACGCCAGCACCCACGCAAGATCGCGCCACACCGTGGAGTGCGGCGGCTCGGCTCGCGCGTTTGCTCGCGAAGAAGAAGGGGTTGGGAAGTCGCTTGCCATCGCTTTGCATTCTACTCAGGCCACACGCGTACCGACGATGCCGCGACGCCCTCAGGAAGCTTTCCCTTTCATTTCGGGAAAAGGTCCCGGGTCATGCGCCGCGCCGTATGCGAAGCTTTACACACACTGAAAGAAAGCGCCACGTACACCCGACGCACACCGTCACACCGTCACGCAGCCGCGCTCACGCACCGATAAAACCCATAAAGCAGGAGACACGACCATGAGCATGCCATCGCGCGCGCGCCGCGTAAAACGCTTCCCCCACTTGCGCAAACGGGCGGGCATCACGCTCGGCTTCGGCAGCGCCCTCGCAAGCCTTTCCGTCACCGCGTGGGCGCAGGCCGAGCCCGCCGTGGCGGCTTCGGCCGCCGAAGCCGCGCCCGCGCCCGCCGCCGCGACGACTCCCCCCGTCACCACGCTCGCGCCGATCGTCGTGGTCGGCACCACGCCGCTCCTTGGCATCGGCACGCCGCTTTCGCTCGTGCCCGCCAACGTGCAGACCGTGCACGCGAAGGACCTCGAACAACAGCACCGCAGCACGCTCACCGAATACTTCGAGCGCAACCTGCCGAGCGTCGATATCAACGACGCGCAGGGCAACCCGTATCAGGTCAACGTGAATTACCGGGGCTTCACGGCTTCGCCGGTGCTCGGCACGCCGCAAGGCCTTTCGGTGTTTCTCGACGGCGTGCGCGTGAACGAGCCCTTCGGCGACGTGGTGAACTGGGATCTGCTGCCGCAGCAGGCGATCGACACGATCCAGCTGATTCCCGGCTCGAACCCGACCTACGGGCTCAACACGCTGGGTGGCGCGCTCGTCATCACGACCAAGAACGGCAAAACGAGCCCCGGCGGCGAGGCCGAGGTGGCGCTGGGCTCGTGGGGCCGCAAGACCGCGCAGATCGAACAGGGCGGCACGATCGGCCAGAACCTCGACTACTACGTGACAGGCACCGCCACCAACGACAACGGCTGGGCGGAGCAGAACGCAAGCCGCGTGCGCCAGGGCTTCGGCAAGCTGCGCTACACCGACGCCGACACCACGCTCTCGCTTTCGGCGGGCGGCGCGGACAACGACCTGTACGGCACGCAGACGATCCCGAAGTCCTTCCTCGACAATCGCAAGCAACCCTACACGTATCCCGACCTCAACCAGAACAGCGCGGCCTTTGTGACGCTCTCGGGCGACCGCTATATCACCGACAACGTGCAATTGAGCGGCAATGCGTACTATCGCCATTTCCGCAACCGCAACGTGAGCAGCAACACCAACCCGAATTACGGCGAGGTGGAAGACGACGGCGACATCGACACCACGCAGGCCACCAACGAGCAGTCGGTGGTCTCGACCGACAGCTACGGCGCGAGCCTCCAGCTCACGCTGCTCGGCAAGCTGGGCGGCATGGACAACCAGTTCGTCGGCGGCATTTCGGCCGATATCGCCAACTCCAGCTACACGCAGTCGTCACAGGACGCGTACTTCACCCCGACGCGCGCGACCATCGGCATTGGCGACTTCGAGCAGGAAACGGCCGCCAACACGCACAACTCGACCTACGGCATCTATCTTCAGGATACCTTGTCGATCACCAAGCAACTGTCGATCATGCTGGCCGGGCGCTACAACTGGGCAAGCGCCACCATTGGCGACGCGAGCGGCACGCAGCCGCAGCTCGACGGGCACCATACGTTCTCGCGTTTCAATCCGGCCGTCGGCATCAACTGGAATCCGAACAACGCCTTCACGGCCTACGCGACCTATAACGAAGGCATGCGCTCGCCCACGGCGATCGAACTGGCCTGCGCCGACCCCGCCGCGCCCTGCTCGCTGCCCAACGACTTCGTCTCGGACCCGGACCTTCAGCCGGTGATCTCAAAGACCTTCGAAGTCGGCGCACGCGGACGCGTCGGCGCCTCCACGACCTGGAGCGCCGCCGCGTACAGCACGACGCTCGACAACGATATCCAGTTCATCGCCAGCAACGGCGCCACAAGCAATCAGGGCTACTTCCAGAACGTGGGCCGCACGCTGCGCCAGGGCTTCGAGCTTTCGGGGCATACGCAAGTCGGGCCCGTGGCCGTCACGGCGAGCTACAGCTATGTGAACGCGACTTACCGTTCGACCTGGACCGAAAACAGCCCGAGCAACTCCAGCGCCGACGCCGACGGCAATATCACCGTGAAATCCGGCGACCATATTCCCGGCATTCCGGCGAACACGGTCAAGCTGCGGCTCGACTACGCGCCCTTCCCGAAGTGGAATATCGGCACCAACCTCGTGTGGCGCGGCAGCATCTACGCGCAAGGCGACGAGAACAATCAGGACGTGAACGGCAAGATTTCCGGCTATCTGCTGGTCGACCTCGACACCACCTACCAGGTCACGAAGCAGTTGCAGGTGTGGGCCAACATCACGAACCTGCTGGACAAGCGCTATGCCACCTTCGGCGCGCTCGGCGAAAACTTCTTCAATGGTCCGAACCATTCGTTCGACGGCTCCAACCCGACCAACGAGCAGTTCATCGGTCCGGGGGCGCCGCGCGGGTTCTGGGTCGGGCTGCGTTACGCCTGGAAGTGAGCGAAGCGGCGTGAGCGGAAATGAACGCGGCGCGCGGGCGATGAGCCCGCGCGCCGCGCTGCATGGTGAACGGCTTAGCGCGATTCGATCGAGCCGTCGCTGTGCGGCCAGGTCACGATGCCCCAGGCAAGCGGCAGATCGCCGATCTGCTTGATCGGCTGGTAGCTGCGCGCGTCGAGCACGTAGACGGCGTCGGAGCGCCCGCAGGCCACGAGCAGCTTCGCGCCGTCGGGCGTGAAGCTGAAGTGCCAGCAACGCTGGCCGACCGGCACGTCGGCGACATGCTCGTAGCTGTGGCCGTCGAACACCTGCACCGTCTTGTCCCGTGCGGCGGCGACGAAAAGCCGCCGTCCCTCGGGGCCGAATGCCACGCCATAGGGGCCAAGCCGCGTATCGACGGTCTTTAGCACTTCGAAGGTGTGCGCGTCGAGCACGACGAACTTGCTGAGCGATTCCAGCGTCACCACGTAGACCTTGCCGTCAGGCGACAGCCGAATGCCACGTGGACGGCCACCCGCCGCGAGCTTCACTGTGCGCACGGGCGCGCCGGTCTGGGCGTGATAGACGGAGACCGTGTCGTCGCCCTCGTTGGTGACGAGCATCGTCTTGCCGTCGCGCGAGAACTCGATGCCTTCGGTTTCGTGGCCGCTCGTCACCGAGCGCACCACGTGCCATGTCTTCATGTCGACGATGGCGATTTCCGCGGGCGGCTGGCTGGCGTCGTCGTCATCGGCACCGGGCTTGCCGCCGGGTTTGCTGTCGGCCTGCTTTTCCCCGTGCTTTTCAGCCTGCTGTGCGCCTCCCGCGCCCGGCGGCGGGCCGCCTGTTTCGCCGGGCTCGTAGGTCACGTACGCAAAGCCGTTGCGTACGCGCACATATTCCGGGTTCTTGCCGATCTTCACGCGCTGCACCACGTCTCCCGAGGCCGTGTCGATCACCGATAGGTCGCCGGTGTTCTTGTTGGCCACGAGCAGCCGCGAACCGTCCGCGTTCAGACTCAGGCCGCGCGGGCCCGCCGCGCCCACGGGGAACGTTTTCGTGAGCGTCATCTGCGTGAGGTCGATCACACCCACGCCCGCTTTCTCGCTCGTCACGTAGGCCGTGGGCGTCGACGCCGCGGCCGTGCCGGCGGCGAACGCCAGCGCGGCCGCGCCGGCGCACGCGCTGAGCGCGTGGACGAGAAAGCGCCGTGGCCGCCTGGGCAAGCCGGGAGGGACGTGACGAAACCGTGTCTCCTGCATGGTTATGCTCCGTAGTGAATGCACTGCGCGGCGCACGCGCGCGCCATGCAAGCAAAGTAGTCCATCGAGGGATCGTTTGACAACGAAAGGCGGCCGGGAGATTTTCCCGAATTGATGCGCCAGCGCCGCGCGGCGGTTCTCAAGCGCCACCCCGAGGGAGACAATGCCTGTGGAGGTGGCCAATACGTGCTGTACGTGCTGTACGTGCTGTACGTGCAGTATGTGCAGGACGTATCGAAACGTGGCCAGAAGCATGATGCGGCAGCTTGCATTGACGACGACCGGTGAATGGCGCGCAGGCGCGACGTGCGACAGGACGCGCGCGCGCCGGTTCGCCGCGACGCTCGGCGCCGTGATCGCCTTGCATGCGGGGCTGCTCGCATGGGTGTTGATGCCGCGCGAGCGCACCGTCGAGCGAGAAGTCGAAGCGCCCGCGATCGTGGCGGCGTTGCTGAGCGAAACGCCGGATGCGCCTGCGGCTGTACCTCATGCGCAGACGCATGCGAGCGCCGCGCCCTCCGCGCTTCCCGTGCCCGCGCCCGCCCCGCCGCACAATCAGGCGGCGCCGCACCCCAAACCATCGCGCAACAACGCTCCGGCTCACGTGCCGCCCGCGCCTGCGCCATCGGCCACGCCCGCCGCCGCGTTGCAACCGTCTGCGGCTGTGCAAACCGCCCCGGCCGCACCCGCCACGCCGCCCGCGAACACGACCGCAAGCACAGCCGCCCCCGCCGAAGCGCGCCAGGCGCCCGCGTCGAGCGAGCCCAAGACCGTCTCGCATGTCGACTGCGCGATTCCCGCCCCCGACTATCCCGACGTCTCGAAGCGCCGCGGCGAAAGCGGCACCGCGCTGGTTCGCTTCGTGGTGGGCCTGAGCGGGCGCATCGAATCCGTTCAACTGCAAAAGAGCAGCGGCTATGCGCGGCTCGACGAAGCCGCGCTCGCCGCCATTCACGCCGGCACGTGCCAAACGTACCGCGAAAACGGCGAACCAGTGCGCGCCGCATACTCGCAATCTTTCGTGTTCGGCTTGAGCGACTAGCCTTGCGCCGATTCCGTCACCGGATCAAAGGAAACGATCATGCAACACTACGGTCTCGCGAATGTCTGGCAAACCGGCGACTTCGTCACGCGCGGCATACTGGGCGTGTTGATGCTCATGTCGGTGCTCTCGTGGACCGTCATGATCTTCAAGCTGTTCGCGTTCATGCGCATCAGGCGCGCGAGCGGGCGCACCGACGCGCAATTCTGGCGCGCGCCCAGTTTCGCGCAGGCGCTCGGCAATCTGCGGGAACTGGCGGAGCGCGCACCGGAAACGGCCGCGCGCGACAATCCGCTGCTCGCGCTCGCGCTGGCCGGTGCGGAAGTGGTGCAGCAAAGGCCGACGCAAACTCAAACACAAGCGCAGGACCGCGCCGAGTTGTCCGAGTGGATCACGCGCCGCCTCCAGCACAGCATGGACGACACCATGGCGCGCCTGCAAAGCGGACTCGCGGTGCTGGCATCGATCGGCAGCACCGCGCCGTTCGTCGGGCTGTTCGGCACGGTCTGGGGCATTTATCACGCGCTGATCGTGATCGGCGAAACCGGGCAAACGTCGATCGACCATGTGGCGGGACCGGTTGGCGAGTCGCTCATCATGACGGCCTTCGGTCTTTTCGTGGCGATCCCCGCAGTGCTCGGCTACAACGGCCTGACGCGCGCGAACCGGACGATCGCCACGCGCCTCAAGCGCTTCGCGCATGGCCTGCACGCGGCGTTCGTGACGGGCGCGCCGTGGCCCGCGAGCGCCGTGCGCGATGCCGCCACGCGGCACCCGGCGCGCGACACGGGCAGCCACGTCAAGTCGAACGCCGACGAGAACGCGAGCGCAAACGAGAGCGAAGGCATGAGCGAAAGCGCGAACACCGGAGCACTCGGATGGCAATGACACCCTTCTCCGACGACGAAGACGCGCCGATGAGCGAAATCAACATGACGCCGCTCGTCGACGTCATGCTCGTACTCCTGATCATTTTTCTCGTCACGATTCCGGCGATGCAGCACGCCGTGAAAATCGACCTGCCGCACGCGAGCAGCCAGCCCGATGTCGTGAAGCCCGCGCATCTGGACATTTCCGTGCGCGCGGACGGCTCGATGCTTTGGGACGACCATCCCGTGACCGACGCCGCCTTGCGCGCGAAGATCGCTGCGGCGGCGCGCATGCAGCCGCAGCCCGAACTGCATTTGCGCGCCGACCGCCTGGTGCCGTACGAGCGCGTGGCGAACGTGATGTCGGCCGCGCAGGCCGGTGGCCTGACGAAAATCGCCTTCGTGACCGAGCCGCGCACGAAGCCATGAACCCGCGGCAACCGCGCCACGACTAAGGCATCCCTTAGCGCAACCCAAAGAATCTCTGAGTTCAGCTTCGCGTGCGCTTTCGCTATCGTGGCCACATGAGCCACAGCGAGGAGCGCACCATGGAGGCCCTGATATTCGACGTCGACGGCACGCTCGCCGACACCGAAACCGCGCATCTGCATGCATTCAACGCCGCATTTGCCGAGGTCGGACTCGACTGGTACTGGGACGAAGCGCTCTATACGCGCCTGCTGAACGTGGCGGGCGGCAAGGAGCGCCTGCTGCATTACTGGCACGTTGCCGACCTGGAATGTGCGAACGGTTCGTGCATCCACGACGTGATCGAGGCGGTCCATGCGGTGAAGACGCGCCACTACGCGGCCCGCGTGAGCGGCGGCGGCTTGCCGCTGCGTCCGGGCATTGCGCGCCTGATGGCCGAGGCGCATGCCGCCGGTCTGCCCGTTGCAATCGCCACGACCACCACGCCCGCCAATCTCGACGCGCTGCTGCGCGCGCCGTTCGGCCCCGCGTGGCGCGAACGATTTGCCGCCATCGCGGACGCGGGCACGACCCAGGTGAAAAAGCCCGCACCCGATGTCTATCTCGACGTGCTGCGCCAGCTCGGCCTGCGCGGCGCGAACTGCATGGCCTTCGAAGACTCCGCGAACGGCCTGCGCGCCGCGCGCGCGGCCGGCGTGCCCACGGTGGTGACGCCCACCGCGTACACCGCGCACGATGCATTCGAAGGCGCGCTGGCCGTGCTGCCGCACCTGGGCGATCCGCACACGCCCATCGCTTCGCCGGTCGAAGGCGAGGCGCCCGGCTGGGTGGATCTCATGACTTTGCGGCGCTGGCATCGGCACGCGCTGAGCGCGACGGCCTGAGCATGCGTACGCCTCAATCAACCGGGAGCGAGCCGGTGCGGGCCGTGTTGCTCGATCTCGACGGCACGATGGTCGATACCGCGCCCGATCTCGCCGAAGCGCTTGCCCGCACGCTCGCCGCATTCGATGCGCCGCCCTTGCCGCTCGCGACGGTGCGCGGGTTGATCGGCCATGGCGTTGCCCAACTCGTCAGGCAGGCGCTGGAGGTCGCCGGGCTCGCCGCTGAAATCGACGGCACACGTGCGCTTGCGGACTTTCAGCGTCACTACGCCGAAACCAATGGCCGCTACGGCCGTGTTTTCCCAAACGTCGTCGCGGGTCTCGATGCATTGAAGCAGCGGGGCTACCGCCTTGCCTGCGTCACGAACAAGCCGCGTGCGCTAGCCGGGCCGTTGCTGAGGGAAACGGGCATCGCCGCGTATCTCGACGCGCTGGTAGCGGGCGACACCATCGCCAGCATGAAACCCGCACCCGAGCCCCTGTGGCACGCCTGCCGCTTGCTCGACGCACCGCCGCAGCGCGCGGTGATGGTGGGCGACTCGGCCGTCGATGCCGAGGCGGCGCGCGCGGCGGGCGTGCCGGTGTTCATCGTGGACTATGGCTATGCCGGGCCACAAGGCGCGAGCGCGCTGTCATGCGACGCGCTGATCGATTCGCTCGCGGTGTTGCCTGCGATGTTGCCCGCGTAGCTGGCCTCGCGTGCCACGGCGTGACCACGTGGCCGCGCGCCTTATAAAACAGCCTCCAGCCGGTCGATGACGCCGGGCCAGCCGCCGCTCATGCCGTGGAACGCGGCCTTGCCGAGCGGCGAGTCGAGGTCGAAGCCGCGATGTTCGAGCGAAAGGCGCGTGCCCTCGCCTTCGGCGGCCAGCCGCCACGTGATCGTCGTGTTCAGCGTGCCGGGCGCGAACGAGTACGACAACAGCCGCTCGGGCTCGACGGCGACGACCTCGCAAGGCTGCAAACCCCATTGGCCCATATCGAGTGTAAAGCGATGCCCGAGCACCGCCCGCACATCGCCGGCGGCCCACCAGCGCGCGTGAATGGCCGGGTCGGTCAGCGCCGCCCACACTTTGGCCGGTGCATGCGGAATAAAACGGGTGAGCTGTATCAGGCCGGGTTCGGTCATCACTTGTCCTTGTCCAGTGCTTCAGTGAGTGCATCGAGGCGTTGCCCCCAGTACTGCTCGAAGGGATGCAGCCATTGCGCGAGCGCGCCCAACGCCTGCGCGTTGAGGTGATAGACACGCTGCCTTCCACGCGCCTCTTCGCTGACGAGGCCCGCGAGACGGAGCACCTGCAAGTGCTCGGAAATCGCCGGGCGGTTCGCGGCGAACGAGGCGGCGATCTCCCCGGCCGCGCGCGGGCCGTCACGCAGCATCTCCAGGATCTGCCGCCGCGTCGGGTTGGCAATCGCGCCAAAGATGTCGGTCGTGGCCATGCGCGCAGTATATGTCGGAACTCTCCGACGCGTCCATTTTTCCCGCCGTCGCCGCAGACCAACCCGGCGGATTCGCGTACGCTTGGCGCGCTGCGCAACCCGCACCGATCCTGCGCGGGCGGGGGCTTCGCCGCCCGCTGCGATCCGGCCCGATTCAACCTCATCGAGCACGCTCACGCAACGCGTAAACCCTTATTTTTGCTGAGTCTATTATCAACCTATACTGTGTCTACAGTTTGTAGACAGATGAGCTATGCCAAAACCCAAGCTTCAGCTGGCCGCCGCGGACACCGAGTCCGGCGCGTCGGCAGACCGAAAGAACGTGATGGCGGAAACGCTTCGGCGCCGCATCGTGAGCATGGAGCTCGCGCCTGGCGCCGCCGTTGACGAGCTGGCGTTGAGCGAGGAGTTCGGGCTCTCGCGGCCGCCCGTGCGCGAGTTGCTGCGCCAGATGGCCGCCGAAGGCTATCTGGAGCTCGAGCCGAACCGTCCCGCCCGCGTCTCGCCGATGAGCTATCAGTCGCTGCGCAGCTTTTTCCTTGCCGCGCCGCTCATCTACGTCGCGACGACGCAACTGGCCGCAAGCCACGCCACGCCCGAGGAAGTGGAACGCCTCAAAGCCATCCAGGCGCAGTTCCGCACCTCGATCGAGGAGAACGATCTGGTGGCGCGCGTGCTGCACAACGACGAGTTTCACCACGAGATTGGCCGGATCGCGCGCAACACATACTTGATGCCGAGCCTGCGCCGCGTGCTGATCGACCACGCGCGCCTTGGCAAGATCTTCTACCGCGCGCCCGCCACGAGCGACATGCAGCGCGATCTGGAAAAGGCGGTGGAGCAGCACGACCAGATCATCGAGGCCATCGCGCGGCGCGACCCCGAAGCCGCGGGTGAGCTGGTGCGCAGCCATATGGAGCTGTCGCGCCGGCGCATGGCGGAGTACGTGATTCCGGAAGGTCTGAACGTAGCCATCCAGTTTTAAGGGCCGCGCAGGGCGGCGCACGTAGTCTGTCGTGCGCCGTCGGTCGCATCACGCGGCGGTCGGTTCACAGGCGACATGGGATTTAGGAATGCAAAACGTTACATCGCTTCCCGCGGACGACAGGATGTGCGGCTGGTATCACACGAGCCCGCAGCGCCACCCAAGGCCGAGCCACGCGGGGCAAACGAAGGCGCGCTGGGCCGTGGTGGGCGCAGGATTCACGGGACTGGCCGCCGCGCGTCAGCTCGCCCTGAATTTTCCCGACGACGAGATCGTGCTCGTCGAAGCGCAGGAGGTGGGCTTCGGCACCTCGGGGCGCAACGCGGGCTTTGCGATCGACCTGCCGCACGATATCGGCGCCGACGACTATATCGGCGACATCGCCACGGCGAAGACCACGTTGAAGCTCAACGTGCTCGGCCAGACGATCCTGCGCGACATCGTCGCGACGCATGGCATCGACTGTCATTTGAGCGCTTCCGGCAAGTATCAGGCGGCGGTGGCCGAGCGCGGCGTGGCGGTGCTCGACGCCTACCGGCGCGGCCTCGACAAGCTCGGCCAGCCGTACGAGGTGATCGAAGGCAAGGATCTGCCCTCGCACATTGGCACGTCGTTCTATCGCAAGGCCTTGTTCACGCCCGGCACCGTGCTCGTGCAGCCTTCGGCGCTCGTCAAGGGTCTCGCCGATGCGTTGCCGTCCAATGTCACGCTGCACGAGCACACACCCATTACCGATGTCGAGTATGGCGAGAAGATCGTGCTCGCGCATCGCGGCGGCCGCATCACGGCGGACAAGCTCGTGCTCGCGAACAACGCGTTCGGCATGCGCTTCGGCTTTCTTCAGCGCACGATGCTGCCCGTGTTCCTCTATGCGAGCCTCACCCGGCCGCTAACCGAAGCCGAACAGGCGCAGCTCGGCGGCAAGCCGTTCTGGGGCGTGATACCGGCGGACCCGTTCGGCAGCACGCTGCGCCGCACGCACGACAACCGCATCCTGGTGCGCAACAGTTTCAGCTTCAACCCCGACGGCCGCCCGAAGGAACAGTACCTCTCGCGCTTCGCCGAGCGCCATCGCCGCTCGTTCGAGCGGCGCTTCCCGATGCTGCCGGATGTCGGGTTCGATTACACGTGGAGCGGTTCGCTGGCGCTCTCGCACAATCACAAGGGGTTCTTCGGGCAGCTCGCGCCCAATGTCTATGGCGCGCTGTGCTGCAACGGTCTGGGCATCACGCGCGGCACCGTCACGGGCACCCTGCTCGCCGACTGGCTCGCGGGCAAGCGCGGCGATCTGATCGATTTTCTGCTGGCGACATCGGGCCCGAACAAGACCCCGCCGGAACCTTTCCTCTCGATGGGCGTGAACGCCACCCTGTGGTGGGGGCAACGCAAGGCGGGACTGGAAAGCTGAACGTATTCCGGCCACGCGAGGCCGGGCAAAGCGGCGACAAGCCCGCTATTCGACTGAACATATTGCATTCGATACATTCAGGATGCCGAACCAATATACAGGGTTCGCGCCGGAATGTAGCGCATCCCATTTCATGGAAGGAGACAGGCAATGTCGAAGAATCACGTGACCATAGAGGACGTTCCGCTCAATGGATTCCACCAGTTGCTCACCATTCGTTCCAGCGGCGGCTGGCTCATGGACGGCTATGTGCTGAATATCATCGGCGTGGCCATGGTGCAGTTTTCCGCGGCGCTCGGGCTCACCAGTTTCTGGGAAGGCATGGTCGCCGCCTCGGCGCTCATTGGCATTTTCTTCGGCGGGTTCCTCGGCGGCTGGCTCTCCGATCGCCTCGGGCGCCAGAAGCCCTACTTCTTCGGCCCCGTGATCTTCCTGGTGTGTTCGGTCGCCCAGTTCTGGGTCCAGTCGGGCGAAGCGCTGTTTTTCCTGCGCTTTCTCATCGGCATCGGCGTGGGTATCGAATATCCTGTGGCAGGTTCGCTGCTCGTGGAATTCATGCCCCGCAAGTATCGCGGGCCGCGCCTTGCCATGCTCACCATCATCTGGTTCCTGGGCGCGGCGCTCGCCTATATCGTCGGCAACCTCATTCTGAGCAGCGGCAGCCCCGACGCGTGGCGCTGGGTGCTGGCCAGTCCCGCGGTGATCGGCCTCGTGCTGTTCGTGGTGCGCATCGGCACGCCCGAGTCGCCGCGCTGGCTGCTCAGCAAGGGCCGCGCCGCGGAGGCTGAGGCCGTCATCAAGCAAGTCTACGGTCCTTCGTTCTCCTTGAAGAACCTGCCCGAAGAGCAAACCGAAAAGAAGATCTCGCTGTGGGCGCTGCTGCATTCCGGCTACGGCAAGCGCATGCTTTTCGTCTCGCTGTTCTGGAGCTGCTCCGTGATCCCCGTGTTCGCGGTCTACTCCTTCGCCCCGCGCGTGCTCGAAGCGCTGCACCTCACGGGCCAGTGGGAATCGCTCGGCTCGGTGGCGATCACGCTGCTGTTCGTGGTGGGCTGCATCATCGCCACGCGCATCATCAACGAACTCGGCCGCCGCGCCATGGTGATCCACAGCTTCCTGTGGTCGGGCCTCGCGCTGCTCGCGCTCGGCGCCTGCTCGAACAGCTCGGCCATCCTGATCCTCGTGCTGTTCGGCGCGTATGCGGTGCTGATCGGCGGCGCGCAGGTGCTGCAACTCGTGTACCCGAACGAAATCTTCCCCACCGACATTCGCGCCTTCGCCGTGGGCATGGGCGCCTCGCTCTCGCGCATCGGCGCGGCCGTCGGCACCTGGCTCGTTCCCATCGGACTGCAAACCATCGGCATCGGCAACACCATGTATGCGGCGGCGGCGGTTTCGTTCATCGGTCTCGCGGCTTCGCTCGCCCTCGCGCCGGAAACCCGCTCGCTGAGCCTGCAAGAGGCCGCTTCGCTCAACCACTGACACCGGGCGGCGCGCCGCCATCGAACCGGAAAACGGCGCGCTTTTCGTCAATCCATTGGTTTTCCACCCATTCGTTTCCCTCTTTCGCGGAAGAACATCATGAAGTTTGAAGGCATCTACACCCCCGCTATCACGCCGTTGAACGCCGAAGGGCAAATCGACAAGACAGCGTTCGCCGATGTGCTCGAATCGCTGATCGCGGCGCGCGTGCACGGCATCATCATTGGCGGCTCAACCGGCGAGTATTACGCGCACACCGCGCAGGAGCGCTTCGACCTGGCCGCGTGGGCGAAGGAAGTGATCGGCGCGCGTGCTCCCCTCATCATCGGCACGGGCGCGGTGCGCACCGAGGATTCCGTCGAATACGCCAAGGCGGCGAAGGCCATCAAGGCCGACGCGATCCTGGTCGGCTCCCCGCCCTACGCGCTGCCCACGGAGCAGGAAAACGCCGCGCACGCGCTGGCGATCGACCGCGCGGCCGGCCTGCCCGTCATGCTCTACAACTACCCCGGCCGCATGAGCGTGGCGATGGGCCGCACGTTCTTCGAAACCGTGTTGCAGGCTTCGAAGAACTTCGTGGCCATCAAGGAGAGTTCCGGCCAGACGGGCCAACTGCACATGCTCGCGCGCGAATTCCCGCAGCTCGACCTGTCGTGCGGCTGGGACGACCAGGCGCTGGAGTTCTTCGCATGGGGCGCGCGTAGCTGGGTGTGCGCCGGCTCCAACTTCCTGCCGGGCGAGCATGTCGCGCTGTACGAGGCGTGCGTGATCGAGAAGAACTTCGACAAGGGCCGCCGCATCATGTCCGCCATGCTGCCGCTCATGGACTTCCTGGAGGAAGGCAAGTTCGTGCAGTCCATCAAGTACGGCTGCGAGCTTGCGGGCCTGCGCGCCGGCGGCGTGCGTGCGCCGCTGCAAGGGCTCGGCGAGCAGGAAAAGCAGAAGCTCGCGGGCGTGGTCGCCGCGCTCAAGCGCGAGGTAGCGTTGGTTGCGGGAGGGCAAGCCTGATGGCTGAACTGCTCAGCGCGCCCGAGTATGCGGCGCTGGCCGCCAACCTGCGGCTACCTTCGCAGGCGTTCATCGACGGCGCATTCCAGCCCTCGCGCTCCGGCGCAACGTTCGCCACGGTCAATCCCGCGACGGACGCGGTCCTCACGGAAATCGCCGCCTGCGACGCCGCCGATGTCGACTTCGCCGTAGCCAAGGCGAGAGCCGCGTTCGAGGACGGCCGCTGGCGCGCGCTCGCGCCCTCGCGGCGCAAGGCGATCCTGCTGAAGTTCGCCGATCTGCTCGAAGCCCACGCGCACGAACTCGCGACCATGGAGAGCCTCGACAGCGGCAAGCCGATTCGCGAGTGCCAGAACACGGATGTGCCGGAAACGATCCATACGATCCGCTGGCACGCCGAGCTGATCGACAAGATCTACGACAACACCGCGCCCGTGGGTGCGAATGCGCTCGCCCTCGTGGTGCGCGAGCCGATTGGCGTGGTCGGCCTGGTCCTGCCCTGGAATTTCCCGTTGCTGATGCTCGCGTGGAAAATCGGCCCGTCTCTCGCGGCCGGTTGCTCCATCGTCGTGAAGCCCGCGAAGGAAACCACGCTGACCGCGCTGCGCGTGGCGCAACTCGCACACGAAGCGGGCGTGCCAGCAGGCGTTTTCAACGTGCTGCCGGGCGGCGGCAAGGAAGTGGGCGAGCCGCTCGGGCTGCACATGGACGTGGATATGGTGAGCTTCACGGGCTCGACGGAAACGGGCCGCCGCTTCCTGCGCTATGCCGCCGACTCCAACCTCAAGCGCATCGTGCTGGAATGCGGCGGCAAAAATCCCGCAGTCGTGTTGCGCGACGCCAAGGATCTCGATACAGTCGCACAGCACGTCGTCAACGGCGCCTTCTGGAACATGGGCGAGAACTGCTCGGCGTCGTCACGGCTGATCGTCCACGCCGAGATCAAGGATGCCCTCCTGCAACGTATCGGCGTGCAAATGCGCGAATGGCGCATGGGCGATCCGCTCGATCCGGCGCACCGCGTGGGCGCGCTGGTGAGCAAGGCGCACTTCGAGAAAGTGCGCGGCTACCTCGTGCATGCCGACGCGGAAGGCTTGCGCGTGGCGTACGGCGGAGACACCCGGGGCGGCGTTTTCGTCGAGCCGACGGTGGTGGACGGCGTGAGCCCGGCGAGCCGCCTGTTCCAGGAAGAGATCTTCGGCCCGGTGCTTTCGGTGACAACGTTCACCCACATCGACGAGGCCATCGCGCTGGCCAACGACTCCGTCTACGGCCTCGCCGCCTCGGTCTACACGAGCGACCTGAACCACGCCATGCGCCTGTCGCGCGAGATCCGCGCAGGGGTGGTGACGGTCAACTGCTTCGGCGAAGGCGACGTCACGACGCCGTTCGGCGGCTACAAGCAGTCCGGGTTTGGCGGCCGCGACAAGTCCGTGTGGGCGCACGACCAGTACACCGAGATCAAGACCATCTGGATCGACGTGCCCGCGAGCGCCGGTTAAGGGCATTGTGCCGTTGTGCCGTTCGGGGCCGTCCGTTGTGGTGTCCCCGAACGCGGTATCGCATGTGCCACGTCGGCGCGCGTGACGGGGTTGAATCAATTTGAGCGAGTGGGAAGGATGAATAGCAAGAAGAAGGCAACGCTGATCTGGGCCGCCTATTGCACGGTCACGGCGCGCATTGCCAACGGCAAGAACGGCGTGACGCTGTTTTTCATGCTGGTTTCGCTCGTCCTCTGGATCAAGCTCGGCATCGAGGGGCCCGGCGTCATGACCTTCAGCGTCCATGCGATTGTCTATCTCGTGCTGGCCGCCTGCGCCATGGGCTTCGGCTACGCCGCGTGGAACGTGGGCATCCTGCACGGCAACGTCACCGTTCTCGCCGGTGCGTCGTATTTCATTCCCGTGCTCTCCGCCGCCCTCGCGGCGGCTCTCCTGCACGCGCCGCTTTCCGTGCAGTTCTGGCAAGGCGCGGTGATGGTGTGCGGCGGCTCGATCCTTTGCTGGATCGCCACGCGCACCCGCCAGGCCAAAACGGCGACGCCCGTTCGCACGAGCGAAAGCGCCTGACGAGAAATGCCCCGGCACGCGAGTGCCGGGGCGAAATGCTTGCCACGCTACAGGCAAAAGAAGAGCCGCAAGCTCTGCGGGTTTAGGCGATGAACCGGGCACTCGCGCAGTAATCCCGACGCATCCCGGGAGAACAGACCCGGACTTCGATGCGCGCTGAACGCAATGATCGGCGCTGGCGCTCGCGCCGTACAGAAGCAGTCGCGGACAAAAACAGCGCAGCAGATTGCTGCCCAGGCGGCTTCCCAAGCGCGGCGAGACAGACGAAAATCGACCCCATCGGCGCCGCCCTCCGCCCACGCCCCCTTCGAATACCGCAAGCGCATGACCCGCTACGAACGCCTCGCGCAGAGCATGGCCACCGAGATTCGCTCCGGCAATCTGACGCCAGGCTCGCGCATGCCGTCGCTGCGGCAGATCATCGCACAGCATGGCGTGAGCCAGTCCACGGCGGCGCGCGCCTACTATCTGCTCGAACAGTGGGGTCTCGTGCGCGCCGAGGAGCGTTCGGGCTACTACGTCGCCCCGCCGCCCGCGAAGGCGGCCGGTGCGGCCTCGCGCGCGGCGGCCGGCGAGTCGGCCACGGTCGATATCAGCGAGCTGGTTTTCTCGGTGCTCGACGCCGCCAAGCGGCCCGGCATCGTGCCGCTCGGCTCCGCGTTCCCCTCGCCGCTGCTCTTTCCGCTCTCGCGGCTCGCGAAGTCGCTCGGGCAGGCCGCGCGCAACGTGAGCCCGTGGAGCACGGTTGTCGACCTGCCGCCGGGCAACGAAAACCTGCGGCGGCAGATCGCGCTGCGCTACATGCGCGTGGGCATCTCGCAGCCGGCCGAGGACATCATCGTGACCAACGGCGCGCTCGAAGCGCTGAACCTGTGCCTCATGGCGGTCACGCAGCCGGGCGACATCGTCGCGGTGGAGTCGCCGGGCTTCTATGCCGCGCTTCAGGCGATCGAGCGCCTCGGCCTGCGCGCGGTCGAAATTCCCGTCGACACGGCCACGGGCCTCGACCTCGACGCGCTGGCCGAAGCGCTCGACAAGCACCCTATCCGCGCCTGCTGGTTCATGACGAACTTCCAGAACCCCACCGGCGTCACGTTGCCGGCGCAGAAAAAGCAGGCGCTCGTCGAGCTGCTCGCGAAGCACGACGTACCGCTCATCGAAGACGACGTGTACGGCGAGCTGCACTACGCGCCGAACTACCCGCCGCCCGCCATGGCCTTCGATAAGCGCGGGCTCGTCATGCATTGCGGCTCGTTTTCGAAGAACCTCGCGCCCGGCTACCGCGTGGGCTGGGCGAGCGCCGGACGCTTCGCCGCGCGCGTGCAGCGTCTGAAGCTCATGACGACGATCTCGGCAAGCATTCCCGTGCAGGCCGGCATTGCCGACTACCTGGAGCACGGCGGCTACGAGCGCCACCTGAAGAAAATCCGCCTCGCGATGCAAAGCCAGCGCGACGCGATGATCGACGCGATCCGCCGCTGGCTGCCCGAAGGCACGCAGCACACCTGCCCCGAAGGCGGCTACTTTCTCTGGCTCACCTTTCGCGAGGCTGTCGACGCCATGGCGCTGCACCGGCTCGCCATCGAACGCGGCATCAGCGTGGCGCCGGGGCCGCTCTTTTCGGCCTCGCACGCGTTCGAGAATTGCATCCGGCTCAACTACGGCCACCCGTGGTCGCCGCGCATCGACGAGGCGATCCGCACGCTCGGCGAACTGCTCGTGCATCCCGAGGTGCGTGCGCGAGCCTGAGCGACGCGGGCGCAAGCCGCCGTATCCCGCCCGGGCCATGCGCGATGAGTCGCGCCCGCGCATTCGCCTTCGTTCGCCGGCATACCCTGGTGCTTTCCCGCCGCTTGATTGTCACCGGCCACGGTGTACGATCCAGCCATCGATAACCAGAAAGACGGTGGACCCCATGGACACGACCGTGCGGCACGCGGCGGCCATCACAGTGATCGCACTGGGCTGCGGATTCTCGGTGACGTCTCACGCCTATAGCAAGGAAGATGACGCCCACGCGCAGGACCGTGAAGTGCAGGCCGCGTACGACCGCGGCTACAAGGCGGCCAGGGAGGAGATGGCGCAGGCGTCCGCAACCCATGCACCGGCCGCTGCCGCGGGTAGCACTTCGGGTAACACCTCGGCCAACGCATCAACCAACGCATCGGCCGCCGCGCCGAAAAAAGCCGCGGGCGCGCCCAAGCCCATTCTCGACTTCAAGCATACGTACAGCGACGCAGGCGACACCAGCGACGTCACGACGGTCATGACCGTGCCGGTCGTGGTCAAGCCGCTCGCCGAAGGCGGCGACGCCCAGGCCGCGCCCGTTGCCGCCGCACAGGCGCCTGCTCCTGCCCAACCTGCTGCGACCCGCGCCTACGCGCAAACGCCCGCCAACCATCGCCCGGTCGCGGCGGCAGCGCCCGCGCAGCAGGACATCGCCCCGCCCGGGTCGCTGGCCAGCGACGAAACCGAGGAAGAGGCGCAGCCGCCGCGCGCCGCGCAGGTGTACTCGACCGGCAATGGGCAGTACGCGCAAGCACCGGCACAGTACGCGTCGTCGCAGCCGCGTGGCTATGGCCAGCCGCGGCCTCAGCCGCAACCGCAGCAACCGGTCTACGAGCAGCAACAGCCGGCTTTCGAGCAACAACAGGGCGGCCAGCAGTACGGCCAGCGATACGAGCAACAGGACGACCGGGAATACGGTCAAGCGTACGGGCAGGGGTACGGACAACAATACGGGCAACAAGACGCTCAACAGTACGCCCAACAAGACGGACAACGCTACGGACAGCAGTACGCACAACCACCCGCACAGCAGCCCTACGCCCGACAGTACGCGCAGCAACCTTACCCGCAGCAATACGCGCAGCAGTACGCCCAACTGCCCGCCCGACAACCCGCTTACGCGCCGCCCCGCCCCGGGTACTACCCGCCGCCCGCGCCGTGGAACGCCCAGTACGCACCGCAGCCCCAGGCGCGCTGGGTGTACTGGTCGCCGCAGTACGGCCGCTGGATGTACTACTGATACCGGACGCGGCCGCGCCGGTAACGCCACGCAACCTCAAGCCACCATCGCCACGCTGGGCCGCCCGGGCAGCGGCTCGGGCAAGCCGACGCAGTAGCCCTGCGCGTAATCGATGCCGATCCCGCTCAGGCGGCCGATGATCGCCTCGCTTTCCACGAACTCGGCGATGGTCGCCTTGCCCGCCGCATGCGCCACCTGATGGATCGACTGCACGATCGTGCGATCCAGCTCGCTGCTGGTGATGCCGCGCACGAAGCTGCCGTCGATCTTCAGGTAATCCACGGGCAGCGTCTTCAGGTAGTTGAACGAGGACATGCCGACGCCGAAATCGTCCAGCGCAAAGCGGCAGCCCAGCGCGCGCAGGCTTTCCATGAGCGCGATCGCCTTCGACAGATTGGTGATGACGGCCGTCTCCGTAATTTCGAAGCAGACCTGCTCGAAACGGATTCCACACCGCCTTTGCTGCTGCACGATATAGGCGAGCAGGCTCTCGTCGCCAAGCGAAGCGCCCGAGAGGTTGATCGACCAGACGCTCGCGGCGAGCTGGCCCTGGGCGATGGCGTCGAACGCGTGGGCGATCACCCAGCGGTCGACGAGCGGCATCAGGTTGAAGCGCTCCGCCGCGCCGATGAAGCGGGCGGGCGCGATCAGCGCGCCGGATTCATCCACCATGCGCAGCAGCAGCTCGACGTGCGACTCCTCGCCGGAGGCATCGGGCTTGAGCGACTTGATCTGTTGCGCATACAGGCAGAAGCGGTCGTGATCGAGCGCCGCCTTCACGCGCGCGACCCACTCCATCTGCGTATGCGTGGCGGACTGCAACTGGTCCTCCACCGAGTAGCGGTGCACCCGGTTGCGGCCCTTTTCCTTTGCCATGTAACAGGCCACGTCCGCCGCCTTCATGATGTCCCAGGCCGAAGGGAGCGTCGCGTCCACGCCGACCACGCCGATGCTCACGCCCGTGGTGAGCGCGCGCTGGTCCCACGGCAGCCGCAGTTGCGTCACCGCGAGCCGCAGGTCCTCGGCAACCTTCAGGGCGTGGTCGATGCCGCTTTGCGGCAGCACCACGCCGAACTCGTCGCCGCCAAGACGCGCGAGGATATCGTCGCGCGTGAGGCGCTGCTGGAGCACCGCGCTCACGTGGCGGATCATCTCGTCGCCCGCGGCGTGTCCGCACGTATCGTTGACAACCTTGAACTGGTCGAGGTCGAGGAACATCACCGCCTGCTCGCGCGAGGCCGCCTGTGCGAGCAGGCCGGCAAGCCGCCGCTCGAACTCACGCCGGTTCAGCAGGCCCGTGAGGTGGTCGTGCGTGGCCTGATACTCCAGCTCCGCCGCGTGCTTGCGCGCCATGCTGGCGTCGCGCAGCACCATCACCGTGCCCATCGACTCGCCTTCCGTGTCGCGCATCGTGGACACGGAGCAGGCGACCGGCAGCAGCGACCCGTCGGGCCGCGCCACGGACAAGTGCCGCTCCACATCGTCGGCGTCCGCCGCGCGGTTCTTCAGGCACTGGCTGGTGACGACGTCGCCGCTGCGGTCGTCGTAAATCTCGCATACGTCGAAAAGCGATCGCAGATGCACCTGGCCGGCCGTGCGTCCGAGCATGCGCTCGGCGGCGCCATTGCAGTAGGTGACGTTTGCCTGCGTGTCGAGCCGGATCACGCCGTCGTCGATCGAGGCGAGCGTCGCGTCCGAAAGGCTTCGCTCCGTGGCCACGCGCGCTTCGGCGCGCTTGAGGTCGGAGATGTCGAAAATGCACCCGACGATGCGCGTGGCCCGGCCGCTCTCGTCGCGGATGGCTGTGCCGCGCCCGCGGCACCAGAGGTACGCGCCGTCCACCATGCGCAGGCGGTACTCGATGTCGTAGACGCTGCGATGTTTCAGGTGGCCGATGATGGACTCGCGCACGCGCGCGAGATCGGCGGGATGCACGAGCGCGTTGAACTCGGCGGTGTCCATGGCCAGATCGCCGTCGCGATAGCCGAGTTGGCGGTAGAGGTAGCTTGAGTAGTAGGCGCGGTCGGTGAGGAGATCCCAGTCCCAGAGCCCCGCGTTGATCCCCTCGAAACCGAGGCTCAGCCGTTCTTCGCTTACGCGCAAGCGGGCAACGAGACTGTCGCGCTCGCCGAGCGCCTGCACGTTGACGAGCGCCGAGACGCAAAGCACGAGAATCGCGGCCGAAGCGAGCGCCGCGAGCAATCCCATGGACGGGCCGCTCGCGGGCAGCATGAGCGAAGCCACGAGCATGGCCAGCAGCCCCACAGGCGCGAATGCGAGCGCGATGCGACGGCCGCGTGAGCTACCGGAAAATCCCCTGAATGCGCGTTTTATCAGTCTCATGGCTGATTTGTGTTGTTGTTTGCCTTGGGTCTTGCGCTGGGCGTGCAACGCCCGCGATGACGATCATCGCAGAGCCCGTGCACTGTACCGGTTTGCAGCGGCACAGAGGCATCGGGATTACCCTTAGTTGCAAAGTCAACCAGATTTCGCGGCAGGAGCGCGCGGAAAAAGCAAAGGTTTGCGCGCGCGTTGGCGTCACATGGGAGGGGCGTGAACAGGCGTAGCGGGGTTTGGACATTCACCGGCCGTCCAACCGGCCGGCCGGTGAAACTCACGGCCGGGGATCGCGCCGCGCGTCATGGTCACGCAATGCCAGTGCGAATGCGGCCGGCTCCAGGTTCTCGTCGAGCGCGCGCAGCATGAGCGCCTGCTGGCTCGGCGGCGCGAGGCCGCCCACGGGCGGATCGCGGTCGAGATTGGTGGGAAACGGATAGCCCTCGGCGCACGCCGCAAGCGCTGCGAGCGTCGCGGCTCGATCGATTCGGCCGCTCGCCCGCCGCTCGCGCAGCACGGGGTAAATCGCTTCGCACATGCTCGTGCGGTCGAGCGCTTCCATCGCGCGCCCCATGGCCGACGACACCTGCAACAGATTGGCCATGCGCTGCACGCCTGCGGTCCGGTTGGCGCCCGCCGCGTGAAAGAGCGCGGGGCTGAAGAACACGGCGTCGCCCTTGGCGAGCGGCAACTGCACGCAGTGCGCCTCAAAATATTCGCGAAAGTCGGCGCGCCGCCATGCGAGATAGCCCTCGGCATATCGCTGCGAATAAGGCAGGAGCTTCGTCGGCCCGCTCTCGACCGGCATGTCGCCATGTGCCACGGCCCCCTGGAGCGTGAGGAACGCGGACAGCCGGTGCACATGCGCGGGGTAACGCTCGGCCGCCTCGATCGTCTGGAATCCCAGGTGATAGTCGCGATGCGCCTGTTGCGCCTCGCCGCCCGGCCGCACCACGTTGACCTGCGCGGTCATCTGATAGCACGGACCGAGCCACGCCTCGCAAGCGGCCATGAGCGCCGCATTCGAAAAGTAATCGACGAAGACGTCCGGCGCCTTCAGGCACAGTTTCTGTTGCGCGTTCCAGATGCGATCGTTCGCGCCCGCCTTCGCGAAGTGGTCCGCTCCGCTCACGCCCTCCTCGCGTTCCGCGCGGATGATGGCCTCGAACACGGCGGTGGCCGCGTCGATCGGCCGTGTGTCGGCGTAGGCGCGTTCGAGCACCAGCACGCCCGCGCCGTCGCGAAGCACGTGCGCCCACTCGGCCTGCAACTGCGCGCGCCGCGCGCCATCGTGCAGCATGCCTTCGAGCGGCACGCAGTCGTACACGGGAATGCGCCGCCGCACGTCCGTCGCGTAGCGTAGCGCGTCGCCGTCGTCGCGCAGGCAGTCCTTGAACGCTTCGAGCGAGCCATCCCGCTCGCGATACCATTGCCGCCCCATTTGGGTCGTACGCGCCTCGCTCTGTTCCATGTCTATGTCTCCGGTTTGCATCAAGCATAGCGTTCGCGCCCGGCGGCGAGATACCATAAATCCATCAAAAACACCTCAAGACGGCGGCGGCATGGCTCATCGCTTTCTGATCAAGGAGATCGCCCTGCAAGCGGGGCTTGGCGTCGCGACGGTCGATCGCGTGCTCAACGGTCGGGCGCACGTGCGCGAGCACACGCGCCGGCGCGTGGAGCAGGCGATCAAGGAACTGGAGCAGCAGGCGTTTCAGCTCGCGAGCGCCGGGCGCAAGCTCATGATCGACGTGGTGGTGGAAGCGCCCGCGCGCTTCGCCGACGAAATCCGCCACGCGCTCGAAGCGGAATTGCCGGGCCTGCACCCCGCCGTGTTCCGGCCGCGCTTCGTGATGCGCGAAACGATGACGACGGCCGAGGTGGTCGACACGCTCCATGCCATCGCTCGCCGGGGCAGCCACGGCGTGCTGCTGAAGGCGCGCGACGTGCCCGAGATCGCGGGCGCCATCGGCGAGTTGAAGCAGCGCGACATTCCGGTGATCGCGATCTTCACCGACATTCCGCTTTCCGGGCGCATGGCCTATGCCGGGCTCGACAATCGCGTGGCGGGCGCCACCGCCGCCTACCTAATCGGCCAGTGGGTGGGCGCGCGCGCGGGGCAGGTGCTGGTCACGATGAGCGACGAACGCTTCCGGGGCGAGGAAGAACGCGAGATAAGCTTTCGCCGTGCGCTCAGAGCCGGCTGGCCGCAACTCGCGCCAGTCGACGCGAGCGGCGGCCACGGCCTCGACACGCAAACCGAAGCGCGCGTGCGCAAGGTGCTTGCCGCGCATGGCGAAGTCGTCGCGGTGTACTCGATGGGCGGCGGCAATCCGGCCATTCTTCGCGCGCTCGAAGCGCAGGGGCAAACGCCGCATTGCTTCATCGGACACGACCTGGACCGCGACAACATCGCGTTGCTGCGCGCGGGCAAGGTGCAGGCGATTCTGCATCACGACCTGCGCCAGGACATGCGCTCGGCGTGCCAGCATCTCATGCACTTCCACAAGCTGCTGCCGGCTTCGGCTGTCGCGCCCTCCTCCCCGGTCGTCGTGGTCACGCCTGAAAATATTCCGGAGTCCATGGCAAGCCGGTTCCGGTGAGCGCACGAGCGCGCATTGCCGCCTCACTCCAGCGGAAAGCCGTCCTTGAAAGCTTGCCGCAAGAATTCCGCAAAGTGCCTGACCGCGCGCGGCACCTGCGCGCCATACGGGCGCACGACGTGCAGTTGTGAAGCGAACGCCTCCACCGGCCGCCAGTTGGGCAGCAGCACCACGAGCTTGCCCGCCTGTAGCGCGGCCTGCGCGGTGAAGTCGGGCAGCAGCGCGATGCCCAGGTGTTCCAGCGCGGCGTCGCGCAGCGCCTCGCTATTGTTGGCCGAAACCGGGCCGTTCACCGTCACGCTCTCGCGCGGGCTCTCCGCGCGCCGTCCCGCCTTCTCGAACGACCACACGGCCGCGCCCAGCGTACGCGGATAGAACAGGCAGTCGTGGCGCGCGAGATCGGCGGGCGTTTGCGGCGTGCCGCGCTGCTTCAGGTACGCGCGCGTGGCGACGATCACCGAGCGCGTGTCGCAAAGCTTCCAGGCCACGTGCGTTTCGGGCACCTGGGCGCTGTGGCGGATCGCCAGATCGAACCCCTCGGTGGCAATGGAGGTGAGGCGGTCGGACAGTTCCAGTTGCACGCGCACCTCGGGGTGCGCGCGAGAGAACTGGGCGAGGCGCGGCACGAGTTGCTGGCGCGCGAACGCGACGGGCGCCGTGACGCGCACGGTGCCGCGCGCGACGTCGGCCATTTCGCGCACACTCGCGAAACTCGCGGCGATGTTCTCGAACTGGGCGCGCGTGTCCTCCACGAGCCGCCGCCCGGCCTCGGTAAAGCGCACGCTGCGCGTGGTGCGCTGCACCAACGGCACCCCCGCCACGCGCTCCAGTTCCGCAATGCGCTGGCTCATGGCCGCCTTGCTCACGCCCAGCCGCGCCGCCGCGGCGGTATAGCTGCCCTGCGCGGCGAGCACGTTCAACCAGTGCAAATGTGTCCAGAGCGCTTCGACTCGCTGCGTATCCATCAATGAAAAGTCCGCTTCAGTCCGGTCATACCCGCTTCGATACTAGCAATCTTTCAGGCTCCGCACTACCGATTGTTCACCATGGAAAACAATCAATTCAGCGCCGGAGCCTTTGCACGCCCCCGCGCGCTTCGTACACTGGGCACCACTAACCCCATACCCGAGGAGATGACATGCAGGCCTATACCGACTCCGCAGACGTAATCCACTTCATTGGCGGCAAGACCGAGCGCGGCGCGGGAGACCGCACGCAAGCCGTGTTCAACCCCGCGACGGGCACCGTGGCGCGCCGCCTGGTACTGGGCGAAGCCGCCGATGTGGACGCCGCCGTGGCGAGCGCGAAAGCCGCGTTCCCGGCCTGGCGCGACACGCCGCCCATTCGCCGCGCGCGCGTCATGCTGCGCTTTCTCGAACTGATGAACCGCCACAAGGACGAACTGGCGGCCATCATCACGGCCGAGCACGGCAAGGTGTTCGCCGACGCGCAGGGCGAAGTGGCGCGCGGCATCGACGTGATCGAATTCGCCTGCGGCATTCCGCAACTGCTCAAGGGCGACTACACCGAGCAGGTTTCCACGGGCATGGACAACTGGACCGTGCGCCAGCCGCTGGGCGTGGTGGCCGGCATCACGCCGTTCAACTTCCCCTGCATGGTGCCGTGCTGGATGTTCCCGGTGGCGCTCGCGGCGGGCTGCACGTTCATCCTCAAGCCCAGCGAGCGCGACCCGTCGGCGGCGCTCTTCATGGCGCGCCTGCTCCAGGAAGCCGGCTTGCCGGACGGCGTGTTCAACGTCGTGCAGGGCGACAAGGTCGTGGTGGACGCCCTCCTCGCGCATCGCGACGTGAAGGCCGTGAGCTTCGTGGGCTCCACGCCGATCGCGAACTACATCTACGAAACGGGAGCGAAGCACGGCAAGCGCGTGCAGGCGCTGGGCGGCGCGAAAAACCACATGGTCGTGATGCCCGACGCCGACATCGACCAGGCCGTGGACGCGCTGATCGGCGCGGGCTACGGCTCGGCGGGCGAGCGCTGCATGGCGATCTCCGTGGCGGTGCTGGTGGGCGACGTGGCCGACAAGATCGTGCCGCGTCTCGCCGAGCGCGCGCGCACGCTCAAGGTAAAGAACGGCATGGAAGCCGATGCGGAAATGGGCCCGATCGTCACGAAGCAGGCGCTGGAGCGCATCGAGGGCTATATCGCGACCGGCGTGGAAGAAGGCGCGACGCTCGTGGTGGACGGACGCGGCCACAAGGTGGCTGGCCACGAAAACGGCTTCTTCACCGGCGGCACGCTGTTCGACAACGTCACGCCGGAAATGCGCATCTACAAGGAAGAGATCTTCGGGCCGGTGCTCGCCTGTGTGCGCGCGAAGGACTTCTCCGAAGCCGTGCAACTGATCAACGACCATGAGTTCGGCAACGGCGTGGCCTGCTTCACGCGCGACGGCAACGTGGCGCGCGAATTCGGCCGTCAGATCGAAGTGGGCATGGTGGGCATCAACGTGCCGATTCCGGTGCCGATGGCATGGCACGGTTTTGGCGGCTGGAAGCGGAGTTTGTTCGGCGATATGCACGCCTACGGCGAAGAAGGCGTGCGCTTCTATACGAAGCAGAAGTCGATCATGCAACGCTGGCCGGAGAGCACGGAAAAGGGTGCGGAATTTACGATGCCGGTGGCGAAGTAAAACCGGTTGGCGCGGCGGCTTTGCATCGCCGCCGCGTCGATCGTCAGATCTCAGCGCCGCGTCTTCGCGCGCGGACGTTGGTCATGCAGACTCCTCGACGCGCTGCGCCCGACGAGGATAAACAGCGAAAGGATCGCGATTCCGGTCAGCACATTCTGGGCTATTTCTCGCAGTCCCATAACCGGCTATCACCTTTTCGAACTCGTCTTGCAACATGGACGGGAGGTTGTTCCTCGCGCTCCAGTCCGCCAACGCGAACAGAGAGAGAACCACCATGGCTGCCAGCAGGTATCCGGCAAACTGGAGATATTCCACGATGCTTTGCCTCCGGAGAGTGCACTCGCAAAAAAGAAAGGCGCACCGCAAAGATGCGCCTTGAACTTGCCTTTCGTAGCCGGGAGTATTCGGCCGGTATTTCAGGGGAAGGACTTCAACGGCCAGCCGATGATACGACAGGAAAAACGCGCACTGGGCATGTGCGGTTTAATCGGCGTCAAGCTAGCGCAATGAAATGCGACGATTAGGATATTTCCTAAGGAGAGCGGATCGATGGGTGTTCTTAAGCTGCCTCATCGACGTAGCCAATTGTGAGCTTTCCGCAGTGGTGATACCAAACCCTTCAGTCCACATCAACGCGATCAATCTTCAAGCCGCTTCAAGCGCCTCGCGTAAATAGCCCATGCTCGCGCCAAGCCGCTGCTCGATATCGTCGGCCTGGGCGATGTCATCGGCGAACGGTTCGAACGACGCATCCCCGCGATAGCCGCCCGCACGCAGCACCCCAAGCTGTCGCACGTTGCCGAGGCGATCGTCGCGGCCCACGAGCACGCGATGGCAGTCGCGCATGTCACTGGCTTCGAGCGCGGCGTCTTCCACACCCGAGATGTGCACGAGCCCCGTACGCTCAGGAAAGAAGCGATCCTCCCCGGCCAGGTGATGATGAAACGTGTCGTGCACGAGCTTGAAATGGCCCTCGCCGTCAGCGTCGTCAATGCCCCGCACGGCGTCGGACTTGCGGCGCAGCGCGCACGCCTCGAAGCCCAGCGTTTCAATGAACCCGAGCAAGCCGTGGTCGTCCAGGATCGGTTTGAGCTGCTTGAGCGCGGCCACCAGATCGGCGTGGCGCCCGGCCGGCGTGCGCGTGTCGAGCGGCGTGTTGGTGGGGCACAGCACCAGCGCCCGCGCGCCGCATGCGGCGGCATGGCGCGCGAGCGTCACCGCTTCGCTCAGGCGCGTCGCGTCGAACTGCTCGAAGCGCTGCAACGCGTTGATCGAGAGTATCGCGAGCCCGGCCGCCTCGCACGCCTGCCTGATTTCCACGGCCGGCGTGCCGTCGGCGATCTCGATACCGGGTAGATCGTTGCGCAGTTCGATCGCACGGATGTCCAGACGCTGGCACAGCGCGACAAACCCGGCGAGGCCAAGCCTCGGCGCGCTCATGCGGTTGAGGGAAAACTGCGGCGCTTCTCTCATCGTCGTCTCCTGTCTTTTTCTGTTCGATTCGTCGCCTGCGTGATGTCGAAAAGGTAAGCGCCCCATTGACTCGGCTCAACGAAAAGGTTGATGATTTTTCGTCAGCGCCGCGCGCGGCTTTCGCGCGCCGGCCAGGAATCGAAAACAACGGAGATAGCGCATGACGAACCCCGCTTCGCCGCGCCGCAAGCGCACGGCGCGTTTCGTCGAAATTGCCGAGGCGGCGGGCGTGAGCCCGGCCACGGTCGATCGCGTCCTCAACGAGCGCGGCAGCGTTTCCGCCGCCATGCGCGCGCGCGTCGTGGCGGCCGCACGCCAGTTGGGCGTGCCGCGCGTGCTGCCCGAAACGCATCACGGGCTCGTGCATATCGACGTCCTGCTGCCGCACAACCCGACGCCGTTTTTCCAGCGCCTGACGCTCGGTCTTGAACGCTCGATGCAGATGCTCGACCGGCGCATCGTGCTGCACCGGCAGTTCCTGCCCGAAGCCGACGACGACGTGATCACGCGCGCCATCCTGCGCCCCGGCTACAAGCGCGCGGCGCTGATCGTCACGACCCATGACACGGCCGAGGTCCGCGACGCGCTGCGCACGGTGATCGCACAAGGCGAGCCCGTGGTCACGATGGTGACCGACATCGACGCGGTGGAGCGCGTGCACTACGCCGGCATCGACAACAGGCTGGCAGGCCGCACAGCGGGCTATTTCGTCGGCAGGCTCGCCACCCGGCCGGGCCGCGTGCTGCTGATCTGCTCACGCAACGACTATCACGCGCATAGCGAGCGCATCAGCGGTTGCCGCGAGCAACTGGCCGAATCGTTCCCGCACCTCGTGTGCGATGAAGAAGCGATCGAATCGCTGGACAACGACGATCTATGCCACCGCGCCGTCCTCAAATCGCTCAAGCGCGGCGACGTGGTCGGCATCTACAACAGCGGCTATGCGTCGGCGGGAATCGAGGCGGCGTTGCGCAAGGTGGGCGCGACGGGAAAGATCGTCTGGGCGGGCCACGAAATGCTCGACCTGCACCGCCAGTATATCGAGGCAGGCACGATGGATATCGCCATCGACCAGGACCCGGACGGACAGGTCATCTCGGCGTTGCAGCATGCGCTCAACGCATGCGGCGTGCTGGAAACGCCCGCGCCGCCGGGGCCGGTCGAGTTCCGGATTTTCTGCTCGGCGAATGTGCGGCGCAACCCGTATCTCGTCGTCGGGCATTGAGCGCCCTGCTCCACAAGCAAACAATTAGGTATCCGACTGGATTGCCGACTCCCATACCTCGCGAATCCAGTCGCGCATCAGCAGCGATTCGGCCCAGCGGTCGGTCGTGTCGTTGCCGTCGGGCCCGATGATCGCGTACGGTTGCGGCCCAAGCTCGCAAGTAAACGCGAGCGTGTCGTCCGCGCCCGCGCGGCGTCGCCACGAACGAAACCCGTAGCCCCACCAGTCGAGAAAGAGATCCACCCACTTTCGGTGCGGCGCGAATGAAAGCTCGATCTGCACCTGCTCGCGGCTCGCCACACGGCCATGAAACGCCCACGACGAATCGAGAATACGCTGCATATACGCATGATTTTCCTGCGACACGGGCCAGGCGAACTCGCGCCCCACGAGGTAATGCGAGATGTCTCCAAGCAGCTTGAGATCGGGCCGCGCGTCGAGCAGATCGAGCGTGAAATACAGGTCCGTCGTCATGCGGTCGCGATGCGTTTCGATATAGACGGGCATCTCCACCTGCTCCGCGAGACGCTGCCAGCCGTCCAGCAACGCGAGCGCTTCGGCCAGCGTGCGCGGGCGCACGTCGGGCTGAAGGTCCACGTGGTGCAGGCCGAATTCCGTCGCGAGTTCGAGCACGGGTTGCAGATCGTCCACGGTCGTGGGAAAGCACTGCCCTTCCGCCGCGAGTCCGTAGTCCTTACGCAACCGGGCGAGCCGCCGCACGTCTTCGCGGTTCGTGCAATGCGCGCTCACGCCGTCGAAACCCGCTTCGGCAATCATCCGTACGTTCTCTTCGAGCGAGCGCTCGAAGCCGTCGGTATGTCGACGCTCCATCGCCCAGAGCGACTGGAACACCAGCAGTCGTTGCGCCATCATGTCTCCGTTGTGTGGGTCGCTGCGCGGGCGGCGTAATCGCACATCAAAGCAGGCTCTTTAGCTTGACTTCGGGATTCGCCAGCGACTGCGGATCAATCGCCGCCCCTCGCTCCACCAGCATGCGCGCAAGCTTCATCTCCCTCGCAAACGCGCCGGTCGGGCCAAAGCCGCTCGCGCCGACCAGCCGCCCCTGCTCGTCCAGATCGAAGTGAATCTCCGCCCCGCCGCCGGGGATGCGTACGATCGAACGTGCGCCCAGCGCCGGCTCGCCCGCCACCTGCAACTGATGGTCGTACTGATCGGACCAGAACCAGGGCAACTCGCGATACGCGTCGCGCCCGCCCAGCATGTTGTGCGCCGCCACGCGCGCCTGCGTTTCGGCGTTGTGCCAGGTCTCCTGGCGAATG
The DNA here is from genome assembly GCF_003096875.1 of Paraburkholderia unamae. Classification (NCBI taxonomy): domain Bacteria; kingdom Pseudomonadati; phylum Pseudomonadota; class Betaproteobacteria; order Burkholderiales; family Burkholderiaceae; genus Paraburkholderia; species Paraburkholderia unamae. The sequence goes on from NZ_QEOB01000015.1 coordinate 174,143, forward strand.
CGATGCGCGCCGAACCGGCTCGGAAACACGGCCACGTCGCCCGCCGCAAAGACGCCGCGCGCCGAAGTGGCCAGCGCTTCGTCCACGAGAATGCCGCGCGCCACCTCGATGCCGGCCGCACGCGCAAGCTCGTCCGCGGGCTCGATGCCTATGCCGACGATCACCGTGTCGGCGTGCAGCGTCTCGCCGCTTTCCAGCATCACGTCGAGCGTCGAGTCGGCGCGCTTTTCGAAGGCCTGTGGCGCGCGCTTCAGCAGGACGCGCACGCCGTTGCGCTCATGCAAGGCGTGCGCCCGCGCCGCGATGGCCGCGGGCACGGCGCGGCCCAGCAGGCGCGCGCCGCCTTCGATCAGCGTCACGTCGCAGCCGCGCGCGCGGGCCGACGCCGCGACCTCCAGGCCGATAAATCCGCCGCCCACCACGACGATATGCGCGCCCGCCGCGAGGCGTGGGCCGATCATCGCGGCGTCGTCGAGCGTGCGCAGGCAGAGCACGCCCGCGTGCGATGCGCCCGGAATCGCCAGCCGCCTCGCGTGGCCGCCCGTCGCGAGCAGCAGCGCTTCATAGTGGAGCGTCGCGCCGTCGCCCAGTTCGAGCGTGCGCCGCGCAGGGTCCAGCGCGCGCACCGTCGCGACGATATGCTCGACGCCGTCGTCGCGCCATGCCTCGGGGGATCGTAATCCGCATTGCTGCGCGCTTCGCTCACCCGTGAGGAGTGCTTTGGATAGCGGCGGCCTTTCGTACGGCAAATGCGGTTCCGCACCGATCAGCGCGATACGGCCGCGCCAACCGGCCTCGCGCAAGGTCTGCGCGGCGCGGCCGCCCACGTGCCCCGCCCCGACGATCGCCATCACCCGCTCCGTGGCCGGCATCTCGCGTCTCCTGTGTTTGACGCGTGGCTTTTCCGCCGCGCCGCGCGTCAGTTCGCTCCTGGGATCAAACATAAGCGGCGCGGCGCAATCGCTCAACGGAAACGTTGATGAAATTTCGTCAATTGCGCGGCAGACGCTCTTCCAGAAACGCGAGGAAGGCGCGCACACGCGGCGCCAGCACGCGCCCTTGCGGATACAGCGCGTAGAAGACGTCTGCTGACGGCTCCTGAAACGCTTCGAGCAGGGGCACGAGCGCACCGCGCCGGATGTCTTCGGCAATATGAAATCGCGCGAGGCGCACCACACCCAGCCCGTTGATGGCGAAGGTCCGGAGCAGTTCGCCCTGGTCGGCGCTCAGATGCCCCGTGGTCGCGATCGTGGTCAGCGCGCCTGCCTCGCGAAACGTCCACGAATTCCACTGCGTGCGGATCGTGAAGTTCAGGCAGCGATGTTGCGCGAGTTCGTCGGGTGTTGCGGGCACGCCGAACTTCTGCAAATACGCGGGCGCGGCTGCGACAACCCAGGGCCTGGGCATGAGCGGCTTCGCCACGAGAGAGAGTTCGGTGGGCTGCTCGCTGTGAATGGCGACATCGATACTCTGTCTTGCGAAGTCCGCGCGCTCGGTTCCGAGCATGAACTTGAGCTTGATCCTGGGGTAGCGCTCCAGAAACTCTTCCAGTAAGGGAGCCAGCAAGTATTTTGCGGTGGTGAGCGCCGTGTGGATAGTCAGTTGGCCTGATATTTCCGCATCCGACGAAATCACACTGTTTTCGGCGTCATTCATGGCGTCCACCACGCGCTGGCTGGCCTGCCTGAAGGCGAGCCCTTCCTGCGTGAGGTGAATGGACCCGGCAACGCGCTCGAACAAGCGCACGTTCAGGCGCTGCTCCACCCGCGCGATCAGCTTGCTCACGGCCGAGGGCGACAACTGCAAGCGCCGGCCCGCCGCCGAAAAGCTGCCTTCCTTTGCGACGCACAGGAACACGGTCATCTCGCCGAATTTGTCCATGCAGTTTGCTCGCTTTCTTTATGAATCGAATTCACAGGCGGTGTTCCGCCAGAGTCATTGGTAAGCGCCGGTGAATTGTACAAAATGGACCGACAATCACCACGGGAATGGATAGATGAGCCATAGCATTCGCATCGGGTCGGGTAGCGGTTGGTGGGGAGACCGCATCGAACCCGCCGCCCTTAGCGCCGAACACGGCGCACTCGATTACCTGTGTTTTGAAACCATGGCGGAGGCGACCGTGTCGGCGGCGCAGGTTCGCGCGCGCCGCGATCCGGCGTTTCCTGGCTACGACACGTATCTCGACGAACGCATGCGCGCCGTGCTGCCCGCGTGCATGCGCGGCAATACCCGCATCATTTCGAATCAAGGCTGGATCGATCCGACGCGCGCCGCCCGGCGCGTTGTCGAGTTGCTGAGCGAAATGGGCATACACGGCGTAAAGGTCGCCGCCGTCAACGGCAGCCTGATCGGCAAACGCGTGCTCGACATGGCCGACTCCATCATGGAAACGGGTGCACCGCTGCGCGAACTGGAGCCCACGCTGATCTCGGCGGAAGCCTATATGGGCGCCGAACCGATCGCCGATGCGCTGCGTGACGGCGCGCGCATTGTCATCACGGGGCGCGTGGCCGACCCCTCGCTTTTTCTCGCGCCGCTCATGCACGAGTTCGGCTGGGAGGCGAACGATTACGCGCGCATCGGCGCGGGCAGCGCGATAGGCCACCTGCTCGAATGCGGCGCGCAGATCACGGGTGGCTACTTCTGCGATCCCGGCTTCAAGGACGTGCCCATGCCGTGGAATCTGGCCTTCCCGATTGCCGAAGTCGAACCGAACGGCGACGTCGTGATTTCCCGAGTGGCGGGCACAGGCGGCGCCATCACGCTGCAAACCGTAAAAGAGCAAATGCTTTACGAAGTCCACGATCCCGCCAACTACATCACGCCCGACGCCGTTGTCGACTTCACCCAGGCGAAGCTCGAACAGATCGACGAGCAACGCGTGCGCGTGACCGGGCTCACCGGCAAACCGCGCACCGACACGTTGAAGGTATCGATTGGCTGCCTCGAAGGCTTCATCGGCGAGGACATGTTCTTCTACGCGGGACCGGGCGCATTGCGGCGCGCGAAGCTCGCAAAGCAAGTGCTGGAGGAACGCTTCAAGCTCGTCAAGCTCGACGCCCAGGACCTTCGCATCGACTTCCTCGGTCTCAACGCGATTCATGGCGCGGCGACACCGGAAGATGCACCCGAACCGTACGAGATCGCCGTGCGTGTCGCCGCGCGCACGCGCACGCGCGCGGAAGCGGCCAAGGTCGGCCGCGAGGTGGACGGCATGGCCGTCTCGGGCATCGCTCACACGGGCAAGCGTGTGCCGCATCAGGACCGCACGCGCGAAGTCATTGGTGTGTGGTCGGCGCTCGTCGCGCGCGAGCAGGTGCAGGCTTCAATTGAATACTTCGAGAGCTAAATTCCATGAAAGTCCTTCTTCAGCATCTGGCCCACACGCGCTCGGGCGACAAGGGCAATACGTCGAATATCGCCGTGTTCGCCTATGAACCGGCGTTCTACGCGCTTTTGAAAGATCAGCTCACCGCGCCGCGCTTCAAGGCGTTTTACCGAGGCGCGATTACCGGCAGCGTGACGCGTTACGAAATGGACAACATCCACGCATTGAATTTCGTGGCGAATGGCGCACTGGGCGGCGGCGTTTCGCGAAGCCTGTGCCTCGACAATTACGGCAAGGCGCTCGCAAGCGCCGTGCTCGGTTTCGAAATCGAGGTGCCCGAGGCGCTCGCGTCGCGCCTGGCAGGCAAGGCGGTGCTGGCCGCGGCCTGATCGATCCACCCACGAGGAGACAAACAATAATGTCATACGAACAGATCGATCTCGCTGCGCCATTGGACGCCACTGCGGCGTCCTCTGCCGATGTCTACGCAAGGGTCACGCGACGGCTGCTGCCCTTGCTGATGATGTGCTACATCGTCGCCTATATCGACCGCCTCAACGTCGGCTTCGCCAAGTTGCAGATGCAGGCGGACCTGGGGCTGAGCGACGCGATGTACGGCTTCGGCGCGGGCATCTTCTTCATTGGCTACGTGATGACCGAGGTGCCTGCCAACCTGCTGCTCCAGAAGTTCGGCGCGCGCAAGACGCTCACGCGCATCATGGTGCTGTGGGGCCTCATGTCGATGGGCACCGCGTTCGCCCAGACGCCTGGCCAGTTCTACGTGATGCGCTTTTTTCTCGGCGTATTCGAAGCGGGCTTCTTTCCCGGCATCGTCGTGTATTGCACGCGCTGGTTTCCGGACGCCTGGCGCGGCCGCTTTCTCGGCAAGTTCCTCACCGCCATTCCGATTGCGGGCATCGTGAACGGCCCGCTTTCGGGCTGGATCATGAGCCGCTTTCATGGCCAGTGGGGATTCAACGGCTGGCAGTGGCTGTTCGTGCTCGAAGGCTTGCCGAGCGTGATGCTCGGGCTGTTCATTTACTTCAGGCTCGACGAAAGCCCCGAGGAGGCGCGCTGGCTCAGCGCCGCGCAAAAGGCGCGCATCCGCCAGGATCTGCTGCTGGAAGCCGGTACGCAAGGCGGCAAGCGCGAACGCCACGCCACCTCGTTCATGGCGGCGATTCGCGACATCAAGGTCTACGCGCTCGCCCTCGCCCTGTTCTGCTTCTCGTGCGGCAGCAATCTGATCGGTTTCTGGATGCCGACGATCATTCGCGGCATCGGCGTGACCGACGTTTTCCATGTCGGGTTGCTCACTGCCGTGTCGTATGGCGTCACGTGCGCCGCGATCATCGCCAACGGTCATCACTCGGACCGCAAGCTGGAGCGCCGCTGGCACTGCGCGATTCCCGCCTTCATCGGCGCTGTTTCGCTCGTCGCCATGGTGTATCTGCAAGGGCACATGCTGCTCTCGTTCTGTCTGTTGTCTGTCGCGGCGGCGGGCTCGATCGGGATCTTTCCCGCCTATTGGTCGATTCCGCCCGCGTACCTGCGCGGCGCGGCTGCCGCCGGGGGCGTGGCGCTCATCAACAGTCTCGGTCAGCTTGCCGGGTTCGTCAGTCCGTTCGTGCTCGGCTTGATCCGCACGAAAACGGGTAGCCTCACGCTCGCGAACTGGCTGGTGGCGGCGGTGATGATCCTGGGCGGATTGACGATTCTGCTCTTCGTGAAACCAGCGGCGCTTCGCCAGGGCGAGGCCGCGCGGTGAGATAACGTGGGAGGCGTTCGCCGGACTTCTCAATCCGGCGAACCGCGTCTCAACCCTCCAGCGCAACAAAGCGCAGCAGCGTGCGCTCGCCATGCGCGAAATAAGTGGCGGCAACGCGATCGCCGATACGAAGCCCCTTCGCACCATGCCCCATGACCCGCGCGCCCTCATCCAGCTCAACGATAACGAGCACATAAGGCGCGAGCGCCGCGAACGCTTCGGAAGGTGCGCGCGTGACGGTTGTGGTCGCAACGACATTACCCTGTGCGTTCGAGTCCTCCCAGACCAACGTCGATTTTCCGCAGCCCGAGCAGGCGTAGCGCGCCAGCGTTTGCGCGCGGGCACAGGAGGTGCATCGCTGGAATCGAAGCACGCCGTGGCGCAGCCCTTCCACATGCGCGAGCGCACCGTCCGAACGGGAAACAAGTTCTTCTTGCATGACTACCCCTCGCGAGACAGGATCAGGCTCACGTGCGACGACAACACGCCGCCGTCCGCATGAATGAATGCGTGCCGTGGCGCACGGATTTGGCGCGCCTGTGCGCGCTCCGCCATTTGCAGCCAGGCTTCGACGGCGTGCGCCATGCCCCCTGCCACGCCGCAATGACCGAACGAAAGCAGACCGCCGTGCGTGTTCAATGGCAGACCGCCGCCGGGGTCGAATTCGCCCGCGCGCGCCAGGCGAGCGGCTTCACCGCGTGGCGCGAAACCAATTTCTTCGAGCAGCGACACCAGCGTGATCGTGAAGGAGTCGTAGATGCCGAGATAGTCGATGTCACTGCATTCGAGGCCCGCCGACGCGAACGCGCGTGCCGACGCCTCCTGCGCGCCGCAAGCGAACACGTCGTCGATCGCCGTGAGATGCTGATGGCGGTGCGCCTGCCCGCTTCCCGTCACGGCGATGCGCGCGTTCGCACCCGGCTTCGCGCTCACGACCAGCGCCATCGCGCCATCCGAGATCGGGCAGCAATCGAGCAGCTTGAGCGGCGCGGCAATCGCCTTCGAAGCGAGCACGTCCTCCACGGAAATCGGCTCGCGCAGTTGCGCGCCTTCATGGCGGCTTGCCCGCGCACGCATGAGCACGGCGAATTCCGCGAGATCGCGCTCCGTCACGCCCGCCCGATGCATGTATTGCGACGCGAATAGCGCGTAGTAAGCGGGAACCGACCCGCCATATACCACTTCGTAGTCCGGATCGCCAACCTGCGCCAGCGTCTGGATCGACGCGTCGCGTGATTGCCCGCTCAAGCGGTTTTCGCCCGCCACCACAAGCACGTTGCGGCAGCGTCCCGAGCCCACGAGTTCGGCGGCGAGCATGAGCATGGCCGCGCCCGATGCGCCGCCCAACTGAAGGCTGTGCGCATAGGACGGTCGCAGCCCGAAGCGCTCCGCAAACAGCGTGGAAAGCATGAGATGCGGCAAGGTTGTGGCGTAGCCGCAAATGAGCCCGTCGATGTCGCCGCGCTCGAGCGCGGCCGCTTCGAGCGCGCCGGTGCCCGCCTGCGCCATCAGGTCGAGCGCGTTGCGGCCGGGAAATTTACCGAACGCGGTGCCGGCCGCGCCCGTGATCCACGCCTGGCTTCGTTCGCTCATCGCTGCCTCCCTACGCCAGTGCTCGCTCCGTAAAATTGCCTGGTTATGCTTACCATCTCAACTTCGCTCCCGTCTTCGCCTGCATCTCCTCCTGCGTCACGCCTTCGGCCAGTTCGACCACGCGCAGGCCGTCCGCACTCACGTCGATCACGCCCAGGTCGGTGATGATCCGGTCGATCACGCGCACGCCCGTGAGCGGCAAGGTGCATTCGGGCAGGATCTTCCATTCCCATCCGCCGTCCTTCTTGGGCACCACGTGCTCCATCAGCACGACGACACGGCGTACGCCGGCCACCAGATCCATCGCGCCGCCCATACCCTTCACCTTCTTGCCGGGTATCATCCAGTTCGCCAGATCGCCGCGCTCGCTCACCTGTAGCGCGCCGAGAATTGAAAGGTCGAGCTTGCCGCCTCGCACCATCGCGAAGCTCTCGTGCGAGCCCACGATGCTCGTGCCCGGTATCGTCGTCACCGTTTCCTTGCCTGCGTTGATGATGTCGGGGTCCACCTCCGCCTCGCCGGGGTAGGGTCCGATGCCCAGCATGCCGTTTTCGCTGTGAAACCAGACTTCCTTGCCCGCGCTCACGTGGTTGGCCACCAGAGTGGGAAGGCCAATGCCCAGGTTCACGTAGTAGCCGTCCTCCAGTTCCTGCGCGGCGCGCTTCGCCATCTGTTCGTGCTGCCATGCCATGCTCAGTCTCCTGCGTGGGCGGAAATCATGCGCCGTTCAATGCGCTTTTCGGGGGTGGGATTCACGACGATGCGATGCACGTAGATGCCGGGCAAATGAATCTCGTCCGGATCGAGCACGCCGCACTCCACCACTTCCTCCACCTCGGCCACCGTCGTCTTGCCCGCCATCGCCACGGCCGGGTTGAAGTTGCGCGCCGTGCGGCGAAACACCAGATTGCCCGCGCGATCGGCCTTCCAGGCCTTCACGAGCGCAACTTCCGGCACGAGCGCGCGCTCCATCACGTAGGCTTCGCCGTCGAATTCGCGCACCTCCTTGCCTTGCGCGACCATCGTGCCCACGCCGGTCTTCGTGAAGAACGCGGGAATGCCCGCGCCACCCGCGCGCAGCCGCTCGGCCAGCGTGCCTTGCGGCGTGAATTCGAGTTCCAGTTCGCCCTCCAGGTACTGGCGCTCGAACTCCTTGTTCTCGCCCACGTAGCTCGCGATCATCTTGCGGATTTGCCGCGTTTGCAGCAGCTTTCCAAGGCCGAATTCGTCGACGCCCGCGTTATTGGAGATCACCGTGAGCCCGCGCACGCCGGTCTGCACGAGCGCGTCAATCAACATTTCGGGAATGCCACACAAACCGAATCCGCCGACCGCCAGTAGCTGCCCGTCGCGCAGCAGTCCATCGAACGCGCTTGCCGCGTTCTCGTATAGCTTGCCCATCCGCTTAGTCTCCTGCTCCAGGTCTCGTTGATGCGCTCGCGCTGCGCGCGGCGTCGTAGCGCTGTGCGCACTGCCATCCCAGCGCGGCCAGCGGCGCGGCCTTCGCGCCGGTTTCGCGGGCGTCGGCCGAGGCCGCGTTGCCCTGCCGCGCGCGCTCGCCTATGCCGTGCAAAATGGCGGCCATGCGAAAGAGGTTGTAGGCGAGGTAGAACTCCCAATGCTCGCTCAAGCGTCGCCCGGTAGCGGCCTCGTATTGCCGCATATAGGCCGACTCCTCAGGAATGCCAAGTTCATTGAGATTCAGGCCTGCAATGCCGCGCCACACGTCGGGCGCGATCCTCCAGCTCATGCAGTGGTAAGCGAAATCGGCAAGCGGGTGGCCTAGCGTCGCCAGTTCCCAATCGAGCACCGCGACCACGCGATCCTCCACCGGATGAAACACGAGATTGTCGAGCCTGAAGTCGCCGTGCACGAGCGTCGTCTCGTCGTCGGCGGGCACGCGCTCGGGCAGCCATTCCATCAGCCGCTGCATGTCGGCGCTAACGGGCTGCGCCGCGTCGCGGCACTGCCGCGTCCAGCGCGCGATCTGCCGCTCGAAATAATTGCCTGCCTTGCCGAAACCGGCGAGCCCCACCGCCTCGATATCGATGCCGTGCAGCGCCGCGATCACATGGTTCATCTGCGCGTAGATTTCGCCGCGCCGCGCGGGCGTCATGCCGGGCAGCGACTGATCCGCGAGCACGCGGCCTTCGACGAACGCCATCAAATAAAACGGCGTCCCGACGATGGATTCGTCGTCGCACCACGCGAGCATTTCCGGCACCGGCACCGCCGTGCCGCGCAGCGCTTTCATCACGCGGTACTCGCGGTCGATCGCGTGCGCGGAGGCGAGCAGCACGCCCGGCGGCTTCTTGCGCAGCACGTAGCGGCCCGCCGCGCAATCGATACGGAAGGTAGGATTCGACTGGCCGCCCGTGAGCGGCGCGATGGCAATCGCGCCAGACCCCGCATACCCTTGCTCGCGCAACCAGGCTTCGAGGCGCGCCTGAAACGGAACATGCGTCATAGCGAACTCACGAGATGTGCGCGATCCACGGCGACGGCCGAGCCCGACATGGCGCGCCCCGCGTCGGACACGAGCAGCAGCAGCGGGCCGTCGAGGTCGGACATCGTGCTGAAGCGCCGGCTGGGAACACGCATGCGCAGCTTCTGGCCGGGCTCGCTGTTCAGGAAGTCGCGATTCAGGTTGGTCTCGACATAGCCCGGCAGCAGCGCGTTGACGCGGATGTCGTAGCGTGCGAGTTCGAGCGCCATCGAACGGGTAAGCTGAATGACGGCCGCTTTCGAGGCCGCATAAGGCGCCACGCCGTTCGCCACCCGCTCGCCGAGAATCGACGCGATATTGACGATCGCGCCGCGCGTTTGCGCCGCGACCATCCGGCGGCCCGCTTCGGTCGCGACGTTCCAGCATCCCTTGAAGTTGGTATCGATAACGTGCTCGAAGTCCTCGCCGGTTTGCTCCAGCAGCGGCTTCGTGACGGTCACGCCCGCATTGTTGACGACGATGTCAGGCGCACCCCACGCGCCCAGTTCGTCGAAGCAGGCGCGCACGCTCTGCGCGTCGGTCACGTCGAGCCGCAAGGCGCGCGCCTCCCCGCCCGCCGCCTCGATCTCCCCCACGAGTTCGTCGAGGCTGCCCACGTTGCGCGCCGCGACGGCAACCCGTGCCCCCGCCGCAGCAAGTAGTTGTCCAAAATGACGGCCAAGGCCGCTCGATGCTCCGGTCACCAGCGCCGTGCGCCCTTCCAGCGAAAAGCGCTTTGCGATATCCGTCATCACGCTTTTCCCTCGCTGGCTTCGACAATCTTTCGGGCCATGCTCCAGCGGTGCACCTCGCTCGGGCCGTCGTAAATCCGGAACGCGCGCATGTCCATGAAGATGCGCATCACGGCCGTTTCCGCCGTCACGCCCTGCCCGCCAAGCATCTGCACGCAGCGGTCCACGGTGCGCCACAGCGCTTCGGAGCACACCACCTTCGCGCGGCTCGACTCGAAGTTGCCGCGCTGGCCCTGATCGAGCAGCCATGCCGTGTGCCAGATATGCAGGCGCGACGTTTGCAGATCCATGTCATTGTCGGCCAGCATGAAGCCTACGCCCTCGTGCGCGCCGAGCGGCTTGCCGAACGCCTGGCGCTCGCGCGCATAGGCCGTGGCAATGTCGTGAGCGCGCCGCGCCTGGCCCAGCCAGCGCATGCAATGCGTGAGGCGCGCGGGCGCAAGACGCACCTGTGCGTAACGAAAGCCCTTGCCGACTTCGCCGAGCACGTCGCTCGCCGGAATGCGCACGCGCTCGAACGCGAGCACGCCGTGCCCGCCCGTGAAGCAGCGGTCCATCGCCTCCATGCTGCGCTCCAGCCGGATGCCTTCGCGGTTCATGTCGGTGAGGAACATCGTGGCCGTGCCGTCTTCCATGCGCGCCATGACGATGGCGTAGTCGGCGCCGCTCGCACCCGTGATGAACCACTTGCGTCCGGTGATGAGGTAGTCGTCGCCGTCACGCACGGCCGTCGTGGCGAGCATCGACGGATCGGCGCCCGCGCCCGGCGAGGGTTCGGTCATCGCGAAGCACGAACGCGTGCGCCCCTCCACCTGCGGGCGCAGCCAGCGCGCCTTTTGCGCTTCGGAGGCAACGGCTTCCATCAGATGGATGTTGCCTTCGTCGGGGGCGTGAATATTGAGCGCGGTCGGGCCGAGCCACGAATAGCCCGCCTCTTCGAATACCACGGCCTTCGCGACATGGCTCAGCCCGAGGCCGCCCATGGAAGTCGAGGCATGCGGCGTGAGCAGACCCGCAGCGCGCGCGCGTTCGATCAGCTCGCGGCGCAGCGCCTCGCTCGGCCCGTGCGAGTCGTGGCGCGCGTCGGACTCCAGCGGAATGACCTGCTCGGCGATGAAACGCCGCGTGCGGTCTCTCAGTTCCAGCAGTTCAGGCGAAAGATCAAAGTTCATGATGTCGATACCGTAGAAAACGCGATTACCCAGGGCGCATGCGCCTCGTCAAAGCAGTCGGCTCAGCGCCGGCACGCTCAGTACGGCTACGTAATAGCCCATGAACTGAACGCCTGCGTTGAACGCGAACACGCGCGAAAGCAGCCCTCCGAACAAACCGACGGTGAGGATCACACCAAGGCCGAGCCACTGCCCTTCCCAAACGCTGATCAGCACGATAAGCCCGGCAAACGTCGCGATGATCGCCTCGTGACTCAGCTTTCTCGAAACGAACAGCGCGGCGCGCCGTGCATGATTCATGGCGAGCGGATACGAAACGAGCGCGGCGAGCAGCACGCCGAGCAAGCCGAACACGAGAAACTCCCAACCCGAGAGCATCGAATGCAGATTGTGCACCTCGCCCGTTGCGCTGTTGACGAAGAACCGGGGCGGCGCGTTGAATAGCGGCGCGGCGGGACCGGCCGCCACGGGGCTAAGCGGCAGGCCGAGCGCGATGAGAGGAATCAGCGTCTCCGCGATATAAGTGGCCTCGGTCACGCCGTTGCGCACGGCAATGACGGTGGTGAGGCGCTCATACGCGTGCTTGATCCGGGCGCCGACCAGTTCGCCCATCACCACGGTCATCGCAACGGGGCTGAACACGAAGGTCGCGCTGGAGATGGCGGCGGTGGCGGCCGTCCAGCCCAGTTGGCGCCGGTCCAGCACCTTGAGCGGATTGGGGAAGTAGCCGCTCCATTGCTTGACGTCGGGCGCGAGCACGAAAGTCGATGCGCGCGGGCGACGCATGCGGCGGCGCTCGGCGGGCGCGAGCAGCGAGAACACGTCGGCGATCAGCGGGCCGATGGCGATGCCGAGGAAATAGCTCACGCCGAGCTTGACGCCATAGTGGCCGGTCAACGCCTGCAAGCCCACGATCAGCATGACGAACGGCACGAGCAGCACGACGGCGGCCCAGCGCGCCGGTGAAAGATAAGCAATGCCGATGGCCACGACGAGAAAGACCCACGGCGCGGCCTTCGTGATGACACCGGCCACGGGCGCGAGCAGCACCGCGAACAGCACGGCGAGCGGCAGCGCGATGAAGGCCGCGACGATGGCCCCGGAAATCATCTTGCGCAGCGCGATATGCGGCACGCCGATCGCGCGCAGCATGGTGGCCTGCTGGAGCAGCGGGGCCGCCATCGCATCGCCCGGAATGCCGAGCAGCGCGGTGGGAATCGCGTGGGTCATGTGCTTGGCGACGGCCCCCGCGATAAAGAACGTGAAGACGCCTTCGGGCGGCACGCCCAGCAACGCAACGAGCAGCGTGAGCGGCGCGATGGTCGCCGTTTCGTCGGTGCCGGAAATCACGCCGAGCGCCGCGAACACGACCGCGCCGAGCAAGCCCATCGAGAGGGCGACGAGAAACGAATGGAGCAGCGCATCCATCAGCAGGCCTCCGTTCGCGTTGCGTGGGGGCCTTGCGCGCCGCTTGCCGCGCTTGTTCCGTGCGTTCCCTGCATCTCGGGGCTTTGCGACTGCGCGTGCGCGAACATGTCGAGAATACCGAGTTCCTCAAGCTCGGCGCGCCCGGCTGGCGAAAGATCGGCGATCGTGCCGATGCCGCCGGCCTGTGCGCCCAGCATGCGCAGCACCTCCGCGCGGCCCGCCGCGTCGATGGCCTGCTCGGCCACCACGCGCTTGGGCTTGAACAGGCGCGCGCAAATCACGCCGGCCAGCAGGCAGCCTGCGAGCCCCGCGAGCATCGATCCGGCGTGCGCCAGTTCGTGATCGTGCACCCATGAAGCGAGCAGCGATTTGCCCAGCGTGAAAGCGCCCATGCTCATCGCGACGCCGATGGCGATCGAGGCGCCGAGATGGCGAATATCCACCGTATCGCCCCACACCTGCGCGAGAAACGGCACGTCTGCGTCGTCTCCCGCAACGATGGTCGATCCGCTCGCACCGGGCGATGGCGCGCCGACACTGTCCTGTCGCATTGTTGTCTCCTCCTGATCTGAAGTTCCGGCCTGACCTTCTGGTTATCGAATGGTTTTGCTCTCGCCTGCTGCGCCGCGCCTCACGGCGCCACGGCCACCTCCATGAGCGCGTCGACCACCACGGCGCCGCTTGCGCTCACCATCACGGGATTGAGGTCGATCGAGCGGATCTGCCCGCCGGCCTCGTGCATGATCCTGCCCACCTGCACGGCGATCTTCGCGAGCGCGTGCGTGTCTACGGCCGACTCGCCACGCACGCCCGCAAGCAGCGGCGCGATGCGCAGACGCGAGAGCGCGCGCAGCACGGCATCTTCGCTGCATGGCGCGAGCAGCACGGCCGTGTCGCGCAGGATTTCCACGTACTTGCCGCCATCGCCCACCACCACGACCGCGCCGAATTCGGCGTCCCAGTGCGCGCCCACCATGCACTCGCGCGGCGCGCGCTCCATGCGTGCGATCACGATGCCTTCGCTTGCCGCGCCCAGCCGCTCAAGCGTCGCGTTCTGGTCGAGCCACGCGCGCGCCACACTTTCCTCGTCGTTGCAATTGAGCGCCACGAGGCCATGCTCGCTCTTGTGGGGCACGTCGGGCGAGCTTGCCTTCACGGCCACCGGGCCGCCCAAGGCGCGCCATGCCGCGACGGCCTCCTCCGCGCTGTGACACGCCTTGTGCGCCACCACCGGTATGCCGCTCGCGGCGAGGCGAGCCAGGCTCGCGGCCTCGCTCAGCGTGCGCGTGGGCGCGTTCGCGTGAGCGGTTGCTAGACGCAGTGGGGGCGCACCGTTCGCGCTGTCCGCAATGCGCGCCGCTTCGGCGGCGACTTCGCGCAGCAAGGCGCGATGCGCGGTCAATTGGGCCAGCGATGCGATCGCATGCGCGGCGCTCTCGTAGGTAGGCACGTTCACGGCGCGAAACGCCGCCGCGACCGGCGGCTGCCAGGCGGCCACGACGATGGGCTTGCCCGCCGTATCGGCAAATGCGGCCGCGTCGCGCGCGAAGCGCTCCACGTCGTAGCCCAGGCCCGCTACGGGAATGTCGAGCAGCACGAGGTCGCTGGCCGGGTCGGTGGCGACCACGGGCAGCACGTCGCCGAACAGACCGCTGTTGGTGAGCAGCGCCGCCGTGACGTCCACGGGATTGCCGGTCGCGGCAAAACCGGGCAGACGCTTTTCCAGCTCGGCCTGGGTGTGCGGCGCGAGCGGCACGAGCGCGAGGCCGTGGCGCTCGGCGGCGTCGGCGGCCATCACGCAGCTCGCGCCCGAGTTGCTGACCACGACGAGTTGCGCGCCCTGCGGCTGCCACTCGCGCAGGTAGAGCGGCGCGCAACGCGCGAGCGCATGGGCGTCGTCCACGCGATAGATGCCGTGCCGCTCGAAGAAGGCCGACACGGCCCGGTCCTCATTCGCAATCGCCCCCGTGTGCGAAGCCGCCGCGCGTTGCCCGGCGCTGGAGCGGCCCGCCTTCACCGCGACGATCGGCACGCCGCGGCGGCGCGCCACAGCCGCCGCCTGCGCCAGCACCTCGGGCGCGGTGAGGCTTTCGAGGTACAGCAGGATCAGCTTCACGTCGGGGTCGTGCGCGATCGCCAAAGCGAGGTCGCTCACGGTGACGTCGGCTTCGTTGCCGGTCGCGTGCATGTGCCGAACGCCGATGCCCTGGCCGCGCAGCAGGCCGTACACCATGGCGCTCACGCCGCCGCTCTGGCTGATGACCGCGACCGGGCCGTCCGCGGGCGGCACTTCGATGAACATCGTCGAGAAGCTGGCGATGGTGCCGTTGCCGAAGTTCGCGAGCCCCTGGCTGTTCGGCCCCACGAGACGCATGCCCGCCTGCGCCGCGATCGCGACCATCTCGTCCTGCATGCGCTTGCCGGCCTCGTCCGCCTCGCCGAAACCCGAGGCGATCACGATCGCGGCCCCCACCCCGAGGCGCGCGCAGTCGCGCACGGTCTGCACGGCCGCCTCGCCGCTCACGACGACAATGGCCAGCTCCGGGATTTCAGGCAGCGCGTCGAGAGAGGGAAAAGCCGGCAGCCCCTGAATCTCGGCGCGCTGCGGATTGACGGGATAAAGCTTGCCCGCATAGCCCTGCTGGCGCATGTAGTGCAACGGACGGCCACCGATCTTGTGAATATTTTCCGAAGCGCCGATCACGGCAATCGAGCGCGGCGACAGCAAGGCCTGAAGTGTCTGATTCATGTTTCCGGATTTCATTTAACTATGGAGTCCTTTGTAATATTCATCGATCCTGTCCGCTCGGCCGAGCGCGCCTCAGCCGATGCAGGGTCGCCCTGTGCTCAAACGTTGGAGAGTTCTCTGGCAGCGGGCGCTTTCGATGTGCGTTTCGTGCCAGGTTTGAGCCAGGCTTCGCTCACTGCGGCGGCTTCGCGGCGTAACGCAAGCGCGAGCGTTTCCTCGCGCTCGCTAATCCGGTCGCTGAGCGCGGCAATGCTGATCGCGCCAATCGGGTAGCCGTCGGGGTCATGCAGCGCCACGGCAATGCCGCCCATGCGCTCGACCACCACGTCGAGCAGCAACGCATAGCCTCGCGCGCGCGTTGCCGCCACTTCGCGGCGCAGCATGGCGGCGCTGAAATGCGGGTAGCGCCTGAGCGTGGGGATGATGGCCGCAAGCGTCGCCTCCATCTCGGCGTCGGGCAGCGCGGCCAGCAGCGCGAGACTGCCCGCGCCCACACCGAGCGGGCGGCGGCTCCCCACGTTCAGATAGTTCGCGCGAATGGGAAAGGTGCCCGGACGCATCTCGATGCAGACCGACTCCTGGCCGCTCGGCACGGAGAGGATCACGCTGTCCTCGCAGCTTTGCGCGAGGCGGATCAGCGCCGGGCGCACCACGGCGCGCAGGTCGATGCGATGCACGCTGGTGGCGCGCAGCACCAGCCACTCGGGCCCCACGGAATAGGCCTTCGAACTCTCGTCGCGCACGACGAAACCTTCGGCCACGAGCGTGTCGAGCAGGCGCAGCGCCGATGCCTTGTCGATGCCGGCCGCGCCCGCGAGATCGGTCAAACGGGTATTGCGCTGGTCGGACAGCACACGCATCAGCCTGCAAGCTTTCTGAACCGACGTCGACAGCGCCATTGCAGCGTCTCCGGAATCTGGAATTTTATGGAACGAAACAAGCAAAACTTCGCTTTCTGGCTTTATAGCGGCTGACCGCCCGCCCTGTCATTGCGCATTGCACAAAAGTTTTGCGGAGTGAAACTCTTGCCGCGCGCGACGCCATGCTCGCCAGCGCTTCGGGAAGCTTCAGTCGAGCGACGCCGCGAGCATGCGCGAAACGTCCGCAACGAGCGCATCGACCGCCACCCGCACCTTCGAAGGCATGTGCCGCGACGTCAGCCGCACGACATGCACCTCGTCGCCCAGCACAGTGTTGCTGTCCATCACGAGTTCGAGGCGGCCGTCGTTCAGGTACGGGCTCATGAGCCAGCACGGCAGCCACGCAAGACCGGCCCCGGCGGCGGCGGCGTCGGCAATCGCCAGCAGGTCGTCGAAGCACAGGCGCGAGGCGAGGCGGCATTCGCGCACCTCGCCGCCCGGATCGCGCACGCGCCACGACGCGGTTTGACCCGCGCGGCCATAGGCAATGCCCGCGTGCGTGGCGAGCGCCGCCCAGTCGGCGGGCTTGCCATGCCGCGCGAGATACTCGGGCGAGGCGCAAATGCCCATGTGCTGCACGCCCAGCCGCCGCGCGACGAGCGTGCCGTGATCGGGCAGCGCGCCAATGCGCACGGCGAGGTCGAAGCCGTCTTCGGCGAGATCGGCCACGCGGTCGCTGAACGAAAGCTCGACATTGAGCCGCGGATACTGCTCCACGAGCCGCCTCACCACGGGCGCGACGCACTGGCGCCCGAACAGCACGGGCGCGGTGATGCGCAGCCGCCCCGAGGGCTCGCGCCGCCCGTGGTCGAGCGCGGCCTCCACGGCGCTCAGGTCGCTCAGCACGCGGCGGCATTGCTCGTAGTAGGCGTGGCCTTCGTCGGTGAGGCTCAGGCTGCGCGTGGTTCGCTGCAAGAGCCGCACGCCCAGGCGCTGCTCCAGCCGCGCGACGATCTTGGCGACCGCCGAGCGCGTCACGCCAAGGCGCGCGCCCGCCGCCGCGAAGCTGCCCGCGTCCACCACGTCCACGAATTCCGCCACGCCGCTCAGCCGATCGCTCATGCTCATACTCCCTTTTTTGTATCCTTGATGGCGACAGTGGATCGCCTGAATCTCACCAATGTCGCCCTGCGAGCAACATTATCATGGCTGCTCCAACTCGTACCGGAGCAGTCATGAAGGCATGGAAACTCAAGGCCGGCGGTGGCGTGGGCGCACTCGCGCGCGCCGACTTCACGCCGCGCGCGGCCGGCCCGCACGATGTGGTGGTGAAAGTTCACGCGGCCTCGCTCAACTATCGCGACCTGATGTTCGCGCGCGGCGACTATCTGGGCCTGGGCGACGCCTCGCTCGTGCCGCTCGCCGACGGCGCGGGCGAAGTCGTCGAGGTCGGCGCGGCCGTGACGCGCTTCCAACCCGGCGAGCGCGTCATCAACACCTATTTCCCGCACTGGATCGACGGCGACGCCACTCCGTCGAAGGTAAGCGGAACGCCGGGCGCGCAGTTCGACGGCGTGCTGGCCGAGCGCTTCGTCGCCACGGAAAGCTCGCTCGTCGCGATCCCGTCGCACCTGAGCTACGAAGAAGCCGCAACGATCTCGTGCGCCGGCATCACCGCATGGAACGCGATCTTCGCCGACGGCCGCGCGCAGCCGGGCGCGACCGTGGCGCTGCTCGGCACCGGCGGCGTGTCGATCTGGGCGTTGCAGCTCGCCCACGCGGCGGGGTTGCGCACCATCGTCACCTCGTCGAGCGATGCGAAGCTCGAACGCGCCCGCGCGCTCGGCGCGAACGCAACCATCAACTACCGCACGCAGCCCGAGTGGCAGAACGAAGTGCTGCGCGTAACGGGCGGCGAAGGCGCGGACATCGTGGTCGAGGTGGGTGGCCGCGATACGCTGCCGCGCTCGGTGGCGGCGGCGAAAATGGGCGGGCTCGTTTCGATCATCGGCGGTGTGACGAGCTTTGCGGGGCCGGAGCTGGGCTTGCTACCTGTGATCGGCGGCATGAAGCGGCTGCACGGCGTGATGGTCGGCAGCCGGGCGATGCTCGAAAGCGTCACGCGCTTCGTTGAGGCGCAGCAGATCCGGCCCGTGGTGGACCGCGTGTTCGGCTTCGACGAAGCGCCCGAGGCTTACGCGTGGCTGGAAGCCGGCAAGCACTTCGGCAAGGTCGTGATCCGCGTGGCCTGAGCGACGTGAGGGACGTGAGCGACCCGAGCGCCGTGGTGCATCTGCGGCACAAAAGCAAAGCGGGCCTCAATGGGCCCGCTTTGCGCACCTTACGGCATAGGCATCAGAAAACCGGATGCCCGTTGATCAGGCTCGGCAGCCAGGTCGAAAAGAGCGGCACGTAGGTGACGAGATTGATCGCGCTGAAAATCGCCAGATAGTACGGCCACGCCACCTTGGTCGTATCGCCGATCGACACGTCGCCGATGGCGCAGCCGATGAACTGCACCGAGCCGATGGGTGGATGCACGAGCCCCAGCGCGCAGTTCAGCAGGATCATGATGCCGAACTGCACCGGGCCCACGCCGCTATGCATGGCGAGCGGCAGGAACAGCGGCGTCGTGATGAGAATGTGCGCCGCCATGTCGATGAATGTGCCCAGAAACACCTGGATGATGTTGATGTACAGAAGCATCAGCCAGGGCACCGTGGTGGCGTGTTCGAGCACGCGCGAGATCGCCTCCGGAATCTCCAGGTAAGCCATCTGGTAGCGCAGCATGTTCGACACCGCGATCAGCAGCAGCACCACACCCGTGGTCTTGGCCGCACGCGAGAGCGCGTAGAACAGCTTCTCCTTCGTCATCGTGCGATACACGAGCACGGTCAGCGCGAGCGAGTAGATCACCGCAATGGCCGCCGCTTCCGTGGCGGTCGCAATGCCGCGCGCCACGCAAAAGAGAATGATCGCGATCACCAGCAGCCCCGGCAGCGCGCCGAGAAAGGCCCGCAATACGGCGAACCAGCCCGGGAACGCCTGCACTCTGGTGGTGCCGTCGGCGCTGCGCGGGTAGCCGAAGCGGCGTGCCTGCCAGTACGCGGCGATCAGCACGAAGCCCATGACCCACAGCACCGGCAACAGGCCCGAGAAAAGCAGGTCTCCTATCGAAACGCCGCTCATCTGCTGGCCGTTGAGCGTGCCCGTGATCCCCTGCGCGGCGAACGCGTAGATGATCATGTTCGTCGACGTGGGCATCAGTGCGCCCGCGAGCGACGAGTGGGTCGTCACGTTCACCGCATAGGCCGCGCTATAGCCTTCGCGCTTCATGAGCGGAATGACCACGCCGCCCATGGCCGAGGTGTCGGCCGAAGGCGAACCCGAAACGCCGCCGAACAGCGTGCAGGCCACCACGTTGGCCATGCCGAGGCCGCCGCGAAAATGCCCCACGGCCGCCTGGGCAAAGCGCAGGATGCGGTCGGCGATCCCGCCGTGCAGCATCAGCTCGCCCGAGAAGATGAAGAACGGCACCGCGAGAAACGAAAACGCGTTCATGCCCGAGATCATCGACTGCATGGCGGTCGCCGCCGGGAGTCCCTCGTAAAGATACGTGAGGACGCAGGCGAGGCCCAGGGAGAACGACACCGGCACCCCGACGGCCAGGAGCACCAGAAAACTGAGGGAAAGAATTGCAAGTTCCATGTTTGCCCTACTTTGCCTTGCGTACGAACAGCGCGAGCAGATGCTCGAGCGAAAAGAGCATGATGCACAGGCTCGCCACCAACGGAATGGCATAGCGCAGCGCTTCCGGCACGCCGAGAATCGCGATGCGGTCGTCCATCGTCGTTTCCGCCATTTGCATGCAGCCGAAGAAAATCGCGGCGCCGAGCGCAATCAGGCAGAGGTGCTGAAACGCCTCCGCGATCCGCTTGCCCCTGGGAGAAAGATTCTTCACGAGCGAATCGAGGCCGATATGGCCGCGCTCGCGCACCTTGAGCGCCGCACCGAACATGGCGATCACGATCACCAGCAGCAACGCGATCGGCTCGACGAAATCGGGCGCGCTCGCGAACACGTAGCGCATGATCACGCCGTAGAACACGAGAATCGTGAGCGAGGCCAGCGCGATCGAGGCGACGATCGTCAGCAGGCGAAAGAGAAGATCGTTGGGGAGTTTCAGGAAGGTCATGTTCCATCCTTGCGTGGGACACATTTCGCGGCCGCGCGCGCATGCCATGTGTTGCGCGGCTCCACGCCCGCTGCGGGCATGGAGCCGCGAAGCGTTAATGGATCGCCTGGATTTCGTCGACGATCTGCTTCATCTGCGGCGTGCGCTCATACTTCGTCCAGACCGGCTGCATGGCCTTCACGAAGGCCGCGCGATCGACCTGGGCCGCCGGAATGATCGTTGCCCCGCCCTTTTGCACCGTCTTGCCCGCCGTGTCCTCGCGCGCCGTCCAGAGCTTCACGTAGTACGGCACCGAGTCGGCCGCCGCCTTCTTGATGACTTCCTGTTCCTGCGGCGAGAGCGTGTCCCACACCTTCTTCGAGAACACCAGCACTTCGGGCGTCATGGCGTGATCCGTTTCAGAGAACACCTGCGCCACTTCGTAGTGCTTGGTTTCCTCGTACGACGGCAGGTTGTTTTCTGCCGCGTCGACGAGACCCGTCTTCAGGCCCGTATAGACTTCGGCGAACGGCATGGGCGTGGGCGTGCCGCCCATCGCCTTGATCTCGTCGACCATCAGGTCAGAAGGTTGCACGCGCACCTTCAGGCCCTTCATGTCGGCCGGGGATTTGATCGGATGCTTCGCGTAGATCGAGCGCGCGCCGCTCTCGTAGAACGTGAGCGCGATCATGCCCTTGGCCTTGAACGCGTCGAGAATCTTCTGGCCTTCCGGGCCGTACATCACCTTGCGGAAATGGTCGATGTCGCGAAACAGGAACGGCAGCGAGGGAATCATCGATTCCGGCACGATTTCGTTGAACGCCGCGCCATTGGCGCGCACCATGTCGAGCGCGCCAATGCGCACCTGGTCGATCGTGTCGTTTTCCGAACCGAGCGCGCTATTGCCGAACACCTTCACGGAGTCCTTGCCGTCCGTCGCCTTCGAGATTTCCTCGCCCATGTGCTTGAGCGCCATGTTGGTCGGGAAGGTGTCGCTGTGCACGTCGGCCACGCGGAACACACGCGCATGCGCGGCTCCCGCGGTGAGCGCCAGCGCTGCGGCCAGCGCCGTCATTGCGGTTTTTGCCATGCCTGAATGGCGAATGGTCCTTTTCATCGCTTGTCCCCAATATTGAAGTGTCGTGTTTGAGCGTGGGCCACACTGTGTCAGAAGCGGTGGATGATGCCCGCACCCACTGCCACCATGCTGCGCGACGAAGACGGCGTGGACTGGAAGCCGTCGCCGATCGTCGCGGTCGCGTTGATGATCTGCGTACCGTTGCCCGCCGGTGCGAGCGTCTGGCCGTTTGCGCGCTGGAATGCCTGCAACGCGTAAAGGCCCGTGCGCTTGGAGAGCGAGTAGTACTCCGAGAGGTTGACCTGCTGGTACTGCGCGCTGCTCGTGATGCCGTTGGCCTTGGTGGCGCGCGTGTAGCTGTAGCCGGTCGCGAAGTCCCACGACGTGGTCGGCTTCCAGTGCAGCACGAGGCCGCCCGTGTTGAAGATCGCGGTGTCGCGGAAACCCGAGCCCACGCCTGCGATGTACTGCACGTTCGTGTACGTCGCGGTGATGTCGAACTGGTTGTTGAACGTGTAGCCCGCGCCCACGGCGAAGCGCTGCTGCGCGCGTGCCGACTGGTAGCCGTTGGTCACCGCCGAGATGCCCGCCTGCGCGCCCGCGTTGGAGGTGGTGGTGTCGGTGCCGAACACGCCGCCGTTCACGTTCGAGTTGTTGATGCGCGAGAAGCCGACGGCGAGACCCACCGGGCCCATGGCGTACTGTCCGGCGAGGGCCCAGGTGGAGCCCTGGGTCACGCTGCCGGGTACGCCGGCCAGCGAATACGAGCCGCTGAAAGTGAAGCCGTAGATCTTCGGCGACATGTACAGCAGCGTGCTGTTGGCGCGGTAGATCGTGTCGAGCCCGTCGAGGTCGCCGGGATGCGCGCCGTAGAAGCCGGTGAGCCACGTGGTCGGGCTATACGGCGAAAGCAGTTGGTAGTACGAAGCGTACTGGCGGCCCGCCGTCAACGTGCCGTAGGTGGCGTTCGACACGCCCACGTAGGCCTGGCGGCTGAACATGAGCCCGCTCGTGGACTGCGCGCCCGTCGCACTGTTGAAGCCCTGTTCGAGCTGGAAGATGGCCTTGGTGCCGCCGCCCAGGTCTTCGGCGCCTTTCAGGCCGAAGCGGCTGCCCGCCCACACGCCGTTGATCATCTTGACCGCCGAACGGCCGCCGGAGGTCGAACCGAGCGTCGTCTGGCTCGACTGCCAGCCGATCCCGCTATCGACGATCCCGTACAGCGTGACGCTGCTCTGCGCGAAAGCGGCGGGCGCGGCGCCCGTGATCGCCACCCCGACAACGACGGACTGCAAACGGTGCTTGCTTCTCGACATGCTTCGATCTCCTTTTGTTCTTCGCATACCGCTTCTGTAATCGAGCTGCTGCTGGACTGGCGCATGCCGGCGCGACCGCTACCCGCTTTGCCAGGCTTTCCAGAGGACGGCGCAGGCATCGCTGCCAACACCATCTTTGGAAAACGTTTTCTCAAATTTAATCGGATCCTTTCGAAATGGCTAGTAGGTAGTTACGCGAATCGGCGGCGCGCGGCGAACGCAGGAAACGAAGCGAGCGGGCGCGCAAAGGCCGCCTGCCGCCCTTGCGCAGGCGGCAGACGAGAGAAAACGAAGATCAGGAATTCAGCGGCAGGCGACGGTCGAATCGCGCACGACGAGGCGTGGCTCCAGCACCACCTGCTCGACGTCGGGGCGCCCGGCGAGCACATCGATGAGCTTTTGCATGGCCAGCTCGCCCATTCTTTCGCCCTGCCCGTCGATGGTGGTCAGGCGCGGCTCCACATATTCGCCATAAGGCACGTTGTCGATGCCCGCCACCGACACGTCCTGCGGCAGGCGAAAGCCCAGCGACTTGGCCTCCTTCATGAAGCCGAGCGCGATCAGGTCGTTGTAGCAGATCACGGCCTGCGGGCGGTTCGGGCCCAGCAGCACGCGCGAGCAGGCTTCCTCGCCCGCCTGCGCGGTGGGCGCATGCGTTTCATGCACGTCGAGCGTGAGGCCCGCTTCGGCCAGCGCCTCGCGCGCGCCCGCAATGCGCTCGTCGTTGATGGTGGCCGCGTCGAAGCCGAGGTAGGCGATCTTGCGGTGGCCGAGGTTCAGCAGATGGCGCACCAGCATATAGGTGGCAAGGCGATTGTCGAAGCCGACGGTGGGAATGTCGAGCCCGCGCACGGTCCTGAGCATGACGACCGGTTTGTCGAGCTTGAGCGTCCATTTCGCGATTTCCTCGGACGCCCGCGAACTGACGATGAGCCCGTCCACGCGCGGCGCGAGCGCCTCGATGAGCGAGCGCTCGCGCGAGAGATTCTCTTCGGCGTCCACCAGCAGCAGCGTGTAGTCGTGCTGGAGCGCCACGCGGTTGGCGCCCTTCACCACCTTCGTGAAGTGCGGGTTGGTGATGTCGAGAATGGCGATGCCGATGGTGCGCGTGCGCCCGGTGATCATCGAACGCGCGAGCGGATTGGAGCGGTAGCCGAGCGATTCGATGGCGTCCTTGAGTTTCGCCTCGACCGGGGGCGAAAAACGCTGCGTGCCATTCACGTACTTCGAAACCGTGGCGACCGAGACGCCGGCCATGGCGGCGACATCGCGAATCGTCGGAGGACTGCTTTTCATAGAGGCAACGTTTGGCGGGGGCGACGGCGAGCATTTTCGCAGAAACGGACACCAGGTGAACCACTGCCCTCGCCGCACGTATTCCTCCATTGACGCTGTGACGGCCGATGGCTATATTCGGAAAACGTTTTCCACAACTTTTCACAATAATTACCAGGAAGCCCGGATGTCCCAACACTCACTTTCAGGCAAGCCATTCGGTCGTCTGCTGCTCACCGGCGCGGGCGGCAATCTGGGCCGTCAGCTACGCGGGGCGCTGGCCGACTGGGCGGATACCGTGCGCATCAGCGACATCACCGAGCTGGGCGAGACCGCGCCGCACGAGGAAGCGCGCCGCGTCGACCTGGCGGATCGCGAGGCGGTCATGGAGATGGTGGAAGGCGTCGACGCGATCGTGCACCTGGGCGGCATCTCGATCGACGCGCCGTTCGACGACCTGCTCGAAGCGAATATTCGCGGAACGTACAACCTCTACGAAGCCGCGCGCAAGCATGGCGTGAAGCGCATCGTGTTTGCGAGCTCCAACCACGTCACGGGCTTTCATCCCGTCACGAGCGTGCTCGACACCGACGCCCCGCACCGCCCGGACAGCCTGTACGGCGTGACGAAATGCTTCGGCGAGTCGCTTTCGCGCTATTACTTCGACCGTTTCGGCATTGAAACAGTGTGCCTGCGCATCGGCTCGTCGTTCGAGGAGCCGAAGAACGCGCGCATGCTCGTCACGTTCCTGAGCTATGGGGACTTCATCGAACTCGTGCGCTGCTCGCTGTTCACGAACCGCGCCGGGCACGCGGTCGTCTACGGTGTGTCGGACAACCCGGCGTGCTGGTGGGACAACGCCAAGGCCCGTTTTCTCGGCTACCGGCCGCGCGACAGTTCGCAGGCCTACGCGGACCGTTTCGCGGCTAGCGCGCCGAACGCCGGATTCGCTGGCCCGGCGCAGCAGTTCCAGGGCGGACCGTTCGTGCTCGGCGAGCCGATGCCGGGCGCCGAACGCTGATCGCACTCCTGATAAAGCGCTGGCAGCGCGACTTCGCCAATGGAAGTCGCGTTGCCATCGTCAGGCAGGTTGCGCCGCCCTGAACGGTTCGAGCCAGCCAAAACTCTCCACGCTCGCGCCGGAAGGCAGATATTCGCAGCCAATCAAGCCGCTATAGCCGCTGCGCGCGAGCTCGGCGAACACGCTCTCGAAGCGGATTTCGCCCGTGCCCGGCTCGTGGCGGCCCGGATTGTCGGCGATCTGCACGTGCGCCGCATGCGGCAGCGACGCGCGCATGCGCTCGATCAGATTGCCTTCGCCGCGTTGCACATGGTAGAGGTCGAGCATGATCTTCAGGTTCGGCCGGTTCAGCGCGCCCAGCAGTTCGAGCGCCTGCGCCTGCGTATTGAGAAGATAGCGCGGGCGGTCGATTGCATTGAGCGGCTCCACCATCACCGTGAGACCACGCGCGGCCGCACGGTCCGCCGCCGCGCCCATGCACTCCACATAGTGTTCCCATGCGCTCTGGCGCGGCGCACCGGCGTCGATCTGCCCGGCCATCACGTGCACGCTCGGGCAGCCGATTGCCTGCGCATAGTCGAAGGCCTGCTCCACGCTTGCGTCGAATTCGGCACGCCGCGCCGGGTCGGCGGCCAGGCCCCAGTCGCCGCGCGACACGTCGCCCGCCGCGGAGTTGATGCCCACGCAGCGCAGCCCATGCGCCGCGAGCCGTTCGCGCATTTGCGCGGCGGGAATTTCATAGGGGAACCACAGTTCGACGGCATCGAAGCCGGCGCGCGCGGCCGCTTCGAAACGCTCGGCGAGCGGCAATTCCTGGAACAGCGTCGAGAGATTGGCAGAAAAACGCAACATGTAAGGTTTCCTGAATATAAGTCGGCGCGCGGGTCGCGCGTTCACCACTTCGCGTTGAACGTCGTGCGCAGCTCGTCGATCTGCGCCTCGGTGAGCGGCGCGGGCCGGGGCGTGGTCATGAGCCACAGGCGCGCGGTTTCCTCAAGTTCCTCGAGCGCCCAGGCCGCCTGCGAGACGCTTGCGCCCCACACCACGGGCCCGAGGCGTTCGAGCAACACGCCGCGCACGTCGTTCGCCAGCGCGCGGATGCGTGCGGCCACTTCCGGGTCGCCGGGGCGGCGATACGGCACGAGCGGCACGTGGCCCACCTTCATCACGTAATACGGCGTGATGGGCGGCAACACGTCGTCGGGCTGCCACACGCCCGCGAGCGTAAGCGCGACGAGATGCGTGGAATGCGTGTGCACCACGCCGTTCATCGAAGGATTCACTTCGTAGACGTTGCGATGCAGCGCCAGGGTTTTCGACGGCTTGTCGCCACTCACCCACTGCCCGCTTGCGTCCACCTTGGCGATGGCGGCGGGATCGAGATGACCGAGACACGCGTCGGTGGGCGTGATGAGCCAGCCGTCAGCCAGCCGCGCGCTGATGTTGCCCGCCGAGCCGACCGTGTAGCGGCGCGCGTAAAGATCGGCGCCGATGCGCGCGATCTCTTCGCGCGCGCGATTCTCGGCGGCATGATCCGCCGGAAGGATCGCGCTCATGGCGCCGGCTCCATGATGCGCTCGCACTGCGCCAGCGCCTTCTCGAAGAAGTCGACCGAGCCGAAGTTGCCCGACTTGAGCGCGAGCGCATGGCGCGCGCCGTCCGAAACCGTCCAGGGCACGCCGGGATCGATCTGCGGGCCGATCGCGAGCGAACTCACGCCGAGCGCGTTCACGACCGAGCCCGAGGTTTCCCCGCCCGCCACGACGAAGCGCCGCACGCCCATATGTTCGAGCCCGCGCGCCACGTTCGCCAGCGCCTCCTCGACCAGCGCGCCGGAGGCGGCCGTGCCGAGCGTTTGCTGCGCCTGCGCCACTTCGTCGGGCGCGCTCGTGGCGTAGATCAGCACCGGCTCGCGGGCCACGCGCTCGCGCGCGAAGGCGAGCGCGGCGTCCACCACGGCCTGGGCGTTGGCGGCGAGCGCGAGCGGCTCGATGCGGAACGCGGGGCGGCCGTGCTCGCGCCAGTGCGCGACCTGACCTTGCGTCGCGCGCGAGCAACTGCCTGCCAGCACGGCGGCCAGGCCCTGCACTGCCGGAAGCTGCTGCGCCGCGCCGGTCGTGTCGAGCAGGCCTGCGCGGGCGAAGTTGGCGGGCAAGCCCTGGGCGAGACCCGAGCCGCCGGTGACGAGCAGATCGTCGGCGCACGATTCGCCCAGCGTGTGCAGGTCGGCGTCCGAAATCGCGTCGGCAATGGCCACGCGCACGCCCTGCGCGGCCAGTTGCGCGCGCGCTTCGGCGAGCGCCGGCACGCCGCGCTGGATCGCGTCGTAGCGCAGCAGGCCGACCTTCGAAGGCGTTTGCCGCTGGAGCGTGCGCACGAGATTCGCGTCGGTCATGGGCGTGAGCGGGTGGTTCTGCATGCCCGACTCGTTGAGCGGCACGTCGCCCACGAACAGATGCCCGCGATACACCGTGCGGCCGCTCTCCGGAAACGCCGGGCACGCCACCGCGAACGATGTGCCGAGTGCCTGCATGAGCGCGTCCGCGACCGGGCCGATGTTGCCTTCGTCGGT
The DNA here is from genome assembly GCF_003096875.1 of Paraburkholderia unamae. Taxonomy (NCBI): domain Bacteria; kingdom Pseudomonadati; phylum Pseudomonadota; class Betaproteobacteria; order Burkholderiales; family Burkholderiaceae; genus Paraburkholderia; species Paraburkholderia unamae. Next base: position 201,717 of record NZ_QEOB01000015.1, read on the forward strand.
GGAGTCGAAGGTCGAGCAGTACTTGAAGTAGAACTGGCGGCAGCCGAGCGAGCGCAGCCATTCGAGCGCGGCGAGCGATTCGGCTAGGGCTTCGTCGCGCGGCGCGGTGCGCGACTTCAGCGCGACGACCACGGCTTGCGCGGGCGTGTCGAGCGGCTCGGCGGGCACGCCGATGGTTTGCACGGTGCGCATGCCGCCGCGCACCAGCATGTTCGCGAGATCGGTCGCGCCCGTGAAATCGTCGGCAATGCAGCCGAGCAGGACGGAAGAGGAAGACATGGCGAGGGAGTCCGGTTGCGCGAGCGCGGCGCGCGCCAGCGGGCTAGTGCTGGCCGCGCGTCGTGACGTGGGTCGTGGCGTATCAGCGTACGAGAGCGTCGCGCTCGATGAATGCGCGTACGACGTCGTCGAAGTTCGCGTCGAACACGAAGCCGAGCGAGCGCGCATAAGGCGCGGAGAAGTTGCCGGGCCACGAATTGACGATCTTTTCGATGGCCGGGTCGCGCTCGAAGCGCACCCGGTCGGCCACGGTGTCGCCCGCAATGCGGCGCAGCGAAGCGAGCATCTCGCTCACCGTCACCGAAAGCCCCGGCATGTTGATGACGCGCCCTTGTTCGAGACGTTCGGCAGGCAGTTCATGGCCGTGCACGAGGTTTTCCACGGCGCGGTCCGGCGACATGAGCCACAGCAGCGTTTCGGGCGCGACGGGGCACACCGCTTCCACGCCGTTGACCGGCTCGCGGATGATGCCGCTCGCGAAGCTCGACGCCGCGCGATTCGGCTTGCCGGGACGCACCACGACGGTGGGCATGCGCAGGCTGCGCCCGTCGAGGTAGCCGCGGCGGCTGTAGTCGGCGAGCAGCAGGTCGGACAGCGCCTTTTGCGTGCCATACGAGCTTTTCGGCGACCAGACGTGCGTGTCTTCGACGGTGGCCGGCAGATCGCCGCCGAACACGGCGACCGAACTCGTCATCACGAAGCGCGCGCGTGTTTCCAGTGCGCGAATGCGCTCGAACAGCGTGCGCGTGGCGTCGAAGTTGATGGTCATGCCAAGGTCGAACTCCTGCTCGGCCTGGCCCGAAACGATCGCCGCGAGGTGGAACACGCTCGCGGTGCGCGGACCGATCAGCGCTTCGATCTGCTGTGCGTCGCTGATGTCGCCTGTGAGCACCTCGACGCGCGCGTCGTCGATGCCTTGAAGCGCGACCACGTCGAACGCGCGAATTTTCTCGATGCGCTGCGCGCGCCCATCGGCGCCCGTCAATTCACCGCGTGCGAGCAGCGTACGAATCAGGCGTTGGCCCAGAAAGCCGGCGGCGCCGGTCACCACGATTTCCATCGTCGTCTCCTTCGTTCTACGGGATGGCGGCGGATGCTTCCGCTAAAAAGTTGTATGATGATCTTACCTTTTAGCGAATCGCGCAAGTCCGCTGTGCAGCCCCCGCCGCCGCGCCGCGCCGGAAACGTCAGCGGGGGGTGCGTTTGCGCGCCACGCGCTTGCCTTCCTCCAGCAGCGGCTGGGCGGCGGTGCTGCCCTCGCCCGCCCAGAACGCCGGGCCGGCCACCTGGATGCGCGCGCCCGCGTTGTCGATGTGGGTGATGACGGCCTGGCGCGCCGCAACCGGATCCTGCGCGGCGATCGCGTCGTAGATCGCCTTGTGCTCGGCGCGCACCTGCTCGGAAAAGTCGCCGCGCCGCGCTTCGTTGGTGCGCGTGAGGAGGATCGCCGCGCGCACGAACTGGCCGAGATATTCGAGCATGGGCGGATACAGGGAATTACCGGTGGCGTGCGAAATGGCCATGTGGAACGCCTGGTCCTCCTCCACGCCGTCGCGCTGCTGCTTTGCGGCCGTGTCGATCGCGGCGAGCGCGCGCTTGATTTCGGCGAGTTGCGTGCGCGTGCGCCGCTCGGCGGCGAGCGCCGCCGCTTCGGCCTCGATGCCGCGGCGCAACTCCGTCACCCGCAGGACCGCCTCCACGGAATCGTTGACCTCGACGGGCAGCCGGAACGTGGCCGCCCGGCTGGCCTCGCGCACGACCATACCGCTGCCCTGCCTCACCTCCACGAGCCCTTCGGACTTCAGGCGCGAGATCGCTTCGCGAACCACGGTGCGGCTCACGCCGAAGCGCTCGCAGATGACCTGTTCGGTCGGCAGCCGCGCGCCCGGCGGGAAGTCGCCGCTCGTGATCTTTTCGAGCAGCACCGCGGTGACCCGGTCGGCGAGCGTGCCCGCGCTCGTGATGTTGGGGGCCTCGAACGCGACCGTGCGCGACGGCGTGGATGTGGGGTTGTTCATGTGTTTGAGCTTCAGGAAAGACCCGAAAACGGCGTTGATCGGTGACGCGTTGACACCTTACCGCCTTTTAACCTAACATCCAACCGGCAAAAGATATTACATATGCTCATCATACAAATTTTGCGCTGAATGCCGGTTGCGCTGCCCGCGGCACACCGGCCTTTCGCGCAAGCGAACTTAAGGAGACAGCCGTGCTGCAAGAGTCGGTCGGGATCATCGAAACAGGCGAGAAGCGCGAATTCGAAGCGCGCACCTACGCCAAAGTCACGCGGCGCATCGTGCCGTTCCTGATGCTGTGCTACCTCGTCGCGTATCTGGATCGCGTGAACGTGGGCTTCGCGAAGCTGCAAATGTCGTCCGACCTGCACTTCTCGGACACGGTCTACGGCCTGGGCGCCGGCATCTTCTTCATTGCCTACTTCCTCGTCGAAATTCCCAGCAACATCATCCTGCACCGCGTGGGCGCGAGGCTGTGGATGGCGCGCATCATGATCACCTGGGGCATCATTTCCTCGGGCATGGCCTTCGTGACCACGCCCACCCAGTTCTACGTGATGCGCTTCCTGCTGGGTCTGGCCGAAGCGGGCTTCTATCCCGGCGTGATTCTCTACCTCTCGTACTGGTATCCCTCGCACCGGCGCGGCAAGATGTTCGCCGCGTTCGCGATGGCCGTGCCCGTTTCGGGCCTCATCGGCGGGCCGCTTTCGGGCTACCTGCTGCATGCGTTGAGCGGCGCGATGGGTTACGCGGGCTGGCAGTGGCTCTTCTTCGTGGAAGGACTGCCCTCGATCGTCGTTGGCATCGCCGCGTTCGTGGTGTTGACGGACGGCATCAAGAAGGCGAAGTGGCTCACCGGGGAAGAACGCGCGCTGCTCGAAGCGCAGATCGCCGCCGACTCCGCGCACAAGGCGGACCATTCAATGCGAGAAGTGTTCACGAACCGCCGCGTGTGGCTGCTCACGGCGATCTACTTCTGCCTGATCTGCGGGTTCTATACGGTGGGCTTCTGGCTGCCCACGCTGATCTCCTCCACGGGCGTGAAAGACCCGCTCATGATCGGCCTGCTGACCACGATTCCCTACGCGGCCGCCGTCGTGACGATGGGCCTCGCCTCGCGCAGCGCCGACCGGCGGCGCGAACGCCGCTGGCACCTGGCGTTCGTTTCGGTGCTCGGCGGCGTGGGCCTGATCGCCTCGGCCATGTTCGGCGACCAGCCGGTGCTCGCGATGGTGGGCCTCACGCTCGCGGCGGCAGGCGCCCTCTCGACGCTGCCGATGTTCTGGAGTCTGCCGACCGCGTTTCTCGGCGGCTCGGCCGCGGCGGCCGGCATTGCGCTCATCAACTCCGTGGGCAATCTCGCGGGCTTCGCGGGGCCGTATTTCATCGGCTTCATGAAGGATCTCACGCATAGCACCAATACCGGCCTCTATACGATGGCGGGGGCGCTCATGCTCGGCGCGCTGCTCACGTTCCTCGTGCCGGCGCGCATCGTGAATCGCTGATACTGCTGCACCGTTTGTCGTTCACACGCGGGGAATGAGGCCGAAAGGCTTCATTCCCCGCGTGCGTTTTTGCCCTTCGGCTCGCCGGTTCGCGGCGTTGCCGGCCTGCCCGGCAAGGCGCTCTGGCCGCGAAGCGGCTGTGGGGTGCGCATGCCGCGGCAGGCTGTTAGTTGCGTATGTGGACCCCACCCTGTCATCCCGTCCAGCACCCTCATACAAACCATAGCCTGTATTCTCCGGTTACAGCCTGTGGTTTGTATTTTCACTTTACAACGTATAGACTGTATTCACTTGCGCCATGCGGGCCGCCGCCCCGAAATCCCGTGGACTACCCTGTCAAGACACTGAGCCAGTTGCGCCCGATCCTCGTCGGCTTCCGGAAGAAAGCGGGCCTCACCCAGGAGGCCTTGGCCCGGCGGCTCGGCATCTCGCAGCAAAGCTACGCCGCATTCGAGGCCAACCCCGAGTCCGCCAGCGTCGAGCGGCTGTTTCGCGTTCTGCGGCTCGTCGATGTCGAAATGAAATTCGCCGCGCCGCAAGCGCAGGCAGCGCCCGTCGTCGCCGCCAAAATATCCAGCGCGGCGGCGCCAGCGGCCGCAAAACCGCGTCGCCGCGCTACACCTGCCGCTACACCTGCCGCTCCATCGTCCGCTACACAAACCGCCAGGCCGCCGCGCAAAACCACCGCCCGCAGCAAGTCGAGGGAAGACTGGTGAGCACACGCCCCCGCCTTCCGAGCCGCCTCGACCTGTGGATGAACGGCCTGCCTGTGGGCTACTGGGAAAGCGCGCGCGGCAGCGAGCGGCTCGTGTACCTCGATAGCTGGATCGACGACGAACAAGGCCGCCCGCTCTCCCTCTCGCTGCCCTTCACGCCCGGCAACCAGCCGTATCGCGGCCGCGTCGTGGCCGACTATTTCGACAATCTGCTGCCGGACAGCGACCGCATTCGCAGGCGCATCGCCGCGCGCTACCAGACAGGCGGCACCTCGCCGTTCGAACTGCTCGCCGCGCTCGGCCGCGACTGCGTCGGGGCGTTGCAGATTCTTCCGGCGGAGGAAACGCCCGCCAGCCTCAGGACCATCAAGGGCCGCGCGTTGGGCGAGCCCGACATCGCCCAGTTGCTGCGCGACACCACCGCCACCCCGCACGCGGGCGAGCACGACTCCGTGGACAGCCTGCGCCTGTCGATTGCCGGGGCACAGGAAAAGACCGCGCTGCTGCGCCATCGCGGCCAGTGGCTGCTTCCCGAGGGCAGCACGCCCACCACGCATATCCTCAAGCTGCCGCTCGGTCTGGTCGGCAACATGCGCGCCGACATGCGCACTTCGGTGGAAAACGAGTGGCTCTGCACGCAGATCATCGCGGCGTACGGCCTGCCCGTGGCGCCATGCGAGATCGCGCACTTCGAGGACATGAAGGCGCTCGTGGTCGAGCGCTTCGACCGGCGCCCGGCGCGCGACGGCAAATGGATCGTGCGCCTCCCGCAGGAGGACCTGTGCCAGGCGACCGGCACGTCCGGCCTCGCCAAGTACGAAGCCGACGGCGGCCCCGGCATCGACGCGATCATGGAAGTGCTCGACGGTTCCGCGCAGGCCGCGCTCGACCGCCGCAACTTCTTCGTCACGCAAATCCTCTTCTGGCTGCTCGCGGCCACGGACGGCCACGCGAAAAACTACAGCATCGCGCTCCTGCCAGGCAGCGAATATGCCGCCACGCCGCTCTACGACGTGCTCTCCGTGCACCCCATCATCGGGCGGGGCCGCAACCATATCGCGCCACAGCGCGCGAGTCTCGCGATGGCCGTGCGCGGGCGCAACCGGCACTATCGCATCGAGGAAATCTACCCCCGGCACTGGATCGAGCAAGGCCGCCGTGTGGGGTTCGCCGCCGCGCAGGTCGAAGCGATGCTCGCGCAGGTGGCGCAGCACACGCCTCGCGTGATCGAAACGGTCTCGAAGCAGATCCCCGCCGGCTTTCCCGAAGATATCGCCGACGCCGTGTTCGCCGGCATGCGCAGGCTCGCCGCGCGGCTCATGACTACCACCGCCCCCCTCGCCTGAACGTCATCCCGAGCGCCATCACCCCGCCACGAGCGATTCGTCGTCGATCGCACGCGTGAGCAGGTCCAGAAACGCCTGCACGGCTTGCGGCAGCGTTCGGCCCGCCATGGTCTGGACCTGCAACGTGCGCTGATGCAGTTCCGGGTTCGCCAGCGGCACGGCGGCGAGGCCCTCCGCCTCGAGACGGCCGCGCACGGTGAGGTAGCCCGTGAGCGTGACGGCATCGGTCAGTCGTACGAAGCTTTGCAGCGCCACATGATAGTTGCTCACGAGCACCGGCTCGAAGACCACCCCTTCCAGGCTGCACGAGATATCGAACAGTTGCCGGATCGTCACGCCCTGGTTGTGCATCGCGACCGGCCACGCGAGCAGATCGCGCAGCGACACCGATTCGCGCGCCGCCAGCGGATGATCGCCGCGCATGAGCGCGAAAATCGGCGCGCGCTGCGAATAGTGCACGGTAATCTCCTTCTCCGGCGCGAGGCTGAAGCACAGCGCGATATCCGCCGTGCCCTCCCTCACGCGCTGCGTGGCGACGGCGGGCGCCGACACATCGAGCTGAAAATGCGTTCGCGGATACATCCTGAGAAAGTGCGCGAACACCTGTGGCAGAAAATGCGGCGCGAGACCTTCGGAACTCGCCACGCGTATGGTCGCGCGCCCGCCTTCGTTGAGCCCGCGAATCTCGCCGATCACGCGCTCGCTTTCAAGCAGGCTGCGCCGCGCGTGCTCCGCGAGCAGGCGCCCGGCCTCGCTCAGCACCATGCCGCGCGGGCGCCGCTCGAATAGCGGCGTGCCCAGTTCCTCTTCGAGCCGGGCAATCTGGCGGCTGAGCGCCGAGACGGCCACGAAAAGCCGCTCGGACGCCTTGCTCAGCGAGCCGCTGCGGGCCACTTCCAGAAAATAACGGAGTGCGGTGTTGTCCATGTCGATGGGCGCGGGATGCGCGCGCTTTGCCGTTTCGGCAACGATAGGTCGCAAATATTGTAATTGTGCAGAAATATCGGCGACCGCAGGATCGTTGCAGGGTTTCGGACCGGGTATCAGCCCCGGGTATCAGCCATCGGAGACGCGCATTGACCCGCGACATCGCCATTCAAACCGCTGCCGGCCACTACGATTCGGGCCGCTTCCTCGACGACCTGCGCCGCCGCGTGGCGTACCGCACCGAGAGCCAGGAGCCGGACAGCGCCGGCCGCCTGCGCGCCTATCTGGACGACGAACTCACGCCGCTGCTTACCCAGTGGGGCTTCGTCTGCCGCGTGGCGGACAATCCCGCGCAGGGCGCGGGCCCGTTCCTCATCGCGCACCGCCATGAAGGCGACGCGCTGCCCACGGTGCTGAGCTATGGCCACGGCGACGTGGTGCGCGGCTACGACGCCCAGTGGCGCGCGGGCCTCACGCCGTGGGACGTGACGATCGACGGCGAGCGCTGGTACGGCCGCGGCACCGCCGACAACAAGGGCCAGCACAGCATCAATCTCGCCGCGCTCAAGGCCGTGCTCGACGCGCGCGACGGCAAGCTCGGCTTCAATCTCAAGCTGCTGTTCGAAACGGGCGAGGAAGTCGGCTCGCCGGGCCTGCACGAACTGTGCACGCAACTGCGCGACGAACTCGCCGCCGACGTGCTGATCGCCTCCGACGGCCCGCGCCTGAGCGCGCACCGCCCGACGATCTTTCTCGGCTCGCGCGGCCTCGTCAATTTCAAGCTCGAACTCACGCTGCGCGAAGGCGGCCATCACTCCGGCAACTGGGGCGGGCTGCTGCGCAATCCGGGCGTGGTGCTCGCCAATGCGATCGCCACGATGGTCGATGCGAACGGCAAGATTCTCGTGGAAGGTCTGCGCCCGCCGCCTGTTCCCGAGTCGGTGCGCCGCGCGCTCGCCGATATCGCCGTGGGCGGCAATGCGGGCGAACCCGAAGTCGACCGCGACTACGGCGAGCCGGGCCTCACGCCCACCGAACGCGTGTTCGGCTGGAACAATCTCGAAGTGCTCGCGTTCCGCACGGGCAACCCGGAAAAGCCCGTGAACGCGATTCCGCCGCACGCCATCGCGTACATGCAGATCCGCTTCGTGGTGGGCACGGACTGGCGCAACCTGGAGCGCATCGTGCGCGATCACCTCGATGCGCACGGCTTCGGCATGGTCGATCTGGACGTGGAGCGCGGCGCGCCCGCCACGCGCGTCGATCCCGACAACGCCTGGGTGCAGTGGGCGCTGCGCTCGCTGCGCGAAACCACGGGAGAAGAACCCGTGCTGCTGCCGAACCTGGGCGGCACGCTGCCCAACGACGTGTTCGCCGACGTGCTCGGCATGCCCACGCTCTGGGTGCCGCATTCATACCCCGGCTGCTCGCAGCACGCACCGAACGAGCACCTGCTCGGCCCGGTCGTGCGCGACGGGCTGCGCATCATGGCCGGTCTCTTCTGGGACCTCGGCGCAACCGGCGCCTCCAACCCCGCACCGCAGGTTTCTACAACGCTTGCATGAGGACGTGGCAATGAGCATCGATTCCGTAGCCGAACATGCAGAACACGCAAAACACGCCGCACACGCCACGCACGCCACGCACGCCGCATCGGGCAAGAGCGTCTCGCGGCTGATCATCGCCACTTCCATCGGCAACGCGCTCGAGTTCTACGACCTGATCGCGTACGGCTATTTCGCGTCCACGCTTTCGAAGCTCTTTTTCCCCGTCCACAACGCCACGATGTCGCTGCTGCTCACGCTCGGCACGTTCGCGCTCTCGTACCTCGCGCGGCCGGTCGGCGCGCTCGTGCTCGGCTCGTACAGCGACCGCAAGGGCCGCAAGGCCTCGCTCACGCTCTCCATCACGATGATGACGATCGGCACCGCCATGGTCGCGCTGATGCCCACCTATGCGACGATCGGCATCCTCGCGCCTATCGGCATTTTCGCGTCGCGCCTGCTGCAAGGCTTTTCGGCGGGCGGCGAGTTCGGCAGTTCCACGGCCTTCCTGATCGAGCACGCCCCGCAACGCAGCGGCTTCATGTCGAGCTGGCAGTTCTCGAGCCAGGGCGCGAGCACGCTGCTCGCCTCCCTGTTCGGCGCGGTGCTCATGGGCGCGCTCACGACGCCGCAACTGGAAAGCTGGGGCTGGCGCGTGCCGTTCCTGTTCGGCATGCTGATCGGCCCGGTGGGCCTTTATATCCGCCGGCGCATCGACGAAACGCCCGAATTCGAGCGCAGCGAAAAGGCCGAGTCGCCCGTGCGCGAGCTGCTCGCCACGCAAAAAGCGCGCGTGCTGGCTTCCATCGGCGCGCTGGTGCTGACCACCTCCGCACAATACGTGCTCCTCTATATGCCGACCTATGCGGCGCGCCAGCTCGGCCTCGCGCCTTCGTCGGGCTTTATCGCCACGCTCATGGCGGGCCTGATCGCCTTCGTGCTCACGCCGATCGTCGGCCACTGGTCGGACAAGGTGGGGCGCACGCGCATCATGTTCGTGGCGGGCGTGCTGTTCTTCCTGACCGTCTACCCCGCGTTCATGTTCGTGAACGCGCATCCGTCGCTGCTCACGCTGCTCGTCGCCGTGATGTGGGTCGCGGTGCTCAAGGTCACCTATTTCGCGCCGATTCCGGCGTTGATGGCAGGATTCTTCCCAACCCGCACGCGCACCACGGGCATGGCGCTCGCCTATAACATCGGCACCACGCTGTTCGGCGGCTTCACGCCGCTCGCCGTCGCCTCGCTCATCGCCGCCACGGGCAACAATCTCGCGCCGGGCCTCTGGCTGATGTTCGCGGCGGTGCTGAGCCTTGTCACGCTGGTCTGGGCCCGCGCACGGCTCGGCGCGCGCTGAAGCCCTCGATATCGAAGCACACGCAAGGAAACCCGTACCCATGCAACACGATCTGCCGCAGGAAGTGCAGGACGCCATCCAGTTTTCCGTCGATCACGAATCGGCCTGGGACCGCAACGCCAGCGGCAAGTTCGGCGTGCACGTGAACGACCCGCCGCCGTGGAACCGACTGCTCGGGCCCATCCACGATCGCGGGCCCGTGTCGGGCGCGATTGCCGTGGACGGCCGCATGCTCGCGCGCTGGGGCGAACCCGATCGCCCCGATCTGACCTTCAGCATCGCGAAGACGTATCTCGCGCTGCTCGCGGGCGTCGCGCACGACCGCGGCCTCCTGCCCGACCCCGACGAGCCCGTGCGTGCGCGCGTGCCCGGCATCGGCTTCGAGAGCGAGCACAACGCGCCCATCACGTGGACGCAACTGCTGCAACAGACGAGCGAATGGCAAGGCACGTGCTTCGGCCTCTCCGACCAGGCGGACCACTACCGCGCCGTCACGTTCGGCGAACCGCCCGACGGCAAGAAAGGCGACTTGCGCCCGTTGCGCACGCCCGGCGCGTACTGGGAATACAACGACGTGCGCATCAACCAGCTTTCGCTCGCGCTCCTGCATCTGTTCGGCCGCTCGTTGCCCGAAGTGTTTCGCGAAGCGATCATGCGGCCCGTTGGCGCAAGCGAGAACTGGCAATGGGTCGGTTACGACGCGGCGTGGATCGACATCGGCGGCCGCCGCGTGCAGTCGGTGCCCGGCGGCTCGCACTGGGGCGGCGGCATGTCGGTGAGCGCGAACGATCAGTTGAAGGTCGCGCAAATGCTGCTTGACGACGGCGTGGCCCAGGGCCGCCGCGTACTCTCCGGCGAATGGATCGCGCGCATGCGCACGCCCTGCCCGATCGCGCCGTTCTATGGCGCGCTGGTCTGGCTCAACACCCAGCGGCGCGTGTTTCCGAGCGTGCCGGAGTCGAGCTATTTCGGCGTGGGCGCGGGCAGCTCGTTCATGTGGATCGAGCCCGAGCGCAGGATCGCGATGATCGTGCGCTGGCTCGATTCGCAGTTCGCCGACGCGTTCTTCGGCAAGATGCTGCACGCCGTGGACGCCGTGTGCTCGCGATAGCCCGGCGGCGTCACGAGAGCGCCATCTCCAGCACGCGCGCCACGTGGAGCGCCGTGGCGTTCGCGCCGTCGTGAATCTGGTGGCGGCAGCTCGTGCCGTCCGCCACGATGAGATCCGCGCGGTCCGCTTTGCGCACCGCCGGCAACAGCGACAGTTCCGCCATGGCCTGCGAGGCTTCGTAGTGCTCGGCCTCGTAGCCGAAGCTGCCCGCCATGCCGCAGCACGACGATTCGATCGGCTGCACGTCGAGCCCCGGAATCCAGCCGAGCACCGTGAGCACCGGCCGGAAGGCATCGAACGCCTTCTGGTGGCAATGGCCGTGCACCCACGCGCGCGGCGCGCCGAGCTTGTGCAGCGGCAGATCGAGCCGGCCCGCGCGCTGCTCGCGCACGAGGAACTCTTCGAACAGGAATGCCGCGTTCGAGAGTTCGCGCGCCTCGTCGCCGTAGCCGTATTGCAGAAACTCGTCGCGCATCGAAAGCAGGCACGAAGGCTCTAACCCGACGATCGACACGCCGCGCGCCACGAACGGCGTGAGCGTATCGAGCAGTCGCCGCGCCTCGCGCTTCGCCTGATCGACCAGGCCCGCGGCGAGGAACGTGCGGCCGCAGCACAGCGGGCGCTCGTCGCCGCGCACGTTCAGGTGCACGACATAGCCGGCGGCTTCGAGCACGTGCTGCGCGGCGCGGGCGTTTTCGGGTTCGAAGTTGTCGTTGAAGGTGTCGACGAACAACACCACTTCTTTGTGCATCGCGGCGGCGCCCGGCTTCGCGCCCGGATCTTTCGCCATGCCGGACAGGAACGAGCGGCGGAACTGCGGCAGCGTACGTTGCGGCGCGAAGCCGATAGCGCGCTTCGCCCACGCCGAAGCGAGCGGAATGCGTTCGAGCGCCGCCGCGAGTCCGCCAGCCTGCGCGGCGCGATGCGCGTAGTGCGGCAGGAACGCGATCATCCTGTCGCGCAGCGTCACGCCGTGCGTCGCGCTCCACGCCGCGCGCGCCTCGATCTTGAACTTGGCCATGTCCACGCCGGTCGGGCAGTCGCGTTTGCAGCCCTTGCACGAGACGCACAGATCCAGCGTTTCCTTCACCTCCGCGCTCGCGAGGCCCTCCTCGCCCAGTTGTCCGCTGATCGCCAGCCGCAAGGTGTTGGCGCGCCCGCGCGTCACGTGCTGTTCGTCCTTTGTCACGCGGTAGCTCGGGCACATCGTGCCCGCGTCGAACTTGCGGCAGTGGCCGTTGTTGTTGCACATCTCGACCGCTTTCGCGAGGCCGCCGGTCAGATCGTCGCCGCTGCCGGGCGGCGTTTGCACCCCGGTCAGCGGATCGCGCCCCACGTCCCACGCGGACCAGTCGAGCACGGGCCGCATCTGGCGCTCGCGATAGCCCGGCGCGAAACGGAACAGCTTCGCGTCGTCCATCTTCGGCGGACGCACGATCTTGTCGGGATTGAAGCGGTTTTCGGGGTCGAACAGCTGCTTGATCTCCGCGAACGCCTGGTTGATCTTCGGTCCGTACTGCCAGGCAATCCATTCTCCGCGGCACAGGCCGTCGCCGTGCTCGCCCGAGAACGCGCCTTTGTACTCGCGCACGAGCTCCGCGGCCTGCTCGCCTATCGCGCGCATTTTCGCCGCGCCGTCGCGGCGCATGTCGAGAATCGGGCGCACGTGCAGCGTGCCGACGCTCGCATGCGCGTACCACGTGCCTTCGGTGCCGTGCCGGTGGAAGATTTCGGTCAGGCGGCTCGTGTACTCCGCGAGATGTTCGAGCGGCACGGCGCAATCTTCGATGAACGACACGGGCTTGCCGTCGCCCTTCATGCTCATCATGATGTTCAGGCCCGCCTTGCGCACTTCCCACAGGGCCTTTTGCTCGTTCGCATCGGTCATCTTCACGACCGAGTCCGGCAGGCCGAGGTCGCCCATCAGTTCGACGAGCCCATTAAGGCGGCGCACCTGATCGTCGCGGTTATCGCCCGCGAACTCCACCAGCAGGATCGCGTCGGGCCTGCCCACGAGCGCCTTTTCGATCACCGGCTTGAAGCCGGGATTGCCGAGCGCGAGTTCGATCATCGTGCGATCCACCAGCTCGACGGCCGTGGGCTTGAGCTTGACGATGTGCTGCGCCGAGTCCATCGCCTGCCAGAACGTCGGAAAGCTCACCACGCCCAGCGTTTTATGCGCGGGCAGCGGCGCGAGCTTCAGCGTGATCTGCCGGCTGAACGCGAGCGTGCCCTCCGAGCCCACCAGCAGATGCGCGAGATTCGCCACGCCGTCGTCGGTATAGGCAAGCGGGTTCTGGCAGTCGAACAGGTCGATGTTGTAGCCGGCCACGCGGCGCAGCACCTTCGGCATGCGCTCGGCAATCTCGCCGCGCTCGCGCGTGGCGATGCGCTGCACGCCTTCGAGCAGCGCCGCCAGCCGCGCGCCCTCGTGCGGCTTGCTCAGCGACTGGAAGCGCGCCTCGCCGCCGTCCGCGAGTATCGCGTCGATGCCGAGCACGTTGTGCACCATGTTGCCGTATTCGATCGAGCGCGAGCCGCAGGAATTGTTGCCCGCCATGCCGCCGATCGTGCATTGCGCGGCCGTCGACACATCCACGGGAAACCACAGCCCGTGCGGCTTGAGCCACGCGTTCAGATGATCGAGCACGACGCCGGGCTCGACCGTCACGGTACGCGCGCCTGCGTCGAAATCGACGATGTTGTTGAGCCACTTCGACGTGTCGATCACGAGCGCTTCGCCCACCGTCTGGCCGCACTGGCTCGTGCCCGCGCCACGCGCGAGCACCGGCGCGCGCTCGACGCGGGCAATCTCCAGCGCCGCGCGCAGGTCGTCCTGATCGCGCGGCACCACCACCCCGATGGGCATGATCTGGTAGATCGAGGCGTCCGTCGCGTAACGGCCGCGACTGGCCGCATCGAAATACACGTCGCCGCGCAATGCCTCACGCAAGCGCCGCGCGAGCGGCGAGCCATGGCCCGCGCTCGACGGCACCAGATGAACCGGCTTGACCAGCATGCCCGAAGTCCGTGCGCCTTCCATGATCGTTCACGCTCCCTGACGGGAACCCGTGGGTTCTTCGGCCTGCTGGCCCAGATCGAAGCGGCTTTCGGGCTGCATGCGGAACGCGAGAATCACGCCGCACCCCATCAGCACCATGCTGCCCACGAACGGCAGGTCCCAGTTGCCGAAGCGGTCGATCAGAAAGCCGCCCACCACCGGCGAGATGATCGCCGCGAGCGCCGAGCCCGTGTTCATCATGCCGCTCGCCGTGCCCGAGAACTCGGGCGCGATATCCATGGGAATCGCCCACATCGGGCCGATCGTCATTTCGGCGAAGAAGAAGCCCGCCGCGAGGCACGCCATCGAAATGACGGGATCGTGCACGAACATGAGCGGCACGAGCACGATCAGCGTGATGAGCATGCACACGGAAACCATCCAGCTACGCGCACGCCTGAGGTTGCCCGTGCGCTTGAGGAGCCAGTCGGTCACGAGGCCGCCGAGCGTGTCGCCCACCACGCCCGCGAGAAACACCACCGAGGCGAAGATCGCGGACTTGCTCAATTGCAGGTGGTAGTTGTGCAGGAAGTATTGCGGAATCCAGCTCAGAAAGAGCCACAGCGTCCAGCCGTAGCAGAAGTAGACGATCGTCACCGGAATCATGCGCCTGAAAAGCGCCATCCACGGCAGGCCGGTTGCGCGCGGCTTGGGCGGCGGCAAGATGGCGAGTTCGGCCTCGGTAATACGCGGATGATCCTTGGGATGCTCGGTGAACGTGAATGCCCACGCCACGACCCACAGCAGGCTGAGCGCCCCGCACACATAGAACGACTGCCGCCAGCCATAACGCGCCATCACCAGCACCACCACGGCGGGCGCCACCGCATTGCCGATGCGCGAGGCCGAGTGCGTCACGCCCTGCGCGAAGCCGCGCCGCTCTTTGGCGACCCAGCGCGACATGGCCGAAGTCGAAGCGGGAAACGTTGCGCCCTCACCGAAACCGAGCAGCAGGCGCGCGGCGAGCAGCGTGGCGAGCCCCCCCGCCATGCCGGTGAGCACCGTGGCCACGCCCCACAGCGCGCCGCAGAAAAGCAGCGTGCGGCGCGCGCCGAAACGGTCGCTCACCCAGCCGCCGATGATCTGAAACACGAGATACGGGTACGCAAAAGCCGAGAACACCAGCCCCACCTCGGTATGCGAAAGATGGAACTCCTTGCCGAAGCCCGCCGCCGCCGTGCTCACGTTCACACGGTCGAGGTAGGTGATGAAGTACATGATGCAGAGCATGATCAGCACGATGCTGCTCGCGCTCGTCAATCGATACCGTTTCATCGTCTGTCTCCGTTGCTGGTTTTATCGGCCGCGTCGCCCTTCTCGAAGTGGCGTCCGGCATGGGTACACCCTGAAACAACCTGGAAACCCGGGCCGCGAACGGCCCCTCATGCCGCGCCCCGCGCGCGGCATGTACAAAAAAGCCCCTGTTTCAGGCAGCTTTGAGCGACACCACGTTGGGCTGCGCCGCGAGATATTCCATGGCGGCGGGCAAGCCGCTGTCCTTCAAGGGCACGCCCGCAATGCGCAGGCCCATCTCGCAACCGGCCAATGCCGCCAGCAGCGTGAGGTCGTTGCAGTCGCCCAGATGCCCGATGCGGAACATGCGCCCCTTCACCTTGCCGAGGCCCGTGCCGAGCGAAAGGTCGAAGCGCTCGTAGATGATCTTGCGCACCGCGTCCGCATCCACGCCCTCGGGCATCATCACGCCCGTGAGCACCGGGCTATAGACAGCGGGATCGGCGCACTGGATCTCGAGACCCCACGCACGCACCGCGCGGCGGCACGCCTCGGCGAGGCGCTGATGCCGTGCGAATACGTTGTCGAGCCCTTCGTCCTGCAACATGTCGAGCGCTTCGGAAAGGCCGTAAAGCAGGTTCGTGTTGGGCGTGTACGGCCAGTACCCGCTCTTGTTCATCTCGACGATCTCGGCCCAGCCCCAGAAGCTGCGCGGCAGCTTGGCATGCTCGCTCGCGGCGAGCGCCTTCGCCGAAACCGCATTGAAGCTGATGCCCGGCGGCAGCATGAGGCCCTTCTGCGAACCGGAGACGGTCACGTCCACGCCCCACTCGTCGTGCCGGTAGTCCGCGCTCGCGAGACCGGAGATGGTGTCCACCAGCAGCAGCGCCGGATGCCCGGCGGCGTCGATCGCGCGGCGCACCGCCGCGATGTCCGAGGTCACGCCGGTGGAGGTTTCGTTGTGGACGACGCAAACGGCCTTGATCGCGTGCTGGCTATCTTCACGCAGGCGCTTTTCGATCATGTCGGCCTGCACGCCGCGCCGCCAGCCTTCAATGCCGGGCAAGCCGAGAAATTCGGGCTTCAGGCCAAGGCGTTCGGCCATCTGCTTCCATAACGTCGCAAAATGACCCGTTTCAAACATCAGCACCGTGTCGCCCGGACTCAGCGTGTTGGTGAGCGCGGCTTCCCAAGCGCCGGTGCCCGATGCGGGGTAGATCACCACGGGTTGCTGCGTCTTGAAGACCTTCTTGATGCCCTCCAGCACCTTGAGCCCGAGCACGCCGAACTCGGGGCCGCGATGGTCGATGGTGGGATAGCTCATCGCCCGCAGGATGCGATCTGGCACCGGGCTCGGCCCGGGGATCTGCAAGAAGTGGCGACCGGCGGGATGGAAATCGAGCTTCAGCATGCAATCGCTCCTGTTTTGAATTTTGCATGCAAAAAACTATAATCCAACCAGCCTTGACGCTAAAGGTGAATTCCGGCGTGGTTTACCCCAATCGTTTCAGGCCTCTTTGGGGCCGTGTCCTTAAGCTAGAATTCGCTGGAAATCGATGAAAATGCCTTTTGCATGCAAAACCCGAACCTGAACCCCTCCGTCGTCAGCCCGGCAAGCAGCCAGGAGCTGCCGCCCATTGCGCGCCAGCAACTCCACGACACCGTCGTCGACCATCTGCGGCGGTTCATCGTGGAAGGCGTGCTCGAACCGGGCCGCAAGCTCAATGAACGCGAGCTGTGCGAAACCCTGGGCATTTCGCGCACGCCCTTGCGCGAGGCGCTGAAGGTGCTCGCGTCCGAAGGGTTGATCGATATTTCGCCCAATCGCGGCGCCTCGGTTTCGAAGATGTCCGAGGCGGAGCTGCGCGAGACCTTCGAGCTCATGAGCGGGCTAGAGGCGTTTTCCGGCGAGCTGGCCTGCGAGCGCATCACCGCGGCCGAGATCGCCGAGATCAAGGCGCTGCACTACGCCATGCTCGCCTGCCGGGCGCAAAACGATCTGGCCGGCTACTACAGCCGCAACCAGGCCATTCACGACAAGATCAACGAAGCGGCGCGCAATTCGGCGCTGCGGCAAACCTATATCGCCGTGAACCGGCGCTTGCAGGCGCTGCGCTTTCGCTCGAACTTCGAAACGCCCAAATGGGACCGCGCGATCGACGACCACGCGCACATGCTGGAAGCGCTCGACGCGCGCGACGGCAAGCGGCTCGCGGCGATCTTGCGTCAGCACCTGCTCGCCAAACGCGACGCGGTGCTCAGGATCGGCGACACGCCAACGACGCTCGAATAACAGCGAAAACACGCGGCAAGCGCTGAATTCGCTGCGCGCGCAACGATAGACGGCCGCGGCCTGGCTACTGCGTGGTCGCTTCCAGAAAACTCTGCGCGAGCTGCTTCCTCAGATGATCGGCGGCGGGCGAAAGCCTGCGCCCCACGCGCGTGACCATCTGGCTTGAAAAGCCCGCCGCGATCGGATGATCGATCGGCACGGCCACCAGTTCGCCCAGGTCGATGCCGCGCCGCGCCGTGATCGACGACATGAAGGCCACCCCCAGCCCGGCGGCCGCGAGCGTTTGCGCCGTATTGAAGAGATCCACGCGATAGGCGGGAATCACGTTCAGGCGGGCGTCGTCAAATAGCGACTGCACGAAATGCTGCACGCCGAACGCTTCGGTCATGAAGATCAGACGCTCGCTCACGAGTTCGGCGGGCGGCACCTTTTGCATCGTCGCGAAGCGGTGCGACGGCGCGACGAGCGCGCAAAGCGGCCGCGCCGCGAAGGGGTGAATGCGCATGGCGGGGTCGTTGGCGGTGCGCGTGCACAGGCCGATATCAACCACGTCGTCGCGCACGAGCGAAAGCACGGCGGGCGTGGGCCCCGAGCGGATCTCCACGAGAATGTCGGGGTACGTCATCGAGAAACGCTGAAGCGCCCGCGCGATCAGGTTGCCGATGAAACCTTCGCCCACGCCGAGCGCCACCCGCCCGCGCCGCAGATGCCGGTACTCCTCCAGGCGCGCGGCCAGGTCGCGCTGGCGCCGCTGGCCGTCGCGGTAGTGGTCCACGAGTACCTGGCCGATCTCGGTCACGACCACGTTGCGCCCGCGCCGCTCGATCAAGGGAAAGCGCAGCCGCCGCTCCAGCGCCGCCACCTGGCGGCTGATGACCGAGGCGTTGATGCCCAGCGCTTCGCCCGCCATGCGCACGCCGCCCGCCGCGGCGATCTCGGCCAGATAGCGCAGCGGCCGCTCGCCGATATCGTCGATCGCGCCTGCCGCCCCGCCTTCACGCTCGCCCTTTTCCCGCACTGCACGACTCCTTTCGTGGCTTTGCCTCGCCTTGCATCCGGCAGTTCCAGACCGGCGAAAGGCTGCTATCAAAGCCTGGAATTTGACCACAGCTCAAGATGTTTGAAAAAAAGCGCTGCCGCGCCGGCTCGCGCATGAGGGTTTTCCATAGCGTCGCGCACGGCAACAATGCCAATGGTTGGCGGCCTGCGGACATGCTAGGCTTTCTTTCAAACCACTTCGGAGACTGTTATGCCGTTCATCTGCGAAAACGTTGAATGCCGCGCCGTCCTGGCTCGCGGGCAGGTCAGATCCAGTCACGAAGACAACGGGTGGTGCTTCTACTGCCCGGACTGCAATACCCGGAACGAATTGAAGAATATCGGTGCGCCCGACGGTCCTGTCGAACTGGTTCAGCCCGAAAGATCGCAGCCTCCGCACAGGGTCATTGCAACGGCCCGCGCACTGGATGACGGCAGATATGCAGCGCAATTACGCGTTCAGCGAGCGCTGGCCGTAAAAGGAACGTATGCAGTCGAAGAGCACTGGGACGAACTCGGCGTATTCCCCGACGCTCAAGCGGCCGTAGCGCACGCGAAGTCGTTCGCGACGGATTTACTGGAGCGCCGGGCCTGAGTCAAGCCTGACCTCGCGCCATGCATGTCAAATCCGCGGACAGACGCACCTGCTGCCGCCTGTCCGCACGACACCAGCTGCGATTCGCCTGAATTCCAGCAACCTTCGCTCACGAAACGCCGCTGGCCGCGAGCTTCACAAACAGCCGGGCCGCGTCGTTGCTATACGACAGGGCGCGCAACGCCAGTGAGAGCGCCAGTTGCGCGTCGTGGGAAACCGCGCTCCGATCCTGATCGAATATCTTGACGGCATGGCGCATATGCTGCGCTGCCTGCATGTGAAGCTCCACGGCCGCTGCATGATATTTGGCCACTTCCGCGCCGCTTACGCCCGAGCCTGTCGATGACGCTACCGGTGGCGCAGCGGGTTGCGTATTGCTGCCGTGCGCACCCGCCTCGTGCGCCTGATCGATCGCATGCAAGGTGTGGCCGTGGGCCATCAACGCCTGATGCGCGGCGTGGCCAAAGTCTCGACCCTCCTCGAAATGCCGCGATGCCTCACGGTGATGCTGCGCGGCGTGCTCGTGGTGCGACGCGGCTGCTTCGATATGCATCTTCTTGCTGTGCTTCGTGTTCATGCTGGCTCCTGTGCTCCGTCAGGCTACCCTCAAGGCGCCCCGTTCCACGACACATTGGCGGGTCACAACAAAAAACTAATCTACACGCTGGCGCGCCTTCTGTGGCTGTGAATCTCCGGGCAGGCGAAGGCGTGAGACAAGAAAACTATGGCGCCCAATCCTAAATGCCGATTGCCGGTTTGCCGTATTGTGCGATTGAAAGGCACAGACCTGCGCCGACGATATTTCGTGTGAATAATCACGCCGCGAACCTCCGGGCGCGACGGCATTCCCCGCCCCGCTCCACACGAGGCGGATCGCGCGCCACGCACTCACGGCACCATCAAATTCCCTTGCTATTATTTTGGATGACTTATGAATTTACTCGCAGGATACGATTTTGAAGATTTGACGCCGGGCATGAGTGCGAGCTTTGCAAAAACCATTACCGATGCCGATATCGTATTGTTCGCCGGCGCGTCAGGAGACAACAACGCGGTCCATATCGACGAGGAATTTTCCCGCACCACGCCCTTCAAGGGACGCATTGCGCACGGCATGCTCAGCGCCAGCATCATCTCGGCGGCCATCGCCGGCCGCCTGCCCGGTCCCGGCACGATCTATCTCGGCCAGAATCTGCGTTTCAAGGCGCCGGTCAGACCCGGTGATACGGTGCAAGCAACCGTCACGGTGCGCGAACTGCTTCCCGCGAAGCGCCGGGTCGTGCTGGACACCGTTTGCACGGTGCGCGGCAAAGTGGTGATCGACGGCGACGCGCTCGTCATGCCGACCTCGCGCGCGGATCGCACTGCCGAAGCCCCTCAGGCGCGCGACCTCGCGACCGCCGAACGGGAGTGACCATGCGCAACCACTTCAATATTCCAGACGAGGTCGCCCATGGCGTTTCCCGCTCGGCGCAAGACTTTCTCAACGCGTTGGCGGGCATTCCCAAAGCCACCGCCGTTGCACCGGCCATATTGCATGAGGCCGGCAGCCGCTACTGGCAGCGCCAGTGGGCAATGTGGACCCGCTTACCCGGCGCTTCGACCGATGAAAACGCCCAGCCCGCGAGCCGGGACCCGCGCTTTCTCGCGCAGGAATGGTCCAGCAACGGTTGGTACAGCATGCTCAGGCAAAGCTACCTGGCCAACGCCGGCTTGCTCGAAGACATGGTCGGGGCGACGGGATACAGCGAAAGCGACAAGCACAGACTGCGCTTTTTCATGCGCCAGTTCATCGATGCGGCCAGCCCGACAAACTACCTCACGACCAATCCCGAGGTCATTCAGGCGGCGATCGAATCAAACGGCGAAAGTCTTCGCACGGGCATGACCAATCTGTTCGGAGACCTGAGTCGCGGCACCATCACGATCACCGACGAGTCCGCCTTCGAAGTGGGCCGCAACGTCGCCGCCTCGCCGGGCGCGGTCGTCTTCGAGAACGACCTCTTTCAGTTGATCCAGTACGCGCCCTTGACCACGCATGTCGCAAAACGCCCTTTGCTGATCGTGCCGCCCTGCATCAACAAGTTCTACATTCTCGACCTTCAGCCGGAAAACTCGTTTGTGCGGTTCGCGGTCGAGCAGGGCCAAACCGTGTTCATGATTTCATGGCGCAACCCCGACGCGGAAATGGCGCAGACGACGTGGGACCAGTATCTGGAATCCGGCGTCATGAAGGCCATCGACACCGCGCTTGCCATCAGCGGCGCGGACAAGGTCAACACGGTGGGATGGTGCGTCGGCGGCACGATCCTGTCGTCGGCGCTCGCGGTCATCCGCGCGCGCGAAGAAGACAAGGTCGCGAGCCTTACGTTGCTCACGACCATGCTCGACTTCACCGATCCCGGCGATCTCGGCGTATTCATCGACGAGCAAACCGTGTTGCAGCGTGACCTGGCGATCGGCCACAGCGGCATTTATCCGGGGCGCGAACTCGGCTTCGTGTTCCAGATGCTGCGCGCCAACGATCTGATCTGGCCGTATGTCATCAACAACTATTTGAAGGGCAAAAATCCCGCCGCGTTCGACCTGCTCTACTGGAACGCGGACAGCACCAACCTGCCGGGACCGATGTACACCTGGTACCTGCGCAACATGTACCTGGAGAACAACCTGCGCGTGCCCGGCAAGCTCACCATGTGCGGCACGCCGGTGGACCTCGGCCGCGTCGACATGCCGGCCTACGTGCTCGCGACCCAGGAGGATCACATCGTGCCGTGGAAGTCCGCGTGGTGCAGCACGCGCCTGCTTGGCGGGGACGTGCGTTTCGTGCTCGGCGCAAGCGGGCACATTGCCGGCGTCATCAATCCGGCCACCAAGAACCGGCGTTGCTACTGGGTCGACGACAACAGTGGCAACAGTGGCAACGGCGGCAACGGTGGCGCCGATGGCACCGGCAGCGACGACGCCGAAGGCTGGCTCGCTAACGCGCACAAGGCTTCGGGCACGTGGTGGAACGACTGGAATGCGTGGCTGCAACCGCATTCGGGCGACAGGGTGAAGGCGCGCGCGAACCCCGGCAACCGCACCTTCCGGCCGATCGAACCGGCGCCGGGCCGCTACGTCAAGGTCAGGGCGGACTGATTCCTGCGCCATCCCTGCTGCGCCGCGACAATCGAACGTTGACTTCAGGTCAACACTTTCGATGCTTTTCCGTCATGGGTCGCGTTTTTCGTCGGTGCAATACTCGCCACTTGTCTCTCACTCCCTATTCCAACAAAAGGAGCCCCCCGTGAGCGAGCGTTGCTACTGCGAAGTCGCCGACCTGGACGAAGCCCGATCCGAACTCGACGAGATCCGCCACCACCTTCACAAGCACCCCGAGCTGTCCTACGAGGAGGCCGACACCTCGCGCTTCGTCGCGGACAAGCTCGAAGCCTGGGGCTACGCCGTCACGCGCAACGTGGGTGGCCACGGCGTCGTGGCGTCCCTGAAGGTGGGCACGGGCGCACGCACGGTGGGCGTGCGCGCGGACATGGACGCCCTGCCGATCCAGGAACTGACCGGCCTCGACTACGCGAGCGTTCACGAGGGCAAGATGCACGCGTGCGGCCACGACGGCCATACCACCGTGCTGCTCGGCGCCGCGCGCCAGCTCGCGAAAACGCGCCACTTCGACGGCACCGTGCACCTGATCTTTCAACCCGCCGAGGAAGCCGGCTCGGACAGCGGCGCCGTGCGCATGATCGCCGACGGCCTGTTCGAGCGCTTTCCCTGCGAGGCCATCTTCGGCCTGCACAATCATCCGGGCGTGCCCACCGGCACCTTCGGCTTTCGCGCCGGGCCGCTCATGGCCGCGTGCGACACCGTCAAGCTGCGCATTCACGGCAAGGGCGGCCACGCGGCGCGCCCGCACCTGGCCGTCGACCCGGTGCTGGTGGGCAGCAGCATCGTGATGGCGTTGCAGTCGGTGGTGTCGCGCAACGTCGACCCGAACGAAGCCGCGGTCGTGACCGTGGGCGCATTCCGCTCGGGCCACGCGCCGAACGTGATTCCCGAAGACGCCGTGCTCGAAATGAGCGTGCGCTCGTTCTCGCCCGACGTGCGCGCAACGCTCGAAGCGCGCATTCGCGCGCTGGCCGAGTCCCAGGCGCAAAGCTACGGCGCGACGGTGGAGATCGACTATATTCGCGGCTATCCCGTGCTCATCAACAGCGAAGCCGAAACCGCGTTCGCGCGCCAGGTCGCCGAGGAGCTGGTCGGGCCGGAGCATGTGATCGCGCCGTTCCCGCCCATTGCGGGCAGCGAGGACTTCGCGTACTACCTGCAAAAGATTCCGGGATGTTTCGTACGCCTTGGCAATGGCGAAGGCAAGCCCATGCTGCACAACGCGCGCTACGACTTCAACGACGAGAACCTGACCATTGGCGCCGCGTTCTGGACGCGCCTCGTCGAACGCTTTCTCGCCCGGGACCGTACATGAATCTCGCGACCGAAACCCGTCTGAACACGGTTGAAGAGACACAAGCCGCGCCCGTCCAGGAGCGCAAGATCATCGTCGCGGCGGTGATCGGCAACCTGCTGGAGTTCTTCGACTTCACCGTCTACAGCTACTTCGCGCTCACGATCGGCCATCAGTTCTTTCCCGCCGACAGCCCCGTCACGTCGCTGCTGCTCGCCTTCGCGGTGTTCGCCGTGGGCTTCGTGATGCGCCCGCTCGGCGGTATCGTGCTCGGCCGCTATGCGGACCGCGCGGGCCGCAAGCCCGCGCTCACGCTCACCATCCTGCTGATGGCGCTCGGCTCCGCCTCCATCGGACTTGCGCCGACCTACGCGCAAATCGGCATGGCCGCGCCGGTTCTGATCGTCGTGGCGCGCCTCGTGCAGGGCTTCGCGCAGGGCGGCGAGTTCGGCGCGGCCACGGCCACGCTGCTCGAAATGGGCGGCCAGGCAAGCCGCGGCTTTCGCGCGAGCTGGCAGCTTGCGAGCCAGGGCGCGGCGGCGCTGCTGGGCTCGGGCCTCGCCGCAAGCCTCGGCTTTCTGCTCTCCACCGAGACCATGCATAGCTGGGGCTGGCGCATTCCCTTCCTGCTCGGCACGCTGATCGCGCCGGTCGGCATCTACCTGCGCCGGCACATTCGCGAGGAGCCGCCCGCGCAGCGCGCCGTGGCCGATCGCGACGACCCGAAGCGCGGCCTCTACGTGCGCAACTGGTTTCTCACGATCTTCGCGATCATGGGCATGTCGGTGTCGACGTACGTGATGATGTACTACATGCCGACCTACTGTATTCAGTCTGCCAGAAACTCAGGGCTCTAAACCTTACTGGTAAAGGGTTTCAGGCTCTTAAAGCCACGTCCAGAACACCACAAATCAACACGTTGGTCCCTTAAGAATCAATGGCTTGCACGGGAGTTTTGGACGATGAAAACGCTACTATCAGCAGTTGCGCTCACACTGATCACGATCACCGCTCACGCGGGCAACATCGGCGGCGGGCCCCACGGCGGCATGAGCACCGGAGCAATGGGACCGAATGGCCCTGGCAGTACGGGCGCCGCTATGACCGGCCATGCCTCGCCCGGAGGCACTCAAGGCACACAGGGAAGCCAGGGCGGCCGGTACAGCGTAGTCGATGGCTATCAGCCCTGGCCGCAGTCCGAGATGAGGCAGTACGCCAAGCCGCGGTGGGAACCGTACCGCGGCGATTGATGCTACGGCAGTCGAGCTATCGAAAGCGTGTTGACTGCGGCGGTCGTCGAGAGCGCGACAGCGCCTCCTGAGGCCTGGTAAGCCTGAATCACGACTGTCTGGCCCGCCGTTAGGCTGACGACAGCCGTTGCCCGAACGACGCGCCCAAGCGAAGTTGCGGTCTCCGCGAAATACTGCCCGTTGGCAACTATTGCGCCGTTTGCGATGATGGTGACGCTGTACTGGTTGCCTGCGCCCGTCGCCGCAGCCGCAAAGGCGATTTGTACTGAGACGATGTAATACGCAGTAGCCGGCGCAGTAAACGTTCCACCAGCAGCATTGAAATTGGCATTAACCCGGTCATACGTCTTTGTCCAGCCGGTGACGGTCGTGCCAGCATTGTTCGGGATGGATTGCCCGCTGGTGTTGCTGTATAGCAGCGCGTCGTTGCCGCTCGCGTTCAGCGTCGTGAATGCGCCGGCCGCCGCCGCAGTGCCGCCGATCGACGGTGGCGACGCCAGATAGGTGGAGAATCCGGTCCCGCTCACGGTGCTGCTCGCGGATAGCGTCGTGAATGCACCAGTGCTCGGGGTGGTCGCGCCAACGGTCGCGTTGTTGAGGCTGCCGCCAGTGATGGCCGGCGTCCCAATCGTGGGCCCGGTCCCGAAAACGAGGGAACCGCTGCCGGTTTCGTCCGACACGATCCCCGCGAGCTGGGCAGATGTCGTCGCAGCGAACTGCGCGAGCGTGCCGCTCGTCAGCGCGTACGTTGTGCCGCACGAAAAGCCCGAGGCGCTCGTGTACTTCAGCGCACTGTTGGCAGTGCTGCACGAAGGAAGCGCGACAGCGGTAGGCGACGCTGACGCGGCGGTGACATTCGCCACAACCGTGTTGGCCGCCTGTGCGGCAAGGCTGCCCGTTCCGATATTCCCCGCGAACGTGCCCAGCACGGTCAGGTTCTGGTACGTCGGGCTCGGGTAGCTTTGGGCAAGCGCCATCAACGGCACGAAGAGTGCCGCGAGAATAATCCTTTTCATTTGAGTTCCCCTGGTTATGGTGAAGCGACGCCGACTACGTTTCCGGTGCCGTTGTTCGTCACGTTGGCGGTGTTCCCGGAGTAGTAATTGGATTGGACGCTGACGGTTGATGAGCCTGTCTGGAGCCAGACCGCAGTCCCGAATCCTTCGAACATGTTCCCTGTGATCACGCCGGCAACAGGCGTTGTGCCGCCGATGATGATCCCGTTCGTGTTCGTCGCTGAGCCGCCGATGCGCCCGAACGTGTTCCCCATGATGGTGAAACCGTTCGTGGCGGTGAGATTGATCCCCGACACCGCAGACCCGGAGTAAGGCACGATGAACAGATTCCCGTGGATCATCGTGTCCGTCACGCCAGCGGTATCGAAGACCCCAGAATTCACGCTGTTGAACTGATTGCCAATGACCGTCAACTGATCCTGACCGGCTGCGGGAGTCGATACGTAGACGCCGTAGCCCACGCCAGTGAAGTTGTTGTTGGTGACGTTGACGCCCTGAACGTAGTTGTTGTATTTGACGCCGTTACCGAGAGCCTGGATGAAGCAGTTCTGGATGTTGATCGCTACGGCCTGAGCGTTGGCCGTCCCGATGAGATAGACGCCGACGCCGCTCGATGTGGTGGCGCCGTCGATAATCGAGTTGAAGATGTTGACGTTCGAAACACCACTGATCGAGATGCCGTTGGCCCAATAGTCGGAGACCTCGTATCCATCCGATCCACGGATCGTGACGTTCGTGATATCCGTGAGCGCGGTGTTTGCCGGGTTGGGTATCGAGGATGACGATTGCGACAGGGAGAGCGCCGTACCGCTGCCCACCGATCCGGTAAGGAAAGACAGGCCAGATATGTGAACGGCGTTGTAGGGACCGTTGTAGGTAATCGTCATGCCACCACCGGATGCCCATACCAGCTTGCTCTGGTCTGCAGCCGCGCCATGGATGGTGATGCTCGCCGTGGTGCTGGGCAGCGAGTAACTTACGGCTGACGAGAACTTGTAGACGCCCGGCGGGAAATAGACGCACGCCTGACCGCTCGGGCCTACAGCGGCTGTCGCCGCAAATGCCGATGTGTTGTCATTCGTGTTCGTGTTGTCGCCACCGTGATCAAGGATCGACGGACATGGAGCGTGATTGGCGACAAATGCGGTCGTGGCGATCTGCGTGCTACTCGTCCCCAGCGAAGCGGTAGGGGCCGTGGGTGTGCCGGTCAGCGATGGAGATGGAAAGCTGGATCCGGAAACAGTCCCGGAAAATGAGGTATTCCCAGCGTCATCGATATCGCAGATGACGGCCGTGTTTGCGCTGTTGACGCACTGAAGGTGGCCGCTGAACGCTCGCAGGTACTTGTTCGGCGTCGTCGCCCCATTGCCCTGCAATTCGACCTGCGCGCCCGCAGTGGTGTTGCCCGTGCTGTTGATCACGAGCGCCTGTCCGGACGTGTTGGTGAGGCTGATATTGCCCGTCGCAAGCGAAGTGAACGCGCCGGTATTCGGAGACGTGGACCCGATTGTTCCAGGGGAGGCCCATGCTGTCGGCGCAATGGTTCCGGCCGTGACGGCCGAATTGCAGGAGAATCCGCTACCACTGGTCCACTGGAGCGCGCTCGTGGAGCTTGAGCACCCCGGCATTGAGAATGCCGTGGGAGGCGCGCTGGACCCCGTTGCATTCGCCAGCACCGTGTTGCCTGCTTGCGGCCCGAGGTTGATGGACGCCCCGTATAGCGTCCCCAGAACGGTCAGATCCTGAAACGTGACTGACGGATAGGTGAATGTCTGGGCAAGCGCCACCAGCGGCCACAGCAGGACCGCAAGCAGGATCTTCTTCATGGGATTGGCTACGGAGTTGGAAAGGCCGCGATCACGCGCGCGATCTCGTGATCGATGAGGTTCCCCCACGGCAATGTCGCTTTGCCGATGGGAATGAGCAGCGCGGCGTGATGGCCGCCGGGCGGCACGTCGCAAACGATGTCGTTGCCGTTCTTGAAGAGATGCACCGGCACGTTGGCGAGCGCCGCGCGGATACCAAGATCGACGCCCACGCGCGGAGGCTCGAAACCATAGACAGCGGCAGGCGCATTACCGCCCACCACCATCGCGGCAGCCGCACACAGGGCCAGCGCAGCCCCGAGGGAGTGCCCGCAGAGCGTCACAGGCTGGCCGGCAGCCGCAGCCAGCACGCCAAGCTCCATCGCCTCCCATGCACGCCAGAAGCCGGTATAGACGGTGCCCACGCCCGGCACATCGAGCGGCGCAATGTCGAAGTCAGCCGCGAAGCTCGCAACATCATCCGTACCGCGGAAAGCGATGCACAGACCGGCCGCCGTGTGCCGCACGATCGCGCGCGATGCGCTATCCGCAACCCCGATATCCGGCGCTGCGGAATATGCCTCTTGCGCGAGCACCGCGTAGTCACGCGCCTGCATCACTGGCTCGCTGCGGGCGCAGAAGCAGCGGCAGGTGCCGAAGCCCCAGCGGGCGCAGCGGGCGATCCGTAGACCGTCATCGCGTTCTGCAACGTCAAAGAGAAGATGCCGATAGCCGCGATGAACAGCGGCTTCTGGTCCTTCGGGATCTGCGTCGATGCGTTGATCGCCTGTTCGAGCGCCGGGACACCCGTCGCGAGCAGCGTCTGGACCGAGGTCACGGTGATGGCGCCGGCCGTCGCGCAGAACAGGCCATTCGCGGTAGCGGCGGCAGCAACGGTCGGATCGAGCACGGCGATGCTTTGCAGCGTGGGCTGCACGACGCTGCAACCGTTGGCGACTGTCGCCTGGAGTTTCGCGAGATCGCCCGCGGCGGTCTGCTGCTGAGCGGTCGAGCAGCCAAAGAGAGCGGACAGGGCTAACCCTGCCGCGAGAAGCAGCATCTTGGATTTCATGACGGTTCCTTGGGGTGGTTACTGCTTGGGAGTGTTGCGGGAGTTGATGGCGTTGACGACGTAATGAGCAGCGGTCAGGAGAATCGCGCCCATGGTTCCAGCCACTTCAGCGGGAGGCGTAGCGATCTTGAGTGCCTGGCAGAACCACACAATGCAGCCCCCCAGCATTGCGCCAGTGACTGCGGATGCGCCGGTCGAAACGGGAGACGAGTTCATGCGGGCACCTCCGGTTGCGGTTGGGCTTCCCCCGAGAAGTCGGCCCCCAAGGTGAAGAGCGCCTTTTCAGCATCGCGCCGGCGCAGCAGACCAGCGACCACCTGGCCGGCCGAGATGTCCCACTTCTCGAATTCGTCGATCGCTCCCTGGACGTCGTTGGCGTTGAACTTGCGGAGCATCGTCGAGTTCTTGAACGCATTGATGCCAACGTTGAAGGTGAAGTCCACGAATGCATCGAACTCTTCCTGCGTCATGCCAGGCTTCACGTATAGATTGACGGCGTTTGCCGCCCACTGGACATCTTCCAGGAGCCATTGCTGAGCCTCTTCCGGCGTGCAAGTCATGCCTTCGTGCACGCCGAGCGTATGGCCGTAGCCGATCGTCCACGGATCGGTGGGAAGAGGCTTGTACGCAACGAGCTTTGGGCCGCCGTCGGACTCGAAAGACTCGGTCAGGTGGAGACCATCTTGTGAGTAGTCCACTATTCTTCTCCGGTGAGAGTTTTCAGGAGCCGCTCATCGCCTTCCTTGAGCGTCTTCAATAGCGTGGCGTGATCGGCCAGCATGTCGCGCTGCGCCTCGGCCATTGCGAGAATCGCTTCAAGCTGCTTTTGCTGGACTTCGCCTGATCGCTTCTGCTCCATCATGATTACCGCGCTCGCGATGGCCGCCTCGATGGAGAGCGTGAGATTCGTGCCGCCCCAATCCGGGTCGATGCCGAACAGGTGGTGAAGGACCAGGGCCAGGACGACGAAGAGAATCAGGATGCGCAGGAAGGTTTTTTCCTCGCGGAATTTCAGGTAGAGGCGTTTAAGCATGGCGCACCATCAGCCAGATTTCTGCAATGCCGATTACCACCTCGATCACGAACAGCCCGAGCATGGCCCAGTTGATCACGCGCGCATGATTTGCTTCACGATCTTCTTCAAGCGCATCCAGGCGTTGCGAACAGTGCTCGAACAAAGCTTCGTGAAGCTCGAAGCGCCCTTCGATCAGTTCGTCATCCATGGGAGGCGAACAGTTTGATGATTTCGGCCAGCGCGAGAATCCCGGCGAAGATGGCTGCCCACTTGCCGGGAATGGCGTTGATCGCGTCGGACATCTGCCGGGTATGCGCGATGTTGATGTCATCACGCAGCGCTGCGACATCCTCTTTCGTGGCCACCTTGGCGACTGCCTCGCGCAGGCCTGCAATGATTTCGTCCTGCCGCGTCATGCGAGCGTCGAGTTTTTCGATGGCATCGTCGGTCGCGTCCTGACGCGCTCGCAGTTCGGCAATAGCCATAGCCTGATCCATAGGTTCCCCGTGAGGTGTGGGTTATTGTGCGAATTCGAAAACGAGGATGCAGCCACCTGTGCCGTTGAAACCTGCGCTGGCTGCCGAGTTGATGTTGCGGGCGCTCCCTGCGCCGCCTGCGCCCAATCCAATGCCCGCGCTGCCGGTGCCCGCTGTGCCCCCAGGACCACCCGATCCGAAGGGGCTGCTGCCGCCGTCCCCGCCCAGCGGGTTCGACAGCGCGAAGCCTGCTTTCCCGGCATTCCCAGCCGTAGCGAACAGGAAGTTCCCGCTCCCGCTCGGGAAGGCAGGCAGGCCGCCAGATGGCGCGCTCACGTTCGCCGCGGTGCTGCCGCCGCCGAGCGTTCCGACCTGGCCGGGGACGCCGCCTGGGAGCGTGAGCAGTGAGCCAAAGAGCGTCTGGTTGCCGTAGCCGCCATTCGCGCCTGAAACGCCGACACCGCCTGCGCCGATCGTCACCGATTGAGCGGACAGACCGCCCATGATCAGGATCACGCCGAATGCCCCCGAGCCCCCACCGCACCCGGCGCATACCGTGGTCGAGGTGGTCGCAATCGTGCCGCCACCAGCCGCCCCACCGCCCACGCCAGCGACAATCGCTTTCGTCGCGCCCGGAGTCGGCGTATAGGTGCCGGTTGCCAAAAGGACCTGCACGTTGATGAGCGAGCCGAGCAGCGAGCGGCCAGGCGTATTGATGCCGACATCGACTTCGGACAGGCCGGAGTCCATGGAACCGGAGTCCATGGCCACGGTGACGGTCGTCACTGTCGAGTAAGCCGATGCCGTGACGGTCCCGTAGAGCGTGCCGCCCGTGTTGAACGTGCGCACGCGGCGCCCGACCGCGTAGAGACTCGTCTGGTTGCCCGCGACCGTGAATTGCGTGCCGCTCACATAGGTCGGCGTCAGCGCCGGGTTGATCCATTCCGCCGAGGCGAACCACGTGGCGATCGCGGCCATCATGGCGCGTGCGGAATCGTTCACCGACGACGGCGGCTGGCCCTCCTGCCAGTTGATCGCAGGGTCCGCCGTGGCGTTGTTGGCCGCCGTCTGCGACCACAGACCGAGTAGCAATTGCAGCATTTCAGATCCTGTAGAATGAAAAACCCCGCACTAGGCGGGGCTGGAGATTTTCATGACGCCAGATCAATGGCAGCGGATGATTGCAACGGCAATCGTCGCTTCGATTCCATCACTGCGATCCACTCTGAAGGCTCGCGCCGAGAAGGCCCGGCGTGAGGGGCGCAAGCCGGTTAGTTATCGCGTTGCCTATTGGCTGGGCAAACGCTGGTCGGCTCATCAAAAGCCCTTGCGCTAGGCGTTGCCCCATCGGCGTATAGGCGAGTGCGGGCGCTGCCGCGGCGTACGTCCACGGACTCAGCAGCATTCCAGGGTGCGAGAACAGCGCACCAATTGCGCCGGCCGTCCCGAGACGCCCTGCCGTTCCACTGTCCGGATAGCCCTTCCCGAGCACATTCATCGCGTCCTGCGAGAAGTCCTGCATCAGTGCGTTGCCGGTTGCCGATGCGCCCTTGCCAACAGACTTGTCATTAGCGCGGACCGCGCCCTGAAGTTGTGCGGGCGTGAAAATGCCGCCGTTGTCCATTGCTCCCTTCGAAGCAGCCGCACCGCGCAGGCGCACGTAGTTCGCATAGGCAGCATCGGCCGCAGCTTTCTGCGTAACGGCGTCTGGAGCGTTATAGCGCGGCAATGATGCGTCGATTGCGCTCTTGATCTCGCCAATGGCAGAGCCGAGTTGACGGTTATCGAAGGACGCGTCGCCAGAGTATCCGCGTGCGAGGCGTCCGAGTTCACTTTGCGCGCCCTGAAGCGTGGACCCGTCCATCAAACCTTGAGGGCCAAGCTTGCCGAATACCTGCGTTTGCAGCGTGTTCATGAACGTGCGCTGCTGCGCGGCTGGCAACCCCTGAGCGAGCCCGGTGAGGTTCGTGATATCAGCCTGGAATTGCGGATCGGTCGCGCGAAACGTCATGTTGCCGAGCGCATTGTTGTAGGCATCGCTCACCGTCTTCTTGACTGCGCTCACGCCCTCCTGACCGAGCGGCCCGGAGTACGTCTGCCCAAGCGGCTCCAGGACCTGATCGTAGGTCGCGCGGTTGAACGACTGCACGCCGCGCTGCTGCGCGCCCTTGATCATGTCGCCAATGAGCGGCAGGCTCGATGCCTTGTTCTCAAGCGTTTGCCAGCCGCCGCCGGCAATCTGCCCGGGCGTCATGTTGATACCCATGCCGGCGAGTTTCTGGCGCAGTGGATCGGTTACGCCGCTGACCGCGCTGCCGAGTCCTGCGGCGACCGGTGTGGCGATGCCGCCGACGGCCGCATTCAAACCGATCTGCCCGGCTTTCTGCTGCCAGAAGTTGTCACCGGGATTCTCGACAGGGGAAACAGCGCCGCTCGCAGCACCCAGACCAGCGCCCACGCCCGCGCGCCCGAGCAGCCCCATGCCGGCCATTTCAGGCGCGGCCATGGCCAGAGGCGCGGTCCCGGCAACCTGACCGCCGATGTTGCCAGCGCCGGCGACGATCGGATGGGCGGCACTGTAAGGCGCATATTGGCTGTTGAGGTTCGCGATACCCTGCTGAGCGTCCTGCGAGAGCCATGGTCCAACGCTCGTCGAGCCAAGCGTAGTGAGCCCGCGCCCAAGCAACTGCTGCGCGCCAAGCGCCGTTTCACCGAGGCCATGCCCGAGCCCCGCGCCGAGCGATGCAAGCATACCTGGCTGCGAGCCTTGTGCAGCGGGCGTTTGCGGGGACGGCGGACGCGGAGTTGCCTTCGCGCCAGCTGCCGCATCTGCGGCGAACTGCTGAGAAAGCGATACCGGCTGCTGTGCACTCGTGCCGCCCGCAGTGGCGTCAGCCGAGAACTGATCCGCAATGCTCATTGCAGGGCTCCAATTTGCTCAAGCGCCTGAATCTTCTGGCCGAACTTCGGATCTTGCTTGAGCACGCCAGCGGCAAACTTCTGGCGCGCGGCCGGGTCCTGGATCGACTGGTATTCCCAAATGCGCGGGTCGGCATTCTGGTCGAAGGTCGTTTCCGCCTTCGTGTAGCCAGCAGGATTGTTGCTATTCGCGTACTGCTGGAGCACATTCGCCTTCGCCTGCGTCATCTGGTACTGGCCGATCAGGTTGCGCACGGCCTCCTGAATGGCCGGGACCGTCATGTGCGCGTTCGGGTTGCCGGCCGAGACGATCGAGCGCGCGGCGTCCGTGCCAAGGCCACCCTGGCCGAGTTTCGCGATGATCTGGTTCGAGTACTTGTCGAGCAGATCGGTCGCAGTCTTCGCGTCCTGCGCGCCGGGTACGCCGACGAGCGAGAGCAAGCCGTTTGCGTACGCGCGCTTGTCCGCTTCTGCGCCGGTGATCGCGTTCGGCGCGAGCTGCGAGATGTTCTGCAATTGCGAGATCACCGTCTGAGCCGAGGCGTTCTGGTCGCGCAGCGTGTTCCAGCGCTGCTGCATCTGCTGGACTTGACCTTGAGCGAAGGTATTCGCACCCATCGGCTGAGCAGCGTAGATCTGGCCGTTGCCCTGCTGCGGAGCGCCGCCGCCAAAACTCGAACCGCCTGCGCGTCCCATGATGTCGCCAACATACGAGGCAACGGTTTTCCCGTTGCTATCAGCGGTGTTCTTGATAAACGGCGTCGGACTGCCAGCAGGAGCAACGTTGCCTTCGCCAGAGAAGTAGGCCGTAGCGATGCGCCCGAGGTCGCCGCCGTATTTCTGGCTGTATCCAGCGAGAACACGCTGTGCCACGGCGCTCCGGTCACCTGGATTGCTCCATGATTCGCTAGGCTGCGCGTATTGGTTGAAGGTGCCCTGCTGGATCTGATACGGATTGTCCGGAGCGGTCTTGCCGCCGTTCGATTCCTGCTGCGCGAATATGCCAGACAGCGTAGGTGCCGCGCCTACTTGCGTGGCGGCCGCAGTGCGGTTCGTCACAGGCAGAGGATTCCCCTGCAAGTCGAAGCCCGAATACGGGATCATCGAGCCTTCGCCGCCTGCCTTCGCCGCAGCCATTGCGCCGGTCACATTCGCGGCGCCCGGAATCTGGTTGATGCCCACCACGTTGCCCGATGCATCGAAGACCGGCGTGCCGCCCGCAGGAATGTTCGGATTGAACGCCATCGGCTGCATCGTGAGCGGATCGCGCAGAATTGCGCCGGGCCGCGCGTTCACCGGTGCAATGTAGTTCGCCTTGCCGACGCCCGCGCGATTGGCCGCCTGAATCTCCCCCGCCGACATGCCGCCTTGCGTGCCCATCTTCGTGATATCCGTCGGCATCTGGGCTTGAAGCGTCGGATCGTATTGCGCCGCCATCTTCATCATGTCCGCGCCGCCAGGGATGCCAGCGAGGTTCATCATCATGCCCTGCTGCCAGAGTTGCTGCGGCGTGCGGCCGAAGATGCTCGGGGCAGATGGTGCAGGAGCGCCAGCATCACTCGGTCCTTGAGGCGCGCCACCATAGCCCGCGTACGGCCCCATGCCCGCAGTCGGGCCCGAGAGTGCGCCCACGTTTGCCGAGCCCGTTACAGGCGCTCCCTGCGGGCCAGTTTGCGGCGCACCGGGTGAGCCACCGAGAAGTCCCTGTATGGCCTTCATCTGAAGCAACTGGCGTTGCATGCCAAGAGAGTTTCCGAAACCCTGATTGGCTCCCTGCATTCCACCAGCGAATGCCTGCCCCATGTTCACCGGAATACGCGACGGGCCCGACGATTGAAGGAGGCCATTGAAGAATCCCATCAGAGATGCTTTACCCGGATCGGCGTACATGTTCATCAGGCCGCTGCTGATGTCCGGGCTGCTGCCATCCAGGAGGCCCATTTATGCGCCCCCCAGCAGGCCGCCAAGGCCGCTCAGGAGTTGCGGATTCTGCGCCATCAGGCCCACCATGGACGGCGCCATCTGCGCCATCGATCCGAGCGTCGATTGAGGCGTACGGCTGGGTTGACCCATTTGCTGCATCTGCTGCATGGCGAGAAGCTGAGGAAGCATGCTTGACTGGATCGGTTGCGAAGCGTTCTGCGCCTGTCCCTGCCCATATGAGCCATTTGCAGCCATCTGCATCATCGGGTTGGCCATCCCCGAGAGTGTGCCCATACCGACTGTTCCACTGCTCATGGGGTTGGATGCGTAACCGGCGCCCACTTGCGAGATCTGCGGCGACGTAAAACCGAAATAGTTCATTTGTGACCTCGCTTACAGAAGGAGTCCGGCAAGCATCGCCGCGCTTCCCAGACCGCCGATAACCTGGCCTGCGGTGTTGTTGTAGTACGGTTGCGTGGCGCTCGTCGAGCTGCCGTAGTTGCCTTGAATAAGACTGTTGTAGTTGCCCAGCAGGCTCCACGGCGCATTGATCTGTGCCTGATTGAGGGCCTGCTGGTTACCGCCCATGTTGTACAGATTCGTGGCGGCACCGTTGATCGAATTGACGAGGCTGGGAGCGTTGTACGAGCCTTGAAGCTGCTGCTGGGCAGCATTGTTGTAGTTCGTGGACAGCCCCGAAGCTGCTCCCAACTGGTTCTGGATGCCTTCTTGATACATCGTGTTCGCGAGCGTCGCGTCCGTGTTGCCAAGCTGCGTGGCCAGATTCTGCTGGTTCTGACTGACCGCCTGAGCGTTGGCCCCCGATCCGTAGCGCCCCGATGCCTCCATCGCGCTCGATGTCTGCGGTGCAGTCGCGGTTTGATAGGCACGCGTGATGGCGTCGTTCGCCGCATTCATCGCACTTGACGTATAGGGATTGTTTCCCGAATTCGCAATGCCGCTGTAAATCGAACTGCCAGGATTCGAATTCAGATAGCTACCGTTGAGCAGGTCCGTCGTGTAGCTTCCGGACGCGTTGTTTACGCCGGCCGCGTTGTTGAAATTCGTCCCGTTGGCGACCTGCTGAGTCGCGCCCATGGCTTGCTGCTGCATGGGCGTGAATCCAGCGACCGATGCCGAAGGATTCTGCGCCAGCGCGTCATAGGTGTTCTGCGCCGTCTGGAACACCTGACCCAAATATGGCTGTTGCCCGGACCAGGGATTCGTGACGGTATTGCTGGTTGTCGTGCCGCCGCTGCTCATAGCGCTACCTCAAGATAGACGTGAGTCATTTCGAACCCCTGTTTTTTCAAACGCCTCGCCCATCCCTTGCGCGCGCAAAGTTCCATGGCGGCGCATCCGTTCGCCTTCGCCCACTGCCTGATGACTGGCATTGCCTGGTCTTGCCACTCGGCTGCGTTCGTGCCGGTCACGATGCGGATCGTGCAAACGCGCTGCTTCGGGTAATTGCAGAGGCGCGTGATGCCGATCGCGTATGCGGTTTCGGTGCGCCAGATCCAGAGCTGGTCTTCGCCTTCCAGCAGCCCGATGCGAATGTCGTTCTCGTCGTATTTGCCGCGGTTCCGTTTGCAGGCCGCAGCAATCCACGGACGAACTTCGTCCCACACCTCGTCAATGAGGTGTTTCTGAATTCCGTAGAGCATGGCTATCCGATGAGAACGACGTTGAAGGTCTGGTCCGTGTTGGCGCTGCTCGGGTGAACAAGCGTTGCCTGACCGTTCTGCTGTGAGTAGACGTGCATGCCGGATGTCACCGCCGCCGAAGCGTTCGTGGTGAGCGGAGTGAAGCCGATGAACGTGTTGAAGCCGATGCGGGCGTCGATGATCGTGGTGCTCGTGGCGTTCGGCGTGAGCGTCACCTGAAGCACGTTGTTCGTCTTGCCCTGCAACTGGTTATTGATGGCGCGCGCCATCTGGCGGCGATGCTCCTGCTCGTTGGGCAGCATCTCGGGCACGCCCTGATAGCCCTTCTGGGTCATCGCCGGCCCGTCTCTTTAACCGAGTCTTCGGGAATCTCGACGCCCTGAAGATGCGTGAAACTCCCGCTCAACTGCACGCGCGCGCGCATATAGCGCCCGTCCGCACGCACCGGGCACTCACCGTTGGAGTTGATCGAGCTCGCCGCAGTGAAAGACGGCGTATCAAGCAAACGCTGGCGCGTGCCCATCTGGACTGTCGGCGCGGCGCCATCGACAAGCGGGCGAACTGAATTCACAAGCGCGCGCTTTCCGTCCTTGCCGAACGGCTCAAGCTCAACCGTGTCGGCTATCGCATTGGCCGGCGCGCCGGTGAAGTAATTCAGCTTGTGGCTCGGGTCGAAAGCGCCCATCAGCACCTGGCCGCCCGTCCACACGCGCGAATCGAGCGAGAAAGGCAGCGAGTCGAGCGTATAGCCGGTCGAATTCAGTGACTCCAGCGAATAGCCCTGCGTGATCGCGCGGAAGATGTACTCGGCGTTGACCTGCGCGAATCCCCACTTGTCGAGCGCCCAGTTGTAGACGAGCAGCGAATCGGGGACGCCGCTCGACGACGAGTTCGACGGGTAGAGCCACATCACGAGGCGGTTTGCCGGGTCATAGTCGCCCACCACGTTCGCGAGATACGACGTGTTGACGTTCTTCCAGAAGGTCTGATCGACGCGATCCACCCCGATCGGGCGCGAGGCCGAACCGTCGAACGCATAGAAACCGTCTTCGCCCACGTAATAGGCCAGCGCGCCCAGGTGGACGATGCTTTTCGGACACGGCGTACCCTTCACGCCTTCAGCCGGATAGAAGCCGAAGATCGTGGGCGAGCCCTGAAACACCACACGCCAGATTGCGCGCTCGAAGAACACGGCGCCGTCCGCATTACCGAGGTTCCCCACGCCGCCCATGAGCCAACCCTGGTCACCCGGAATGATCTGCGACCCCGAAAGCAACTGCGCTTCCTGAACGCTTCCTTCGACCGGCCACGTCGTCGGATCATCGATCGCGCACCACTGCACGCGCTGCGGCTGCGCGCCGTTCGTTCCGTCAAAGGTGTTGCCGACCATCACGAAGTCCTTGATGGTCCAGATATAGCGGGCCTGAGGTGCAGCGGCAGCGAGATCAGCGAATGCCGTGCTCGAATTGAGCACGAACGACTGGAGGTTTTGCCCCCAACCGGCGCCAATGACGCGCTGCCCGTACTGAGTGAAATTCCATCGTTCGCCAGAGGCCAGTGCGTAACCGCCTGCCTTGCTGACGTTCGTGAAGCCCGTATTGCCCGGCGCAAGCTCGTAGAGCTTGTCAGCGCTCCCGGTGAAAAGGTAGTTGTTTGCACCCGTGTCGATCGCCACCGAAGCACCCAGACACTGCGAATCGAGCCCGTTGCTGCTGAATGGCGCGAGCGTGCCGACCGGTCCCCACGATTCGCTCGTCTTCGGGAACAGGTTGACGATGTTCGCCGACGCGCCACGCGAGTTGTTCGGCGGCAGGTCCGGGGCGAAGTCCGCAATGCCGAGGATCATCCCGCCACCATCGCGAAGGCCGAGCCGGAGTTTTCTTCCGCGCGCTCAGCGAGCAGGAAGTCATTCATTTCCGAGAGGTATTCAGCGTCCCAGATCTGCATGGCCTCCTCGTCCTTGAGGAAGCGCGCGACCGCGGCATTGCACGCGGCGAGCAGGACCGTCGGAATCGAATTCGTCATCCACGTGACGTTGTTCACCGAGGTGAGCTGTCCCATGCGCTGCCAGTAGATACCGGTGATGGGATACGCCTGGTCGGGGAATGGCCCGAAGATGAAGTTCATGCCCTGACGCGCGATATACGTTGGCGTCCCGGCCGGACCGCGAAACGGATGGCGCGTGTAGATGAATTCGGGATTGCGGCGCTGAAGCTCGAACGTGTTGTTGTCGAGACTCACGAGGCCGATCTTCAGACCGAGATAGCCGGAAGGAAGCGGCGCGGTGCCATCGCTCTGCGTCGTGACGTTCATCGCCGTCTCGATGTCCGAGACGCCCTGCCCCTGGTTCATCGCGAAGATGTCGCGGTAGATCTTGGCTTCGGCCTTCTGGATGAAGTAGTCGATCCAGCTGCCGAGATCGGAGCGCGCAAACCAGTCCTGCACAGCCTGCTTCAGCGAAAAGTAGTCGTAGACGCCAGCGACG
Source organism: Paraburkholderia unamae (assembly GCF_003096875.1). Lineage (NCBI taxonomy): Bacteria > Pseudomonadati > Pseudomonadota > Betaproteobacteria > Burkholderiales > Burkholderiaceae > Paraburkholderia > Paraburkholderia unamae. The sequence continues at coordinate 240,818 of NZ_QEOB01000015.1, forward strand.
CCTGTTGGCGTCCCGTTACCTACGGGGCGAACGAATTGGGTCATGTCAGCTCACCGAGATCGCGCCGCCGTTATTCCACAGCTTGCCGCTTGATCCGGGCAGCGTGGTCTGGAGATCTGCGGGCAGCACGTCAACGAGCAGCACGTCGCTCACCGTCGTCGTGGTGATATTCGTCCCGCTGATCACGAGGTCATAGCGGCCGTCTGCCGCGTAAAACGCGTAACTGCCATTCGTGTCCGTCGTCAGAGGGTTCGCTGCCACAGTCACGCCATTGTCCGAATAGATCGTTGCCGCGCCGCCGCCGTGCATGTTGACCTGCACCGAGGCACCGGCTACCGGCAGGCCAGTCGCAGCCGCCGCCACGCTGTTGACGTACTTTTGCATGTCAGATCTGCCGGTTGGTCGTGCGGAACTTCGAGTACTCGGGACCCTTCAGGATCTTGGCGACCATGGGCCAATGTTCCTTCTGCATGTAGTCCCAGCCGTACTTGATCTTGATGTCGAGCATGACGGACATGGGCACGCGCATGATCTGCTTGAACTCGCCCATCTTTTCGAATTCGCCTTCCTGCACGCGCTTGTCGTGGGCATAGTTCAGAACGTCCTCGACATCCTCTTCGTACTTGAAGTGGACCTTTTCGCCGTCGTCGATCGCGGTCGTTTTCATGGCTAATGTGTCACTTCGATTACGTTCAAGGTGCCTGTGGACGAGCCGTCCTGAATCACGGCGATCTTTGCGCCGTTTTCCACGCGCACGATGTAAGGCTGATCGGTGGCCTTGACCAACATGTCCGTTGCGACAGCTGTCGGAGACTGGCCGACCTGAACGTGACAGTTGCCGCCGATAGCGGAGATCTGAACGGCCTGCGTGTATTGATTGAACGCAGTCGATGAAACCGACGCTGCGCCAATGGCGAGATTCTGGCCAGTGCCGGGGATCGGCCGCCACGGGCTGAGAGGTGTCCAGGACATTTCGCTTCCTCAAAAAGAAAAGGGGCGACCCGAAAGCCGCCCCAAACACTGCCTCTCAGGTGAAACGATCAGCCCGTCGTATCCGTCAACAGGCCGTGCGCGTGCTCGTTGCCCACTTCGAGTGCGTAGTCCACGAGCAACAGCTTCTGGTCGCTGTCACCGACCTTCGCGAGCGGGATGGTCTGGAACGGGCGCAGATACGCGACGCGGATGTAGTCCGGGTTGATGAAGAAGCAGTCCTTCGACTGAGCCAGGAAGATGTCGGGGATGATCTTCACGTCGCCGAAATCCGAGCTGTAGACATCGACCGCCGTTTGCAGCGTCTTGTCTTCCACTTCGATGAAGCGGGTGCCCGGACCGGTGAAGGCCGAGATGTTCTGCTTGTTCGCCGGCGACACGATCGCGTATTCGGGGCAATCGCCCGAATTCTTGTAGATCGATTGCAGAACCTGCTTCACCTGCGCTTCGGTGATGGCCGCGGTCACGCTGTTGTACGTGCGCGTCGAGGTGCCGTCCGTCCAGCCGTTGGCGTTCAACGACGGATTGGCACCCGAAGGCGAGCCGCCCGTCTGGAATACCGTGTTGGTGTAGAGCCACGCCGGCAGTCCCGCCGTCGTCGATGCCGTCGTGGAATTGCCGATCGACTTGGCATGGTTGTAGGTCAGAATGCCCTCGATGTCGCGCTTCAGTTCCTTCGACTTCTTCAGGAGCTGATAGCCCATCTTGTTCGAGCCGCCGGCGGCCACGACCGCTTGCGACAGACCCGAGATGCTGACGGGCTTGTTGGACGTCTGCACGTAGTTGCCCATACGCGCGGTCGGCGTGAGGGTGAGATACGTGGCCGGCGTGTCGCCTTCAACCTGCGCGTTGGACAGGTTTTGCGCGGCCAGCGAATCGGTATCCCATTCGTGGTTGCGCTGGGTGGCTTTCGTCTTCTTCGCCATGTTCAAGACCGGGGTCTTGTACGGATCGACGTTGAAGATGAGATTCGAGAGGTCTTCCCGAATGTTCGTTTGCGTGTACGTCTGGAAAGTACCGCTGGGGACTGCCATGATCGCTACTCCTTACTGGTTCGCGAGGAATTCGAACGCAGCCAGTTGGGCGTCCGAATCGCGAGGATTTCGGTTGAAGCGCTCGATAACGTTCTTGCGTTGCGCTTCGCGTGGGTTCACGTCTTGCCGAGATCCCGGGGCGGCCATAGGAGGCGCTTGCCGAACCTGTTTCAGAACTTGCGGACTGGACGCTTGGAGTTCCCGATACAACGCCGCATCACGCAGAATCAGCATGTAGCGGTGGTCGTAAATCTGGCCTAGCTCGGCGTCCTGGAATCCGCGTTCGCGGGCGTACGTGGCAATCTTCTGGCGATCCGCGGCAGCAACCTTCTCGTCGCGCCATGCGGGAATCGCGTTCATTAACTTTTCCTGCTCGCCGGCCAGCGACTGCGATAGCGCATGCTGGCGCTGCTGTTCCTCATGCGCGGCCTGCTGATTGACCTGCTGCATGTAGTTCTGAATCCCAGCCTGACGCTGCTGGAACTCCGTCTGAAGCGCGGCAAACTCAGCCGGGTTGTTCTGGCGCAGACCGTTCCAGTCGATGCGCTGGAAGTCCTGCATCAGCATGTTGTGCGCAAGGTTGCCCAGCGCCTGATTCTGCTGAAGCTGCTGCTGGAACATCGTGCGAACGGCCTGGCGCTCCTGCTCGAAAGCGGTGCGCTGGTTCGAAAGCTCGATGCTCTTGTTGTTGACGTGGCCCTTGAGCTGGAAGCTCTCGATGATTTCGGCGAGCGGGACTTGGCTTTCGACGCCGTCAATCTTCGTGGTCACGTGGAGCGCTTTGGCCGACTCCGGGTCGATCTTGTGCGCGCTCAGCAGTTCGCTGAGGCTGGCATACGTCGGCGTATCGTCCTGCTGCTGGCTCGCGTCCTGCTGCTGCGTCTGTTGGCCTTGATCGAGCTGCGCGGCCTGCTGTGCGCCTTCCTGCTGCGTCTGAGCGGCATTCTGCGAGGCGTCATCCTGACGCGGCGGATCATCGTTCAGACCGCCGGCGTCGAAGAAGCGCTGGAACGCGTCTTCAGTCGTGAGGGAAGGTGCTGCGGCGCCCGTCTGGGTGGTCGCTTGTACGTCGCTCATTTCGTGGCCTCAAATGAAAAAGGGCCCACCGATGTGAGCCCTTGTCTTGGATGGATGCTGCCTAGTTGCCGAACTGAAACAGCGCAAAGCGCCGCTTACGCTCCTCTTCCTGCGTGATCTCAAACTGGCGGATTTCGCCCGTCTGCTTGATGTTCTCAAGATACTTCTCAAGCTGGTCCCACACCTGGAGCGCCACGATCAGGCGCGTGTGCATCGTCTGGTCGGAGAGCGGAACGGCGCGCATCTGGCGCTGGATGCCTTCCGTGACGGCCTTCTTCGCGTTCAGGAACACGGTCGAGTCCAGTACTTCAGCGGCACGGCCGCCGAGAACGATTTCTTCTTCAGGCGCCACGCTGAACCTCGCTCACGTCCTGGTTGATCATCTGGCCGGCGTCGGCCTGCGCGTTCTGCTTCAACTGGCTGGCGACGATAGAGCCGATGACCTTGACCAGCGTCTGCCATTCCTGCGACTGCATGTTGGCCAGTTCGACGCCGCGATCCTGATGACCCTGCTGCGCCGCGTGAATGATCTCGGCCTGAGCCTTGAGTTGAGCCGAGCGCTCGCCAGCCTGTGCCTGTACGAGCTGCGATTGAAGATGTGCGTTGTCCGAAGCCTGTTGGCTCTGCGTCTGCATCTGGGCCGTGTGCGCGTCGAGCTGCGCGCGCTGCATGGCCCCTTGTTCCTTGATCTGCGCGACCTGCACGTGCGGATCGGGCTGCGGCTTGTGCGCCTGCTGGTACTGCTGGAACTCCTGCGAATCCGGGTCCATCGCGTACTGGTCCGGGTTTTCCTCGCCGAGCAGATGGCAGACCTTCTTGAACGTGTTGAATGCCTGCTTCGGGCCGACCAGACCGAACGGCGCCAGTTCCTTCTGCGCCTGCCCGAGCAGCATCACGTTCGCGCGCGCATCTTCACGCGTACCAGAGCCGAGGCCAACGTTGATCAGCAGTTCGGTGCGCTCGCGCCACTCAGCCGGGTTGACGTTGATCCACTTGCGGTTGGTCAACTGCACGACCATCTCTTCGTCCTGATGACGCCGGAGAAGGTTGTGGATCTTCTGGAACGTGTCCTTGACGCCTTCTGCGAGCAGGCGCGCAAGCAACTGCGTCTTCTTCGCCGCGGCGGACATCGAGGCCAACTGGCCGCCCTTCGTGACGTCCTGCAACGCGTCAGCATCGACGCCCATCGTGTCCTTGCCGATGCCGGTTCGCATCTCGCGCTGCAAGTCGCAGTATTCGAGCGCCGGCACGACCTGGCTCATCATGTTCGACGGGGTGGATAGCGGCATGATCACGCCTTCCGGTGCGCCGTCGGTGCGGACAATCCGGCCAGGGCGCGACGTGAGCAGATCGCCCATGTTGACCTTCTGCCAGTCAACCGCGTAGCCCTGATTGTTCGAGATGTACAGGTTGTCGAGCGCCTGGCGGAAGAGCGTCGTCTTGATCACCTGAAGATCGTAGAGCAGGTCGTAGTAGCTGATGCCCACGTGCCGGTGCGGCATGCGCACAGCGGAGCACGACGTGAAGCTCAGTTCCTCGACCTCATCGTTGTCGAGGATCTGCTCGCCGCCGACCATCACGCGCCGAAGCTCTGCAATCCCGTCGCCGTCGTAGTCGATGCGGATAAACACGGTGCGCAGCGATACAAGCTGGCTGGCCGGGTCGCTCGGCTCTTCCTCGCCAAGCTGGTCTGTCACTTCGTCACGAGCCAGCGCAATCAGGTCAAGCCAATCAGGCGTCGCGCGCGTGATCGCGTCCACCCTGGCGCGGTCGAAGCCCATCTCGATCAGTTCGGAGCGCGCCTTCTTGCACTCGTGCTCAACGAACGGAGAGCCTTCCAGACCGCTGCGCGCCTGCGGAGAAACGCGCATCTCTTCGGGCGGCACGCACTCAACCTGAGCCTTACCGACCTGACGCGTACGGCGGATCTTCAGATCGAACGTGGTTTGCTGCTGCGGCCCGAGCATCGGGTCCATGACAACAACGACATCCTCTTTCTGCTCAAGGATCTCGATCTCGTCTTTCTTCTGCGCCGCGTCACGCATGAGCATCGTGACTTCGACCTCATTGAGGCCCGAGTAATTCTCGACGCTCGTCTTGCGCTTCTTGAGCCAGTAGCTCGAAATGTAGCCGTTGCGCAGCAGCAGAGCGTCCTTGAAGAAGTCGTGCAGGATGAAGAAGCCGGGGTTCTGCTTCATGAACACGTAGTTCACGACTTCCGTCTCGATCTCGGCCTGGTCTTCGTCCTGCGGCGTCTGCGGATCGAACTGCACCGGCTTGCCCGAACCAACGAAGATCTCCATCAGCGTCGGCATGATCCATTCGACGGTATCGCGCAACTCAGGCATCACAATCTGTGAGCGGTCCGCGATCTCGTTGCCGAGCGGGCGAGCGAAGTAAGCGTTCAGCGCGTTGTAGCGGTCGATTTCCAGCGTCGTCATCTGGCTCGACGTGGACGTGACGCTACCGCCGACGGTGGGCCCGACAGAGACAGACGAGCCGAGCGCCGCTTTCTCGTACATCCCGATCTGGGCAAGCAACTCGGCGTCGGTCATGCGCTTGGCTTCAGCCATTGTTGGCATCCTTGGGCTTCGGGCCGGGTTTGCGCGCCTGTTCCAGCCGCTCAATGCGAAGCTCGAGTTTGGCGATGCACTGTTCGAGCTGCGCGATGTATGTGAGCCACTGAACGCGACTCATACCGGCGAACTCATTCACTCGCTGGTCAAGAGACGGCGCTTTCGGTTGAGTGCTCAAGAGGAAAATCCTTTCTTGTGGATCGGTTGACGTTAGATAAGACTGCTCAAACAATCGGCAACTTGCCATATTCAAGCGGCTTCATTACCTTGGGCTCTTCCCATACGAGACAGCCCAGACCGAACGCATCCGACGAGTGCGACGACCAGTCGTGGTCGGGGCCGAGGCCAATTCCCCGGTCAAGGTCACGCTTCTCGTGATACCAGCCGAGCGCCAGCCGTCCTGCTTCGGTGGTCACCTCGTTGAAACGGATCTGCGGGAAAACGATTCGAGTGCGCTCGATACGCGCCATCGCAGCGCCTTTGCCCTGATTCGGGACCACAGTGACCTTGTAGCCGGCCTTTCTCAGCGCCGACTCATACGACACGTCATAGACCGTATCCTGTGTCTCGCCGTCGTGCGGAAGCCATATCTGCGCTCTGGACGGCTCGTATCCCTGCTGGCGACACCAGGCAAGGTGATAGTCGATCGGCTGCCCCTGCGCCTCGTGATGGTTCACCACGCGGATTTCGCGACCGATGAACTGCATCGCCCAGAACACGAAGTTGTCAGCCTTGGCACCCGTGCCGCCGATGTCTGCAATCAGGCGGATCGTCATCAGCGGATCAGCCGGGAAAAAGCCGATGCGTCCTTCCTCTTTCGCCTTCTGGAGGTGCTTCGCGTAGTACGCGCCTTCGAGCGCGGTCACGTAGCCGCCCTCCCAGATGTGGTCGTATTGCTCGGGGCGCTCTTCCTTGTCGCGCTGCCGGTCACGCTCCAGCTTGGCCGGGAACTTCGGGTTGTCGCGCCAGTTGAGTTCGACGCCCTTGTAGCGGGGATCGTTGCTTGCCCGAAAGCGCCGCTCGACGGGGGCTGACTTGCGTTTCGGGTTCCACGTCACCCACAGTTCAGCGTTCCAGCCCTCGCCTTCCTCGCGCAGCGTCGGAATCAGCGTGGTCCAGGCTTCCTCCGTGACCGGCTCGGCCTCGTCCACCCAGCACACGAGAATACGGCCTTTCGACTTGATCGACGCGATATTGCGATCGAGGCCGGCGAACACGAACGCAATGCGCCCGTCGCGGCTCTTGATGTAGTTGTCACCGATCTCGTAGTACGCGGCGAGCCACGCTTCATCCTCGATCGCGCGCTTGCACTCTTCGAGCGACGAGTCCGACAGCGAATTCATGAACTGGCGCGCACAGAGCAGAATGCCGGTCACGCCAGACATGCCGAACATGTAGCCGCGGACCGCAATCATCTTGGCGAAGCTGCGCGTCTTGCCGCTTCCCCGGCCGCCCCACGATGCCCGAACGTCTGCATCGCCGTCGAACAGCGGTATCAGCTTCTTCGGAAGCGCGATCTGCGCTGTCGTCATTCGAGCGCCGTAAGCTTGACGTTCGTCACAACGAGCGGCGCGTCGGGATCAGTCGAGAGCTCGACCGCGCTCAAATCCGGCACGCTCTTGCGCAACAGAATCTCGATCGCTTTCAGGCGGCTCGCAGATATATCAGGCGTTTTTCCAAGTGCATGATCCTGCAAGACATTTACAAGCTGACTTGCCTGAATCTTTGCCCTTACGTCGTCCTGGTGAGTCTTACGCAGTCGAGCGGCCATTTGCCACCTCTGCGGCTTCCGGGACGTCGATAACGTGAGAGGCCTGCAACGCCCACATTTCCTCTGGCGTTACGAAGAACACAGCGCCGGGTTGTTTCTTTCCTTCGATCTTCTTGAGGACGCTCATCATGGCGTCCCGATGTTCTTCGGGCACAAAGTACATTTTTGTCATCTTTCGCCGCGCCCTTTCGGGTAGCGCTCCAGAAGTTAGCGCCGGAACATTCCGACGAGTTTGACGATGCCTCTCAGTGCGAGTGCGAGGAGATAGCTGATGATTGAGCCCACGACGAAGCCAATTGCCCACCCCAGCACGATCCCGCCTGCGAGGTAAGGCACGAGCATGTCACTTCCCGAGGTTTTCCCATTCACCGTGCGATTGCGGATGGCGCACTTCGCTCGTGCGCTTGTTCGTCTCGGTGCGCTCGCCGCGAGACGGGAACGCCTTGTTCGCCGCGGCGTCGATCTTGACCTTCTCCGCCGGCGTGGCGAAACGCTCGTACGACTCGGCCGCCTTGATGTGCGCCTTGTCGTTGAGCGGGAAGCGCCCGGTATCGCCAGCCTTCCCTCCCTTGCCGCCTGCAAATTCCTTGGCTGGCATAGCCTTGCGCTGCTTGGTGGTCAGGACGGCCATTGCGACACCTCAAATAAAAAACCCAGCGCGCCGGGATGGCAGGCTGGGCGAAACTCAGCGACCCCACGCCGCTGAGCTGGAGACACGGTGAGATTTGCTTTTGCGGCTGCCGACTGGTATCCCGCCTCGACTGCGACGGGCGCCACACCGGGCCCGAATCGGCATGCGCAAAAGCAAAAAGCCCGCGCGGCTTTCGACCGGACGGGCTTTTTTGGGGACAATTATCCCAACTGCGCGCATGTTAGAACATTTTCAGCGGGTTTACAAGCCGATTTATCGAGCAGCCCGGCAGCGACCATCTGCGGGCACAAAATGTCCTTGGCACGTGCATATTCCCCCTCGAGGTTTTCCACGCGCACACTGGACCATGATGCGGCCCCGCTCGCGAAGTTTCGCATCTGCGTGTTGACAGCGATCCGCGCGCGCAGGTCGAGCTTGAGAATCATCGGCTCGATGGCTTTACCGTGCGCCTTCTTGAGCGACTGCTCTACCTCGGCGTCGAGATCGTCAAAGTCCATCCATTGACGGCTCGATCGGTATTGCGCAGTCGTGCTGTCGAATCCCTGATAGCCGGTCCCGGGATTGAAGCCTTGACTCCATTCCCACCAGTCGCACAGCAGTTCGTCGATGCGATCCATAGGTTCCCCGTTATCCCAACGAGCGCATAAACGCCCGATGCGCCTCGCTGTCGAAGCCGGGCAGCGACTCAGCCGAGCGCCAGCCTTCCTCGGGATTCCAGCCGACGCGTGGGGCTACGTCAGTCCATATGTGTGGATGGTCGAAGAACGCTGCCGAAGGCGCGTGCACCATCGCCGCCTCCGGGTTGTCGCGCGTGCGCGGGTCGATAGGGCTCATGAGCTACCGCCCACCAGGAAGCCAGCGAGCATTGCGCCAGCGCCGACTACCATCCCGATCATGAACATCACTGTGGGGTCTTCAAGGAGCGGCATTTCCGTTTCTCCGGTTGGTTGATGTCAGGTGAGAGTGCGCTGGCCATAGCGGGCGATGAGCATCGCTTCGGCGCGGTTGTGATCCTTCGCGCGGGCCAGGTAGTCGTTGCCGAACAGCGTGCGCGCGGTCGTGAGGCATTCCGCCTTGTCCGAGCCGAGCCCGTAAAACCGCTTCCATGTGCGCGGCGCGACGATTGCCACGTCATAGCCTTTTGCACCCAGCACACCCTCGATGACGCCACGCGTGTGTATGAGCGCTTCCTGGGCTTGCATGGCGTTGTTCTTGCCGCCCATCATGCGCACGTCTTCGAGGACCACCAGCAGCCGTTCTCGCGGGTCTGCGTGCGTTTGCAGGAGCACAGACAGGGCGTGACCGTCGCATTGGCGCTTCACGCGTGCATCCGGGCCGATATTCGGGCGCGGCTTCGTCGGTAGGTCGAATACGAAGCGCAAGCCGTTCTGGTCCATGAAAGCGACGGCGCCAGTCAGGCCTGGGTCGATTCCGGCGATCAGCATCACTTCCCTCCTGTCATCGGCCTTTCCTTCCGCTCGCGCTCGATCTGCATGCGCAGGCGGGCGTCGCGTGCGCTCTCCTTCGGCGCTTGCTCGCGCTTCTCGTGGTGCTCCCTGATGGCTCGCGCCTGGTCGTGGCGTGCGTCGGTCGCGCACGCGCGTGTGGCGGTGACTGTCATTGCTTCGCCTCGTCGGGAAGTTCTGGCACATACATCCAATGGGTAACCTCGCCATCCACCGTCCAATACGGACGTGAGTTCTTCGGTTCCGCATATTTCGCGAGCGTTATATCGCCGCCGGCGAGTACCACCAGGCATACACGCGGTTCGTCGTCGCCGCAGGATGGAACCTGCTCGTTCCCGCTAAACCATTCGTTCATGCTGCCTCCCGCGTCTTGCGGTCAACGATCTTGGGGTAATAGTTCGGCTCGCTCGAATACTGGCCGGTCGCCTTGTCATAGTTCAGCTCGACGAGACCGATGCGCCCGTTCTGCTTCTTGCGAACCTTCTGGATGTGGATCTGGACCGTTTCGCCGCCCTTCACCTGATCCCAGTGCACGGTGATGCAGTTGTCGGCCTTGTTGCGCCAGTGAGCCGAGCCAGCGACGTCGTAAGGAGTCGGCACCGGATATTTGCCCTCTTCCTTGCGCATGATCCGTGGGTGAGCAACCACCCAGACATGCATGCCGTTGTTCCGCGCGAACTGGCGGATCTTCGACAGGCACTGGGAGATGTGCTCGGTTTCGCTGATCGCCGCCGCGCGCGAATGGTCGATTTCGTTCCACGGATCGATCACGAGCCCACGGATGCCGCGGCTCAGGACGAGCGCCTGCGCCGTCTCAAGCAAGCCGTCCACAGTCGGCAGCTCGGGCAGAATGAATGTGTAATGGTCGTTCACCCAGTCCATCGCGTCTTCGTGCTCGGCATCGGTCATCCGGTCGGCCGCACCCTTTTCGACGGACTTGCCAACGAATTTTTCCGCGATCTTGTCCACGTGATATTCGAGCGGCTGATTCTCCGGCGAGAAAATCCCGAAGGTCCATCCGTGATCTCGCGCGAGATTCACGGTCAGTGCGTCGAGCCATTCGCTCTTGCCCGAGCCTGGAATACCGGTGACGAGCGTCCATTCGCCGGTCATGACGTTGTAGAACGGATCGAGCCCCTTCCAGCCAGACGAGGTGCCCTTCGGCGCGCCGTACTGGAAACGGTCGCGCAGGGTGGCGCGGAAATCTTCGACCTGGTACGTCCCCTCGATCGGCAGACGCCGGGCGTTCGCAATGCAATCGCCCAGAACTTCTGCGCCATGCGTCATGAGGACTTCGTTAGCGTCCTTGCAATCTTCGGGCCACACCACCACGAGGCACTTTTCCCGACCCAGCCGACGCACCAGTTCCTCCTGCAACCGCACACCAGGGGCATCGTTATCGACCGCGATGATGTGGTACTTCACGTCCGCCAGGATCTTCTCGTTCAGGAAATCGAACTTGTTGCTGTACGACTTCGAATCCGGGGCTGGCGCACCATCCGGCACAGACACGCAGCTCATCGAGCCAGCCATCTCGACCGACAGCTTGTCGATTTCGCCCTCCACCCACACGAGCGCTTCCGTGCTGATGTCGTTGACGCCGTACAGGATTCGCTCGGCGCCGGCCGACATGCGGAAGAGCTTGTCCTTCGTCCGGTACTTCACGTTCACCACCTCGGCGCCGCGGTAGTACGGGAACATGATGCAGTTGCGCTCTTCCTCGACCTGCGGGAAGTACGCTTCGCCGCTGGAGATTCGATTGCGCTGGAGCACTTCGGCGCTGATCCCGCGCTTTGCGAACCACGCACCCAGGCCCTCGCTCGGCTTCTCGACGGGCGCGAACACCGGTTTCGAGTAGACCTTGCGGATCTCAGGCTTCTGCCATTCGCCGCCCTGAAGCGTGCCGCTCCAGCCGCAGTGCCAGCAGTTCCAGACGCCCTTTTCCGTGTTGACGTTCAGGCACGGATAGTTCTTTTTCTTCCGCGACGACGAGCATTGCGGGCACGTCGTTTTCACTTCGACGCCATGCTTTCCGGCGACGTCAATGCCGTAGTCGATGAGGGTTTTCAAAATGCCAACTCCGGTTTTTCAGGTGCCATCGCCGCGACGATGTACGCCTTGGGTTCGATCTTCGGATTCGCCGCCAGATGCCCGATCACCTCGGCCAACTTCGTTTCATCCCCCTTGGCATGCTTGCCGAGGAACGATCTCGCGTTGGCTTCGCTGTCGCCCGCGCCCTTGAGCAACTGCACGCCGAGTTTCCAGATCACGGATTTCGGATCAGGCGACGCGTCAGCGTCAGAAGCTTTAGCTTCTGTAGGTTCTTCTGGGGTTGGGGTTGGGGAACGCGCGCGCGTGGTTTCGACCTGGGTTTCTTCTGGGTTTTGATTTGAAAACCCAGTAGGTTTCCCACTGGGTTTTGCTTGGGTTTCGTCTGGGTTTCCATTTCCAGAACCCTCTGGGTTTTTACGAGGCCTGCCGCCCTTCTTCCCGTTTGCCTTCGCCGCCTCCATTTTTGGGCGAGCCTTCGCAATCATTTCGTCGGCGCGCTCGTTGTGGCGCAAGCCATCCGGTCCAATCGGGAAGAAACGATCGGCGACGAATCTCACGGCATCCTGCTCAGCCTTGGACATTGCGCGGCACACGCGGTACAGCTCTTCGAAGTCGTCAGAAAGAGGTTGCTCGGTCGAGTAATATTCGTCGAGCAAAAGCGTGTACGCGCCGTGCTGAACCAGCGTCAATCTCGCAGTCTTTTTTGCGTAATCGCCGCAATAGCGCTCGTAATAGTTCATCAGTGCTCCGCCAACCCAAACCACTCAAAAACGCGCGTGACCGTCTTTGCGCAAATCAGCCCGCGGCAGTACGACCACATCACGACACGCTTAAGCAGCGTCTTCATTTCAGCCCCTGCGCCACTTCCATGGCATGGATCTGTGCCTGCGAGCGCTGCATGATGAGGCCGCGCATTTCCGTCCAGAGCGACCGGAGTTCATCCGGCTCCCAGGATTCGTTGATCTGCTGCCCGAGATCCCGAATCCGTTCTTCGCGTTCTGCATCGGTCATGGCCGCACCATCCACCACGGGCATGCAAACGCGACGCACAGCACGCCGAGGAAATAGAGGTCTATCCAGTCGTAGAACGTCATCACGCAGCCCTCTGTGCAATCACTTCTTCCATGTACGTGAGCCCCGCCTGACGCGCCAGCCACTGCTGAACACCCCAGTTGCCCACCGTTGCCGCCCAGGCATTCAGGCGCTTTGCAGGCAGATCACGCCGCGCGGGCCTGTCATCTGCGTGCAAATAGTCCGAAACGTGCGACGGATAACACTCGATGCACTCGGCGAGTCGAAGCTTCGTCATCGCGTGAATCCGGCGATGGGCCCACGACAGCCGCACGATCTCGCGATATGTCCTGCACTTCGCTACTACCTCGTTCGGAAGGAACGCGGGCCCATTCACCGCGCCTCCGACTAGCCCCAGTTCGTTCATTTCGTTGCCTTCTTAGGGAAATTTCATCGGATTACCGGTTGAATCACCGGTTGAGTACCGCGCCAAATAAAGGCGCCGTTGCCGACGCCACCAAAAAAGTTAGGAGCCTCCAGTCATGTCAAGATGTCCGCTCCCCAGCATCAATCCGGACCTGAAAGGAGGCTCCTATGGACGATCAACTGCCAGCGCTTGTCATGGCGTACTTCTCACTTGTGCAAACGCTTCACAAAAAAGGCGTTGTTCAGATAGGCGATGTCGCTTCCGACTTGGAGGCCAACTACGCCATCTGGACAGCTGCTCATCTCAAGCAACGCCTTCCGGCTCTGGAGGATTTGATCCAGGAGCTTCGGAAGGCTTTTTGAGTTGCGAACGGACGATGTGGCCTATCTGGCGAACAACCTCAGAAAAGGCCACTTCGCTATGCCGCCTGGCGGATCTTTTCCGCCGCCGCTCTCTCAACCTTTCAGGCGTCGCGGGCGTCATGCCGCCTCCGTGTGCTCGCGCGGATTTGATTCGAAGTGCTCCATCAGCTTCTCGAGCTTGAGCACGCCGGGGTTATCAATGCGGCCTTGCGCGTATTTGATGAGCCACCAGTAGGACAGGCCCGTGCGTTTGCAGATGGCCGGCCACTCGCCCTTCCGGGCGTTAAGTTCGGCACGAACCGAGAGGACAAGAGACATGGGGAAATCCTTTGGATTGGCTTCCCCTCAAATCTAGCACCATGTGGCTAGATATTCAAGCAGCACATGGCTAGAGCAAGTCAATAGACTGGCAGGATCATGCTAGATATGAAAAAAGTACTGTCGGACAACCTGACGACGCTCCTCGAATCGAGGCCGGACATCTCACGCCTGAACCTTTCGAAGCAAATCAAGGTTGCTGATGGGAGTCTGGGTCGCATCAAGTACGGGACGGGCAATCCCACGATCGAAACGCTTGAAGACATTGCCCGCTTCTTTAAGGTCGAGGCATGGCAGTTACTGGCGCCGAACCTTGGCCGTGAGTCCCACCAAGCTACCGAAGCTCCTGTGCAGCAACAAAAGGTGCGCCGCAACCTGATCGCCGTACCCTCAGCGAGGGATCGACCGCGGCAACTCTCCGGGGGTGCAGCACGAAATGCAAAAATAGCTACGGCCAATTTCGATCAGATAATCGAGAAGGTCGTTGAGAAAGCGGTCGAAGAGGCCGTCAAGAAGGCTTTGAGCATCGAACACGAACGATGGGAGTCGGAACGTCGGAAGGCAGGATAAGAGCACCTCCGTACAGGACGACAGCAAAGATCATCCAGTTCCCACTCAAAACGCATACGGAAGCCGAGATATGAGACCAATTCTTATTGCACTTCCTTGCCTGCTAGCAGCCTGCGCGACAGTTCACGAGAGTTATGCGCCGGACGGACAGAAGGCCTACACGCTGAATTGCAGCGGCATGGCACGCGGCTGGGATAAGTGCTTCTCGAAAGCTGGTGAGCTATGCGGCGCGCATGGCTACAGCGTGATCGACCGCAATGGCGAGAGCGGCGCCGTCTTCGGCGGCACCAGCAACGGCTGGGGCGGCGGATCGACAATGGAACGCTCAATGGTCGTTGAGTGTAAAAACCCCTAATCCTAAGCTAGCCATATATGCCGCCTGAGGGCGGCTTTCTTTCGCCATCAATCTAGCACCATAGTGCTTGACATCCTCCCTCGCAGTGCTAGACTCTAGCCATACGGTGCTAGAGCGCGATACGCCTAGCACTCAACAGCGCATCACGCGCAGCGAGGCAAGGTCCTCGCGATCACCCACCCAAGCGAGGCCACATGAGCAAGATCATCCGCACCCCGTCGAAAGTACTTGGCGGCATCACCCCCGAAGAGAAAGTGCGCCTCGACGCGCACGCCGCGAAGTGGATTGCCAACGCGATGAGCACCGCGCCCGTTGAGCCGAACCGCCTCGTCCCCGCAATTCACGCGCTCTACGAAGCCGCCGGGCTCAAGTGCCCGCGCGTGGTGATCGTGCCGAGCCCGATCGTGATGGCGTTCGCAGGTGGCTTTTCAGCAGCGATCTGGTGGGCACGAAAGAACCACGCGAAGGCGCTCAATGACCGGCTCGCCACGGACAGCGCCACGCGCAGCGCCACGTACAGCGCCACGTACAGCGCCACGCGCAGCGCCACGGCCAGCGCCACGGACAGCGCCACGCGCAGCGCCACGCTCAGCGCCACGGACAGCGCCACGGCCAGCGCCACGCACAGCGCCACGCTCAGCGCCACGCTCAGCGCCACGCTCAGCGCCACGGACAGCGCCACGGCCAGCGCCACGGACAGCGCCACGCTCAGCGCCACGGACAGCGCCACGGACAGCGCCACGCACAGCGCCACGCTCAGCGCCACGGACAGCGCCACGCTCAGCGCCACGGCCAGCGTCACGCGCAGCGCCACGGCCAGCGTCACGCTCAGCGCCACGGACAGCGCCACGCTCAGCGCCACGGACAGCGCCACGCACAGCGCCACGCACAGCGCCACGCTCAGCGCCACGCACAGCGCCACGCTCAGCGCCACGGACAGCGCCACGCACAGCGCCACGCTCAGCGCCACGGCCAGCGCCACGGCCAGCGCCACGCTCAGCGCCACGGACAGCGCCACGCACAGCGCCACGCACAGCGCCACGCTCAGCGCCACGGACAGCGCCACGCACAGCGCCACGCTCAGCGCCACGGCCAGCGCCACGGCCAGCGCCACGGACAGCGCCACGGCCAGCGCCACGCGCAGCGCCACGTACAGCGCCACGCGCAGCGCCACGGACAGCGCCACGTACAGCGCCACGCGCAGCGCCACGGACAGCGCCACGCGCAGCGCCACGGACAGCGCCACGTACAGCGCCACGCTCAGCGCCACGGACAGCGCCACGGCCAACGCCACGGACAGCGCCACGGCCAGCGCCACGGACAGCGCCACGTACAGCGCCACGCACAGCTTGCCGGATCACTTCGCTTCGCTTGCTCGCCAGCTGGGTGATGAGTTCGGCGTCGATCCGCTCTTTATGCTTCGCTGCGCGCAGAACTGGTATCGCATGTACCAGGGCGGAAACATGTGGAGTGCGTGGGATTGCTACCTCACTGCATATCGTGACGTGCTGGGCCTCGTGCTGCCCGCGCACGAACGCTATCGCGCGTGGGAAGCGTGCTCGCTCGAAGGCGGCTTTCGCATCATGCACGAAGAGTTCTGCATCGTCAGCGATCGGCCCGAAGTACTTCTCAAGGACGAGCAAAACCGCCCGCATTGCGAGACGGGCCCTTCGCACCGCTGGCGCGATGGTTGGGAATTATTTTTTTGGCATGGCGTTGAAGTGCCGCGCGAATGGATCCTTGAAAAGCGCATCACGGTGGCAGATGCCCTTAATTGGCCAAACGTTGAGCAACGCCGTGCAGCTTGCGAAATTTTGGGCTGGAGCACCGTACTCGAATCCCCCGAACTCAACCCCAAGGTGATCGACGAAGACGAGCCACATATCGGCACGCTGATCCAGGTCGATCTCCCCGATGCGCCAGCACAGTGGTTCCTCAAATATCGCTGCGGCACGGGACGCTGGTTTGCAGAATCGGTCAACGACAAGGGTTTCAATACCGCCCTGAAAGCGAACGCGGGCGGTAACGGGTGGCGCGGTGTTGGCGACCCGCTGGATTTCATCCCGTTCGCAAGAACTTAAACGCAAGGAACTTCAATGATCCACCTTACCGAAGAGATGTTCATGTCAGGCCGCCCGGTTGCGCAAGGCGAAGTGCTGATCTGGATGAAGAAGTACGCACCCAAGTCTGTTCTCACGAGCATTTCTGGCCTCAAGAACATGCAATCGATGAAGCTCGAAAACGGCCAGATGATCCTCGGGCACAGCGAAAGCGGTCACCATCACGTGCTCGAGCCCGTGCGCGTCGGCGTGAAGATTGACAAGGCCGCGCAGGCTCTCATCGACGCGGCGAACAACACGTTCATCGAACTCACGCTGCACGAGGAATGCAAGCTCGTGCACCAGCGCGGTCACGACACGCACGGAACGTTCGTCTTTCCCGCCGGCGAATACATTCGCGGCATCCGCGAAGAGCAATCGCCCGAAGGCTGGGTGCAGGTCCGAGACTGATCGGTACGAAGCCAGCCCGGCTTTTAGAAGGGCCTTTCCGGGTGGGATGCCCGGTATGGAGAGTGTGATGCATACCGCCAATTCCAGAGTCGCCGACGAGCTTGACTACTTCGGCGCCGATCTTGAGCTGACCGCGCCGCGCGCCTGGTGCAGCGAGTGCAAGCGCCGCACGGTCCACGGCTACGACTCGCTGGGATACCGCCAGTGCGCCGAGCACAGCATCGACGAAACCGCGCTTGATGCGCTGGAGCATTGAGCCATGGTCCTAAAGCTCGAATACATCGTGGACGCCATCAAGGCTCTTCAGGCTGCGGAACTGGTGCTGACGAAGGATGAATTCATCCCGCGTTCGCAGGCGCAGACGCAATGCCTGATTGCACGCGCAATGCTCGAATCGGCGATCGGCAACGAAGTTATCGCAGTGCCGGAGGTGCAGTCATGAACCACCTGAGCTATTCCATCGTCGTGCTGGCTGCGGCCTACATGGAGTTCACGTTCGTTCCGTGGCTCGGCAAGAACGTGTACCGGCGCACGGTTAGCTACGACGCGGTCATCTGGTGCTGACCATGAAGCACGCAATCGAGATGATCCTCGCCGCCCTCGCGGGCCTGCTCTTCTGTGGCTGCGTTGCATCGGCAATCCTGATTATCGTAGTCGGCCAGCCTTTCCTGAACGCCATTACGCAACTGAGCTGGAGCCTGAAATGATCCGCCACAAAGAACCGGGCATCAGCGTTCGCATATCCGACGAAGGGTTGCGGCGCGCGTACGGCGACAACGACATGCTCAACCGCCTGAAGCGCGTCGAGCGCATCCACAAGGTGATCGCGGTCGTCGCATCGTGGGGCTTCGCGTGCGGGCTCGGAATCGTGATCGCGTGGTCAGCGTGCAATGGAGCGTGAGATGAACGAGAAAAAATTTACGCCGGGACCGTGGTCCGTCGGTGGCCCTACCGGATACCTGAATCAGGTTGCCATTGACCCATCGATCGGATGCGCGTACGGCGCAGGTGAGGAAGTTAAAGCGAACGCTCGCCTCATCGCCGCCGCGCCCGATCTGCTCGAAGCACTGCAAACCACTGCGTTATTGCTTCAGGCCTCCTGCATGATCTTCGACCCGGAGAGCCGAGGCATCGCTCTGGAAGCTGTCAAAGAAGCGCGCGCTGCCATCGCCAAAGCCACCGGAGCCTGACATGCGCCATTTACTTGCCGTCCTCGCCGGCTGGCTTCTCGTCTTCACGCTCTACGCGGCCTGGTTGCAGGCGCACGAGCCGAGCAGCGCGGGGCATGTGGTGTATGGCGAAATCCATAGAACCTGACGGGAGTAACGCAACATGAATGCACCACAAACCCTAGTCCTCGACCGCACGAAGTACCTCGGCGGCTCGGATGTCGCCGCAATCCTCGGCATCTCACCGTGGCGCACGCAGCTCGACGTGTTCTTCGACAAAATCCGCCCGCGCGTCGAGGAAACCGATCCGGCCCGCGTGAAGGTTCTCACGCGCGGCAAGCGCATGGAGCCTTATGTGATCGACCTCCTGCAGGAGGAAACGGGCCTGCTGGTTGTGCGGCGCGGCCAGCGTTATGTGGATAGCGAACTGCCGTTCATCGCGGCTGAGATCGACGCTGAAGCGCAGAGCGGCGAGAACATCGAGATCAAGACGAGTTCGCCTTTCAAGTCCAAGGAATGGGGTGAGCAGCAGACCGACGAGATTCCCATCTACTACACCGCTCAGGCCATGCACGGAATGATGGTGACTAACGCGCCAGTGTGCGTGTTCGGCGTGCTGATCGGTGCCGACGATTTCCGCGTGTACCGCGTCGAGCGCGATAACGAGACGATCGCCGCAATCCGCGAGAAGGAAATCGCCTTCTGGGATCGCGTGCAGCGCAACGATGCGCCGGAGCCGACGACCGTTTCTGACGTGCTGACGCTCTACGGTGCGAAGGATGCCGGCACGGCTATCGAAGCGAACGATGCCATCGAGGCCGACGTGTTTCGGCTGCGCAACCTCAAGGAAGACCTGAAGAAGCTTGGCGCGCAGGCTGAAGAGGCCGAGGAGCGCATCAAGGTCTTCATGGCCGATCACGCGATCCTGACCATCAAGGGAGCGCCCGTCGTCACATGGAAGGCCCAGAGCGCGAGCCGATTCGACCAGACCGCATTCAAGGCAGCACATCCAGACCTCTATGAGGCCTTCAAGAAGACCAGCGAAACGCGCGTGATGCGCGTCAAATAAGGAGCGATCCCACCATGAGCAGCGCAGCACTCAAAGCCGTAGCGACCGACCGCAAGGAACAGAATCCCGTCGTCGCGTTCCGCAATTTCCTCGAAAAGCAGAAAGCCCAGCTCGCCGCGGCGCTGCCGAAGCACATGAGCCCCGATCGCATGATCCGCCTCGCGTGCACGGAGTTCGCGAAGAATCCGACGCTCCAGAAGTGCGACGCAATCTCAGTGTTCGGCAGCATCATCCAGGCGTCGCAGCTCGGCCTCGAGATCGGCGTGCTGGGTCAGGCCTACCTCGTGCCCTATCGCAACAACAAGAAAAACACGATGGAGGCGCAGTTTATCCCTGGCTACAAGGGGTTGATCGCACTCGCGCGGCGCTCCGGTGAAGTGACCAGCATCGAGACGAACATCGTCTACGAGCACGATACGTTCAAGTTGACGCTCGGCGTCGATTCGAACCTCGTGCACGAACCGTATCTCGACGGCGATAGAGGGAAGGCGCGTCTCGTCTACGGCGTGGCCAAGTTCAAGGACGGTGGCCATCACCTCGAATGGATGTCGATCAGCGACGTGGAGAAGGTCCGCGCACGCTCGAAGGCATCTGGCAGCGGCCCATGGGTGACGGACTATGAGCAGATGGTGCGCAAGACGCTGATCCGTCGCATGGCGAACTATCTGCCGATGTCGATCGAACTGAACAACGCCCTCCAGGTGGACGAAGCCGTTGATGCTGGTAAGCACGCGACGATAGATGGCGATTTCGTTGTGGTGAGGGAAGACGACGAATCTCCTGCATCAGACCACGCCGACCTGGTAACTGGCGAAATAACCGACCAGCGCGCCCAGCAGGAAGAGTCGATGGTTTCCTACGGCGACCTGCTCGCCCAGGTGCAGAAGGCGACGAGCGTAGAGGCACTCGATCTCATGATGGATACGGCGCGCGACCTTCCCGAAGAGCAGTACGTGAAGATCCAGCAGGCCGCAGACGACCGCCGTGAAGTGATTCTAGGGGCCTGACATGGCGCAGCACCACAGCACACGCTCGATGGTCGAGCGCCTGACCGGCCTGCTCGGCACGAAGGACCTCACCGACTGGGAAACGGGCTTCGTCGAGAGCATGCAGCGCCGCCTCGCGAACAACTCGCTCACCACCATCACCGAGGCACAGGCCACGGCGCTCGAAACGATCTTCAACAAGCACTTCGTATAAAGGAAGCCACACACATGTTCAGCCTCGCAGACCAACTCACGAAGATCGTCAGCACGACGCCGGTATCGGAGAAGCACGGCAAGGATCGCGTTTCGGCGCTCTCCATCGGTCTCTATGTCGTACTGCCGAGCGCCGCGCTCGATCACTTCGATACCGCGCTGCGCCCGTCGATCTGGCGCAAGCCGATGCCGAAGCCGGGCGATCTGCCGCTTGAGTCCGACGAGCTTACCGAGCTGCGCTTTCCGTTCATGCGCGATTATGCGTGGAGCCGGAAGTACGAGGGCTATCTGCTGCGCGTGCATATCGGTGCGACTGGCTCCGAAGACGTGCTACTCGGTGAATGCGGCATCAAGGACATTCGCTTCGTAGCGCAGGAAGGCGGCAGCGTCGGTATCGGCTTCAAGGTGACGGCTCATCCGAAGGACGAGCACGACCTTGGCAAGATCTGCACGCGCCTGCAACAGGAAGTGATCGTGACGCTCACGCCGCCCGACAAGCCGGTCGATCTGTTCAGCGGGCAGCAGGAAGAAGAAAGCGACGATGAGCGCGATCCGTTCGAGGGATCCGACCTTGCGGAAGATGAGACGCGCATCGAGCCGACGCCCGAGAAGAAGCGCGGCCGGCGCGCAGTGACGCACTGACAGCAGACGGCGCAGGAGACTGCGCCTAACCCCAACCGATTGAGTGAGACAGCATGAGCGACTTCGCCATCCCGCAAATCGTCCGTCACAAAACGACTGGCGATTTTCTGATTACGAGAGAGCGCTACCAAGCCAACAAGTGGGGTCCTGCCGGATATCGCTGCTCGCCCATCGACAACAGCAATACGACGATGGGCTATGCGGATGACGCTCTTGAATTGCCGCCGCCGCGCAAACCTGGTGTCTTTGATTACGCGATGGATATCGTGCCGCGCGCACAAGGCGCTTTGGATTGGGAGCACGTTGAGCCGGCACGTCTCGACCTCACGCTTTCGAACATCGCCGCGTGCGCAGGATGGGTGGCTTATCCAGGTATCGCGTGGGTGAAAAAGCCCGGTGACGGCAACCATAAGTCATGGGCTCGCCTGTTTCTGCATACGTCACAGTTCGGCGGATATACCGGCCAAGCTCACGCATTGGTGTACGAGAGGGGTGCCAATAAATACCCGTCGCACCTCCGCGAGGCTGTCATTGATGCGGCAGTAAAAGCCGTGCATCGACGCAACGAGCCCGCTGGAAATCTCGCCGCCGCAGTTCTTGAAATGGAATCGACGCCGTACTACAAGCGCGAGGCTGCGATGCCGTCGGCGTGGGTTGTATCGATCTGCAAGCACGAAGTCGAAGACCAAAGCACCGCCTCATCACGCATGCGCGGCTGGCACCCGGCGCGCTGCTCGAAGTGTGGCATCAACCTATCGGTCGATTCGAGCGACTGACTCCCCACCCGTAACGGCATAGAGACGGCATGGCCGCGTATTACAACGAGATCGAACCCTACGCCGCGCAGTGGCTGCGCAACCTGATAGCTGCCGGGCACATCGCTCCCGGCGACGTTGATGAAAGGAGCATTGAAGATGTCCGACCTGATGACCTTCGCGGATACACACAGTGCCATTTCTTCGCCGGCCTTGGAGGATGGTCGCGCTCGCTTCGAGTTGCCGGGTGGCCGGACGACCGACCTGTTTGGACCGGTTCCTGTCCTTGTCAACCTTTCTCCGTCGCAGGCAAAGGACTTGGGTTTAATGACCCGCGACACCTCTGGCCTTCGTGGTACTGGCTCATCAAGGAGCGACGCCCTGCAATCCTCTTTGGAGAACAGGTTGCGGCAGCGACTGACTGGCTCGGTCTCGTGCGACATAACCTGGAAGCCCTGGAATACGCCGTGGGGGCAATCCCTATCGAAGCCGCGAGCGCGGGTGCGGACCACTTTCGGCGTTATGAGCCGCGTATTCGCTCTGTGCGCGTGGCCATACCTGGAGAAACGCTCGGCGCACAGCGCTGGCATCGCATGCGTCAATGGGTC